>JAIQFJ010000036.1 GCA_020073325.1 Terriglobia bacterium | reverse complement strand
AATCCGGGCACGCGATGGCTCCGCTGTAGCGAGCAGAAATCCGCACTGCTCCACCGCGGTGTTCGATGCTGACGATCTCATAGTTCGCCAGCCCGATCACGGCTTCTGAGTCCATGGAAACATCCTCCTTAGCTTATGTTTCAGCTAAAGAGTCGGCTCACTGCCCCCGTTTTCGATGAAGAGCCCCTCGAAATTGTCATCTGGAATTCGTGTGTCTTGTGATAGGATACGACTGCTTATCGAATGTCGAAATCGAAATCAGATTACGAAAGAGCGGATCGTGATCTTTATTCGGGGCTGATCCGGCTGCATGTGCTGCATCACGCGGCGGAGGAACCGATTTTCGGGCTGGGGATGATCGAGGAACTGGGGCGGCATGGGTATCGGATCAGTCCGGGGAGTCTATATCCGCTGCTTCAGAGCCTGGAACGAAAAGGATATCTGCGGTCGACGGAGCGGCGGCAGGGAAAGTCGCTGCGCAGGTTGTATCGGGCCACGCCGCTGGGGAAAAAGGCGCTGGCGGCGGCGAAATCCAAAGTTCGTGAGCTGTTTCATGAACTGATTGAGGAAGAATGATGCGAGCCTTACTCTTCTTCGTGGCTCTGTTCGCAGGTCTGTTGGCATCCATGGGGCGCGCTGTGGCGCAGCCAGCGCAATGGACGCTGGACCGCGCGGTGGCCGAATCGGTGAAGAATTATCCGTCGATTCGGGTTTCGCAGGAACAGATCAGTGCGGCATCGGCGGCGATTCAGCTTGCGCGAACCGCGTATCTGCCGCGCGTGGATGCACTGGCGCAAGTGAATCGCGCGACCCGGAACAATGTATTCGGGCTGGTGCTGCCGCAGAGCGTGATCCCGTCGATTTCGGGACCCGTGATCGGGTCGAACAATTTCGGCACGGTGTGGGGCAGCGCGGCCGGCGCACTGGTCACCTGGGAGCCGTTCGATTTCGGGTTGAGAGACGCGAACGTCGCGGCGGCGTCGGCGGCGCGGGCGCATTCCGAAGCAACGCTGAAGAGGACACAGTTCGACGTCGCGGTGGCGGCGTCGGATGCGTTTCTCACGCTGATCGCGGCACGCGAAACAGTGCGTGCGGCGCAGGCAGGCGTCGATCGGGCGGAGGCGCTTCTGAAAGTAATCGCGGCTCGGGTGAGCGCGCAGCTTCGGCCGGGCGCGGATCAAGCTCGCGCGGAAGCGGAACTGGCAGCGGCGCGGACGCAGTTGATCCAATCGCAGCAGGCGGTGGATGTTGCGCGCGCGACGCTTTCGCAATTTACGGGAGCGGATCCGGCGCAGATCGACGCCGTGCCCGGCCAATTGCTAGAGCCCGCGCCGGAGCGCGAAGTGCCTGCACTGAATGCTGCGGCGGCTCCCGCGATGATTGAGCAGAATGCGGCCGTCGAACAGGCTGTCGCGCAACTTCACGCGCTGGAGCGGTCGTACTTTCCGCGGTTCTACGCGCAGGGGTCGGCCTTCGCGCGCGGGTCGGGCGCGGATTTGAATGGGGTGCGGCAAGGCGGATTGAACGGGTTGGGTCCGACGGTGCAGGATTTCGCAGTGGGTTTCACCGTGACCTTTCCGGTGATGGATTTCGCGGCGCTGCGCGCGAGAGAAGCGGGGCAATCGGCGTCGATCCGGTCGGAACGGGCGCGCGGCGAGCAGATCGCGGCGGATCTTCGGGGGCAATGGAATCGAGCGGCGGCGGCATTGAACGGAGCGCGGCGCGTGAGCGCGAATACTCCGGTGGAGGTGTCGTCGGCACGCGCGGCGGCGTCGCAGGCGAAGGCTCGATATGAATCGGGATTGGGAGCGATCGACGATGTCGCGGAGACACAAAGGCTGCTGACGGTGGCGGAGATCGATGACGCGCTGGCGCGGTTGGGCGTGTGGCGCGGACTGCTCGCGGTGGCGGCGGCGGCGGGCGATATTGAACCTTTTGTGGCGGAGGCGACGCGATGAAGCTTGTTCTGGCGGCGCTATCGCGTCCGATGACTGTGGTGGTCGCGCTGGTGGCGATCGCTTTGTGCGCGGCGCTCGCGCTCGAGCGCACGCCGGTCGACATTTTTCCGCAGGTCGGCGATCCGGCAATTTACGTCGCGCAGCCGTACAGCGGAATGGATCCGGCGCAGATGGAAGGATATTTGACTTACTACTTCGAATATCACTTCCTCTATATCACGGGGATCGATCACGTCGAAAGCAAGAGCATTCAGGGCGCGGCGCTGATGAAGCTGGTGTTTCACGAAGGCACGAACATGAGCCAGGCGATGGCGGAGACGATCGGCTACGTGAATCGCGCGCGATCGTTCATGCCGCCGGGAACGGTGCCGCCGTTTGTGACCCGATTCGACGCGGGCAGCGTGGCGGTGGGGCAGTTGATCTTTTCGAGTACCGCGCACACGCAGGGCGAGTTGCAGGATTATGCACTGAACCGTGTGCGTCCGCTGTTTGCGACGCTACCGGGTGTGTCGGCGCCGCCGCCGTTCGGAGGGAATCAGAGGACGATCGTGATCACGCTCGATCCGGACAAGTTGCGGCAGTATCGCGTGTCGCCGGACGAGGCGATCGAGGCGGTGAGCAAAGCGACGCTGGTGATGCCGTCGGGAAATATGTGGACCGGCAGCGTCGAACGGATTGCGCGAACGAACGCGGCACTCGGCGGCAATTTGAGCGAGCTGCTGAGCACGCCGATTCGTCCTGTGTCGGGGCCTACGATCTATCTGCGCGACATCGGGACGATCGAGAACGGCACGGATATCCTCACGGCCTATGCACATGTCGATGGCAAGCGGACCGTGTATATTCCGGTCACCAAGCGCGCGGATGCGTCGACGCTGGCGGTGATCCAGGCGGTGAAGGCGGCGATTCCGGAGTTCAAGAAAGTCGTGCCGGACGATGTCGACGTGCGGCTGGAGTTCGATCAGTCGCCATATGTGACGAATTCGATCCGCGGGCTGATGCTCGAGGGCCTGCTGGGCGCGGTGCTCACCGGGCTGATGGTGCTGATCTTCCTGCGCGACTGGCGAAGCGCGCTGATCGTGATCCTGAATATTCCGTTCGCGCTGCTGAGCGCCGTGATTCTTCTGTGGATCACGGGCCAGACGATCAATATCATGACGCTCGGGGGGCTCGCTCTTGCGGTCGGCGTGCTGGTGGATGAGGCGACGGTGGAGATCGAGAACATCCACACGCAGATGCTCCCGGGTGTCTCGCGCGCACGGACGGTGGTGGAAGCGTGCAGCCGGACGGCGCTCGCGCGATTGTTGTCGATGGCGTGTATCCTCGCGGTGTTCGTACCGTCGTTCTTTCTGGTCGGCGTGGGCCGGCAGCTTTTCGTGCCGCTCTCGCTGGCCGTCGCATTTTCGATGGTCGCGTCGTACATCCTGTCGAGCACACTGGTGCCGGTCTTTTCGACATGGTTGATGCGCGAAGGGCATCGCGGCGAGGAGCGCGAAGGATTTTTCGGATGGCTGCGGTCACTGTACACGCGCTATCTCGGTGTGACGTTGAAGTTGCGGTGGCCACTGGTGGCGATCTATCTGATCGTGGCGATCGGGCTGGTCTACGTGTTGCTGCCGCGGATGGGGACGGAGATTTTTCCGGACGCGAATGCGCCGTTGATGCGGATCCGATTGCGGGCGCCCACCGGGACCAGGATTGAAGAGACCGAGCGCATCGTGCTCCGCGCGCTGGACGTGATCAAGCGCGAGGCCGGGCCCGATAATGTCGAGATCACGAGCGACTTTGTCGGCGTGGTTCCGTCCAGCTATCCGGTGGATCTGATCCATCTGTTCACCAGCGGTCCGCAGGAGGCGATTATTCAAATCGCACTGAAACCGCAGGCGCCGCGCGGCGAAGACCTTCGCGAGCGATTGCGCGCGAACCTGGCAAAGGAGCTTCCGGGAACGCGCGTGTCCTTCGAAGCCGGAGACATTGTGACCCAGGTGATGAGCTTCGGATCGCCGACGCCTGTGGAAGTCGCGATCCAGGGGATCAGCCTGGCGGACGATTACGCGCACGCGCAAAAGGTGCAGGCGCAGCTCGCGAAGCTCGATTTTCTGCGCGACCTGCAGATCGCTCAAGCCTCCGATTTTCCTACGCTCGATATCAATATCAATCGCGATCGCGCCGGCCAGTTCGGATTGACGATGTCGGACGTGGTGCGATCGGTGGTGCCGGCGACGTCGTCGTCGAGATTCACCCAGCCGAATTACTGGCGCGATCCGGGATCGGGAAATGCGTTTCAGATTCAGGTCCAGTTGCCGCAGAACCGGATTCAGAGCGTCGACGAGGTTGCGGAAGTTCCGGTGATGCAGAACGGTCGCACGGAAGCCCGGCTGATGGATCTTGCGGCGATGAAGCTGGGGACGATGCCGGGATTGATCGAGCGATACAACGGCCAACATATCGTCAGCCTGACGGCGAACATCCACGGGCTCACGCTGGGCGAAGCGGCGCGGCAGATCGAGCAGGCGATCGCGGCGGCGGGAAATCCTCCACGCGGGGTCAGCGTGAAGATGCGCGGCGAGATTCCACCGCTGGAGCAGACGCTTTCGGGATTAAGAATCGGGCTTCTGCTGGCGGTGCTGGCGATCTTTTTATTGCTCGCGGCGAATTTTCAGTCGCTCCGGCTGGCGTTGGCGATCGTGCTGACGATTCCAGCGGTGCTGTGTGGAGTCCTGCTGATGCTGCGATTCACGGCGACCACGCTGAACGTGCAGTCCTTCATGGGGGCGATTATGGCGATCGGGATCGCGGTGGCGAATTCGATCCTGCTGGTGACGTTCGCGGAACGCGCGCGACGCGATGGGCGGAACACATTAGACGCGGCGCAGGACGGAGCAGCCAGCCGCCTGCGCGCGATTCTCATGACGGCGGCTGCGATGATTTTCGGAATGGTGCCGATGGCGATCGGATTCGGCGAGGGCGGGGCGCAGTCGGCTCCGCTGGGTCGCGCGGTGATCGGCGGATTGATCGCATCGACGTTCGCCACTCTCACGGTGCTCCCGGCGATCTACGCCGTTCTGCAGCGCAGGGCGTCCACAACTTCTCCATCGCTTAACCCGATGGATCCAGCGAGCCGATACTATGAAGCGCATTAGCGTGCTGTTGATGGCGGTGACGGTTTCCGCCCAAAGCATCGAACTGGCGGCGGTGGTGTCGAAGCCGGTTTCGAAGACGATCGAGTTGCCGGGCGAGATTCAGCCCTTCCTGACGGTTCCGATTCACGCGAAGGTTCGCGGTTACGTAGACCGCATCCTGGTGGATCGCGGCAGTGTCGTGAAAGAGGGCGATCTGCTGGCGGAATTGTCGGCCCCGGAGATGAAGGCGCAGATCGCAGAGGCAGAGTCGAGGATCCAGGCCGCGCATTCGGATCGCGTACAGGCGGACGCGCAGTTGGCTGCGGCGCAAGCCAATTTCGATTTCCTGAAGAAAGCCGCGGAGACCCCGGGCGCGGTCGCGGGCAACGAGGTGATCCAGGCGTCGAAGCAGGTGGACGCGGCGAAGGCAGTGGTGCAATCGCGTCAGCAGGCGGAACAGGCGACCGAGTCGGCCGCGCGCGCGCTGCGGGATCTTGAGGCGTACTTGCGAATCACGGCGCCGTTCGAAGGAGTGGTGACGGAGCGATTCGTGCATCCCGGCGCATTGGTGGGTCCCGGCGCGGACCCGGTGTTGGTGACGCTGCAGCAAATCTCGCATCTGCGCGTGATCGCCGCGGTACCGGAAGAGGACGCTGGCTCGATCGTCAAAGGCGCGCAGGTCTCGTTTCGTGTGCCCGCATTTCCGGAACGGACTTACACAGGCGTGGTCGCGCGGATTTCTCACGCGGTCGACCAGAAGAGCCGCACGATGGCGGTGGAACTGGACGCGATGAATCGCGATGGATCGCTGGCGCCGGGGATGTATCCGTCCATTCAGTGGCCGGTTCGCCGCTCGCGGCCAGGATTGTTCGTGCCGAAGACGAGTGTCGTGACCACGACGGAGCGCACTTTCGTGGTTCGCGATCGGGATGGGCACGCGGAGTGGGTCAACGTCACGAAGGGCGCGGCAGACGGCGACCTGGTTGAAGTGATGGGAAACTTAAAAGCCGGCGATCAGGTGGTGAAGCGCGCGACGGACGAGATCCGCGAAGGCGCTCCTCTGCCGGCAGGCAAATAATTCAGAACTCCGGCGGACGGCGCGTATGCCAAGTGGTGGCCTGCTCAAACGCGTGCGCCAGTGCGAGGACGCGCGCTTCGGCGAAATTCGGACCGCTGATCTGAATGCCGATCGGCAGGCCCGAGGCAGTGAATCCACACGGGACGGAGATCGTCGGCAGGCCGTAGACATCGAAGGGAGACGTATTTCGCAGAGACGAAGATGCTCCCCCCGCGGTGATGTCCGAGCCGGATCCTTCAATCGGCGACGGCGGGACCGGCGTCGTCGGCGTGATGAGAAGATCGACGCTAGAGAAAACGGCGGTGACTTCACGGCGTAGGCGGTCGAGATCGCGGCGGCCGCGGATATAGGCGTCGGCGGTGACGTGCGCGTTGCGTTCCAACCGATCGCGCGTCATCGGCTGATACAGCTCGGGAGTTTTGGAGAAATACGGCAGGTGGTAGGAATACGCCTCGGCTCCCAGCACAGGCAGGTTTCCGATCGCGGGAAGTTCGACATCGCGCGCTCCGGACGTCAGTTTGCGCAGAACTTCGATTGCGGCATTCGCGGCGGCCTCGATTTCGGGATCGAGCTTTTCATAAAAAACAGTGCGCGGAATGCCGAGGCGCAACGACGATGTCTTGATGCGCATCGCTTGCGTGTAAGCGGGGACCGGAGCGTCGATGCTGGTGGTTTCGAGCGGATCGTAACCGGCGATGCCGCCGAGCAGAATCGCGGCGTCGGCGACGGTGCGGCACATCGGGCCGATGTGGTCAAGCGACCAGGAAAGCGGAACGACGCCTCGCGTGCTGACGCGTCCATAAGTCGGCTTTAATCCGGCAAGGGCGCAATACGACGAAGGCTGGCGGACGGATCCGCCGGTATCGGAACCGAGCGCGCCGAAACACAAGCGGGCGGCGACGGCCGCGGCAGATCCGCCGGAGGAGCCGCCCGCGATATGGTCGAGCTTCCACGGATTGTGAACGGGGCCGAAGTGGCTGGGGACGGAAGTCGCGCCATAGGCGAACTCGTGCATGTTGAGCTTGCCGATGAGAACCGCGCCGGCCGCTTTCAGCTTGCGCACCACCTCCGCGTCCTCTTTGGGAATGCGGTCGGCGAAAACGGCGCTGGCGGCAGTGGTGCGGACGCCTTCCGTGTCGATCAGATCTTTCAGGCCGATCGGGATTCCGTGGAGCGGTCCGCGAAACTTTCCGGCACGCTGCTCGGCATCGAGATCGCGGGCCTGGGCGAGTGCGCGATCGCTCATCACGGTGATGAAAGCGTTCACGCGCGGATTGTATTTTTCGATGCGGGCGAGACAGGCTTCCGTCAACTGAGTCGAGGTGACACTGCGCTGGCGGATGCGCGCGGAAGCTTCGGCAATCGAGAGGTCGGTCAGTTGATCCGAGCCCGCTGCACTGGCGGCGACGGCGGCGATTGCGCCGGCCGCGAATCCACGACGGGTGATGTCCATGAATGTAAGAATAACCGCTGCATCAGGGGCAGGGGCGCTGATGTTTCTTCCAACGTTCCTGATCGAAACCGCAGCCCCATTCGATGCGCGAACGACGGTCGAGTTCCTTCATGTAATCGGGATCGTTCGCGTAGCTCGACCAGTCGGGATCGACCGTCTTGAGCGGCAGGCCGAGATAGAGAATCGCATCGGCGCTGTCGCTCAACTGGCGTTTTCCATAGGCGAGTGGAGCGACCCACGTGCCGGCAACCGGGAACAGGGCGGGAGGCGTCCATGCGGCCATCTGCTGGCGAGCGTCGTTGGGAGCGCTGTAGATGAGGAGCGCGACAAACATCGAGTGTGGATATTTCTGTTCGACCAGCGTGGTGGTGTCCTGGTCACGGTCGCGATCGCCGCCCTTAGTCAAATGATTGGATCCCAGGATCACCAACGCGCGGCGACGTTTCGCGAGCACTTCGTCGTCAATCACTTTCGCGAACGACTCGTTGTTGGGCTGAAATTCTCCCCACTGTTCGTTCGTTGTGACTCTTTTCCAATCGATCGGCGCGTCGCCAGCGAGCACTCGTAGACGCCGCGCCGGCGGCAAGGATCGATTCACTTCGCGCACGGCCGCGAGCAGATCGCGATAGATCGGCGATTCCCATCCGAAGACCTTCGTGGTGTCGCGCCAGATGTGCGCTAGTTCCGGCGGCGGCACATTCTCTCCGTTGATATATCGATCGACGACCGGCTGCGAACGGCGGCTGGCGAATTCGATCACGATATTGTTCACTTTGGACTGAAACGCCGGGTCGCGGATCAACGCGATGTAGAAATCGCCTGCCTCTCGAAGCCCGTGCGATTCGCCGATCGCGACGACAGGATGCGTGTCGAACGCTTTGACGATGGCGGGAATTGCAGGCTGCGGCGCCACCTGCGCGAATGTCGCCATCGCGAAAACCAGCGGGACGGCAAATTTCATCGGACCGCAAGCCCCATGGGAGATTTTCCGGCCGGAATATTGAAGAGAACTTTCATCAGGCGCAGATCGACGACGGAAACCGTATTGTCGGACGTGTTGGTGACATAAATACAATCGCCGGCCGCGCTGAGAGCCATGCCCCAGGGACCTTTTCCGATGGGGATCGACGAAATCTGCCGCCCGAACTCCTTGTTCTTCGGGCGTGCTTCCAGAATTCCTAATACTCCGTCGAATCGACCGATCACGAAGATCGCCTGCTTGGATGGGACCGCCAGTAACCGCTGTGGCGATCGCGAGACTCCGACGATCAATTCGGAATCGCTCGCCCCGGGCTTGACGAACTGAACCGTGTCGTCGCTGACGTTGGCGATGGCGAGAAATTCTCCGTCGGCAGTGAACGTCAAGGCGCGATTGTCGCGGCCCGCCTTGATCGTCCCGACGGATTTGTTGGTATTGGGATCGATCACGGTCACGAACTTTTCTTCACCGTTGCTGACGTACAGCCGGCGCGCATCCGGAGAAAGCAGAACGCGGCGCGGCTCGTGTCCCGTGACGATCTGCGCGAGCTTGCGTCCGTCGGCCGTCGCGAAGACGAAAAGAGACTCGGATCCGGCTGCCGCAACATAGAGTTTCGCGCCTGACGGATCCACCACGCATCCGTCGGGATTCTTCATCGCCGGGTCGGTGATGGTGAAAGCCACGGCGAGTGCGTCGAGATCGATAACGGTGATGGACACGTCGCCGCGATTGGAAACAAACGCGCGTCTTCCATCGGGAGCGATGCAGACTTCGTTGGGACCTTTGCCGGTCGGGACGACTTTGAGCGCGCTGAGCGACGGATCGCCGGTGCTGATGCGCGTCGCTTCGAACACGGTGGCGGTGGAGTCGCCCGCGTTGACGACGACTACCAGCGGTTTGCCGGCTCCCACAAGAGAAATCGAGAGCAGAGTGGCGAGCAATACAAATTTCATCGTTCTAGAAATAGAGCTTGAGAGAGAACTGGAAGTTACGCGGTCCGCCGGTGTTGAAAATCGGGCTGAATCCCGCGCCGCTGGTGGACGCCGCGCCCAGGCTGCTATTCGCCATGCTGGTGGCGACGCCGAACGTCGAGGTGAACATATTCGTGCCTTGCGGACCGAAATTCGGATGATTGAAGACGTTGAACATGTCGCCCTGGAATCGCAGCCGAATGCTTTCGGTGAACACGAAATCGCGATGCAGGGAAAGATCGAGTTCGCCCAGCGGAAACGCCCGCAGGACGTTGCGTCCGAAGTTGCCGGAGACAGCCTGTGTGCCGGCAGGCAGCGGAGTGCAGAACGCGCCTTTGGCATTGGTCGCCGTCGGAGCCGCGCATCCGGCTGCGGCGGCCGTGGCTGCGCTGACGGGCGCCGTATTGATCTGCTCGCCGCCGGGACACTTCGGGCAGGACAGATAAACCGGTACGCCGGGGATCAACTGCGGACGCTGCGTCACGCTGCTGAGTCCGCCGATGTTGCTCGTCGCGTTGGCGATGATGTCGATGGGAAGTGCGGTCTGGTAGTGATAAATCGGGTCCACCGACCAGTTGCCGAAAGCCGCCTTCACGAAGCGATTCTGCGAAAAGGTGGGGACATCGTAAACGATCGAAAATCCCACGGCCTGTCGAATATCGAAGTCAGAACTGGCGCGCAGCAGAACAAACGGAAGACCGGAAGCGAGGTTCGCGGCCGTGGGCAGGCTGATTCCGGAAGATCCGGACAGGTTTGTATTCACGTTGGTCGATTGATCGTCGAGCGAGTGCGCCCAGGTATACGTCGCCAGGGCGCTGAAGCCGTGCGAGAACTGGCGCTGAAATTTCCCCTGAAGCGAATTGTAATCGGAGCTCGAATAGTTGCCGTAAATGTTCAGCGTGTCGCCGACGCCTGACGCGCCCAGCACTTTGGGATTGCCCTTGTTCGGTGGAATCACCACCTGGCCAAGCAATCGCCGTCCGAACGCGCTCACGTAACTGACCGTGAGGCTCTGCCGTCCGCCCAGCTGCTGCTCGAGCGAAACATTCATCTCATGCGCGTAGGGCAGCGTGTAGGAAGGATCGATCAAGTTGTCGGTCTGGCCGTTGATCGGCAGAGTGAGATTTACCTCGGGCGGCGTGACGAACTGCGCGTTGCTCACCGAAACCGGGAAGGGCACGCTAGGCGGGCCAAGCGTCAGATTATTGGTCCGGCCGCTGTAAGGGTTGCTGGCGATCGCAAACGCCTGATGCCCCGTGTCGTAGAACAGTCCGTAGCCGGCTCTGAGAACGCGGCCCCACTTCGGATTGGTGGAGAGCTGATAGGCCGCGCCGACGCGAGGCGCGACACTGCCCCATCGGATGGGATAGGCGGGCGTCCCGAACGAGTTGAGCTGGAACGTCGAAAGATTCGCGAGGCTGAAGCCCGACGGATCCACGGAAAATCCGGGGTGCCCGTTGGTCGAAATAGCGGCCGGATTGATTTCCCAGCGCAGGCCATAGGTGAGAGTCAGGCGATTCGAGATCTTCCAGGTGTCCTGCGCGAAGACGGAAAACTCGCGAAAACGGAATTGCTGCGGAATGTTGTGCTGGATATTCGATAGATTCGCGAGACCGCAAATGTAGCCCGGGGTTCCGCCAGGACAATTGCTGGTTCCGTTGAACTGATTGTTCCAGTTGAAATTCGACTGGTCATAAGCGGGGTTCAACTGCCTGAAATCGACGCCGAACTTGAGCGCGTGCGATCCCTTGAGATAACTGAACGCATCGGTCACGTTGATCTGGTCGTTGCCGTTGTTCGCGTTCGCGGGCGCGAGCAGGAATGTGTCGACTCCCCCCGCGAAGGCCCCGACCTGAATCGCCATCTGGCTGAACTGGTAGGCCGATGGCGGCTGGGCATACCCGGCTGGGAAAATCGTGCTCAAGTCGCCCTTGAAGTTGATCGGGTTCTTTTCGATCACGAACGTCGTGTGCGTGAAGTTAAAACGCAGATCGTTGTTCATCGACGCGCCGATCGTGTCGCTCCAGCCGGCGGTATAGACATCGTTGCCGCCCTGCAGCGCGGTCAGGGAAACCGAGGTCGCCGAAGTGGTGTTCGAAGGCGAATGAGCATAGCGTCCGAACAGCTTGTTGTTGTCGTTCAAGCTGTAATCGACGCGCGCGCTGGTGCCGTCCAGGTTCGCGGTTCCGGGAAGTGTCGCGGTGTAGTTCGCGACGCAGGTGGTCGCGGAAACGCACGGGGTCGACGGATTGCCGTCCGGCAGCGGATAGGCGTTCAGGAATTGCGCCATATATCCGACCACGCCGTTGGCATTGGTGGACGCGGCCAGTGCGCGCGCGGCTTGCGTCGGCACGGGCTTCACCGCGGGCGACGGCGCGGCGAGGCGCAGTCCTTCATACGACGCGAAGAAGAACAGCTTGTTTTTCTTGATCGGCCCGCCCACCACTCCGCCGAAATCGTTCTGACGCACCACACCGCGAGGTTTGCGCTGCGCGTTCAGGAACCAGTCGTTCGCATCGAGCACGGTGTTGCGCAGATATTCGAACACGTCGCCGTGGAACGAATTGGTTCCGGAGCGCGATGAAAGAGAAATCTGCGCGCCCGGCGTGCGTCCGAACTCCGGCGCGAAGCTCGAGGTGGAGATGCGAAACTCCTGCATCGCATCGATCGACACCATGTTATTGAATCCGCCGCCCGCCGTCGTCGAGGGCGTCGCGCCCGCGCCGTTCGAATTGATCGAGCCCAGCACCGGCGCGGCGACATTCGCGCTCACGCCGTCCACGGTGAAGTAATTCGTATCGGAGCGCTGCCCGTTCACGACAAACTGGCCCGGCGTGCCGGAAGTCGCGCCCACGGTACTGACACCGGGAGTCAGCGTGATGAGCCCCTGAAAACTCCGCCCGTTCAGCGGCATATTCTCGACGATCTGCCGCTCCACCACCGTTCCCACCGTCGCATCCTGCGTGTTCACCAGTTGTGTATCCGCGGATACCGTGACGCTTTCCGCCGCGGAGCCGAGTTCCATTTTCAGGTTTACCGTCACGGTGTCCTGCACGTGAAGAATCAAGCCCTCTTCGACGAATTCCTTAAAGCCCTCGCTCTTGCTGGTCAGCCGGTAACGGCCAGGAGCCAGACTCTGGAAGACGTACAAACCCGATTGATTGGTGTGCGTAGTCTGAACCACGTTCGTATCCGCATTGACGACGCGCACCTGCGCGTTGACAACGACGGCGCCGCTCGGGTCGGTCACGGATCCGGAAAGAGTCGCGGTTCCTGTCTGCGCAAACAACGAACACGCCGCAAGCAAAACGACAAACGTAACCGCCAGGGGCCTAAGCGAGATTGGCATACTTTGTTATGACCCTACATTTCATTCCTGTCAAATCGAAAAGATGATGCATGAATGATCGGTTTTATCGATATCGGCCGAATGGCGACTTCATGGACCAAACCGATCAGTCGACTGCGCCACAATCGATTTGACACTCCACGCGAGTTGCCACTAGCATGACTCAGGACGCCCATGAGAAAACTGCTCTTCAACCTGCACCTGTATTTCGCATTGATCGTCGGGATTTTCGTCGTGATCATCGGCGTTACGGGAAGCATCATGGCCTTCGAACCGGAATTGGATCGCCTGATGAATCCGGCGCTGTTTCGCGTGGCTCCGCAAGGCCAAACCCTGCCCGTTTCCGAAATTTTTCAGGCTGCGTCGCGAGCCTATCCCGGCCAGAAGATCGGATTCATCCGCATGCCACAGAGTCCCGACGACTCCGCGCAATTCAACATCAAAGGTCCGAAGCAGGTCTTTCTCAACCCCTACACTGGGGCGATCCTCGGCGAGCGCAGCCCCGCAACGCCGCTCTCGACGATCCATTCGATCCACCTGCGCCTCTTGATGGGCCCACCTGGCGGCAATATCGTGGCGATCGCGACCGGCGTTCTCTTGTTCCTGGTTCTTTCCGGCATTTATCTGTGGTGGCCGTTGAAGCGCGCGAGCGTCAAATTCGACGCCGGCATCCGCCGTTTCCATTTCGATCTGCACAATACGGCGGGAATTTATTCGGCGGCGTTCCTGCTGGTGCTCGGCGCGACCGGCATCGTTGTGCACTTCGACGACAGCATCGAGCAGAGCCTGCATCATCGCGCCGGAACGCATAAGATCGCGAAAAATGTCGCGTCCTCCGGGCCGAAGGGCGCCGCGCCCGTCACGGTGGATCAGGCCGTGCAAATCGCTCTCAACGCGATTCCCGGAACGCAAACTCTCGCGATTTCGCTGCCCGCGAATCCGAAGGCGTCTTATGTAATCGCACTGCATTTCCCCGAAGACCTGACGCCCGGCGGACGAAGCTGGGTGAACGTCGATCAGTACGACGGCAAGGTTTTGAGCGAGCAGAATTCGCGCACGGTCGCCGCCGGCACGCGCACGATCATCTGGAATCGTGCGATCCATACGGGCGACGTATACGGCCTACTCACCAAGACTCTGATGTCGCTCTCGAGCATGATGCTCGTGATTCAAGCCATCACCGGATATTACATGTGGTGGAAAAAACTTCGTGCCCGGCAGCGCCGCACGGATCTTGCAGCCGAAGCTACTTTGGCTTAACCGGATCGAGTTTCTCGGCGGCCATGCGCTGATTGAACTGCGTGAGATCATCCGCATTCACCCGGTCCAGCCGCGCGAGGATCTGATGGAGACGCACCTTCAGCTCCTCGAAAACCGCATAGTCCTGATCGGTGGGCGGATTGTCCCCCATGTCAACCAGGTTCTGCAGCACCGCGAGCTGATTGTTCAGTTTGATCGGATAATTCAGCGTGTCGCGCGGGCTGCGATTCTTCGTCTGATATAGATCCTGCTCCACTTCGTCGAGCTTGGAGCGAATCGCCGACGCCAGCCGCAACGCTTCCGCGTCTTTCGACGCCCGCATCCGCTGGCTCAACTGGTCTTTGATCGAGCGAATCTGAATAATCGCCTCATGAGCCCGCGCGGTTTCGTCGCGGATCTGTATTGCGAGTTGAAACTGCTTTTGCAGATCGGCATCGCTCACATTGGCCAGTCGCGGATCCCGCCGCACGATCAGCGGCTTCGTCTCCGTCACGCCGTTCGCGATCAGCCGCACCTGATATTCTCCCGGGGGCGCGATGGGACCTTGTCCCGGCGTCGCATAACGAAGCACGATGCCCGGGAACGTGATCGCGCCCGGATAACGCAGATCCCACGTGAAGCGATTCGATCCTGCCCGCGCGCCCAATTGTTTCGCCGCCGGAGTTTCCAGCGACCGGACGATTTGGCCCCGCGCGTCCAGAATCTGAAGCGTGACCTTGTCGGCCGGACGCGCCAGATAATAGTCGATCACCGCGGCGGTCACGGAGCGGATCACCGGCCGCGGCTCGAACAGATACGCGGGACGCTGCGAAATTTCAGTCGAGAACTGGCGGAGCATCCCGATATCGCCGAGAATCCAGAACGCGCGGCCGTGCGTCGCGATCACCAGATCGTCATTTTCGACCACGATGTCGGACACCTGCGTATCCGGCAGATTCAGTGAGAGCGACCGCCAGTGCGCGCCGTCGTCCCAGGAAACATAAATCCCATGCTCTGTTCCGGCATACAGAAGCCCGGCGCGCCGCGGATCTTCCCGAACCGATTGCGCAAAATCGTCGCCGCGGATGCCCGTGACAATCTTCTCCCAGGTCTTTCCGTAATCGTGCGTCTTGAAAACATACGGCGCGCGATCGTCCATTTGGTATCGCTTCGCGGCGACGTAGGCCGCCGCGGGATCGTTCGGCGACGCTTCAATCATGCTGACGCGGTTGAATTCGCCCATCCCCGGCGGCGTCACGTTGGACCAATTTTTCCCGCCATCGCGCGTGATGTGGACCAGGCCGTCGTCCGATCCGGTCCAGATCGTGTTCGCTTCGCGCCGCGACGGAGCGATCGAAAAAATCGTGCCGTAGATTTCAGGGCCGTTCTGATCTTTCGTGATCGGGCCGCCCGAATCGCCCAGCGTCTTGGGATCGTTGCGCGTCAGGTCGGGACTGATCATCTCCCACTTCTGTCCCTGCGACGTGCTGCGAAACAAGTGCTGCGACGACGTATAAATCGTCTTCGGCTCCACCGGCGAAAAAACGACGGGGAAGGTCCACTGCCAGCGCTCTCTCAGCGCGCTCGCGGGCATGCCGGAAAAAAACATCGGATAAACGGTGATCGATCGCGTCTGCCCGGTTCGCCGGTCGTAGCGCGTCAGGATGCCCGCCTGATCGCCGCTATAAAAGATGTTCGGATCTTTCGGATCGGGCGCGACGTAGCCGGCTTCCCCGCCCCCGCCTTCGCCGCCGCCCGCCGGATACATCCACTGGCCCGCGGGCGACCGCGGATCGCGCATGTTCAACGCCCGGTCGCTTGGTACGCACGACGTCCCGTCGTCCTGCTGCGCACCGCAGACATGATAGGGAAATTCCGCCGTCGTGGCGAGGTGATACAACTGCGCGGTCGGATAGTCTTGCTGCGTCCATGTCTTGCCGCCGTCGGTCGATACGGATCCGCCACCGTCGTCGCTCGCCGCGATGCGTTGCGAATCGTTCGGCGCGATCCACAGGTCATGATGATCCGCGTGCGGCGTATGCATCAGTTGCAACGTTTTCCCGCCGTCATCGGATCTGTAGATCTCGACATTCATGGCGTAGATCGTGTCGCGGCGTTTGGGATCGGCGGCGATTCGTGAAAAATAAAATGCGCGCTGCCGGATGTTGCGATCCTCGTTCACCAGCTTCCATGTCGCGCCTGCGTCGTTCGATTGGAGCAGCCCGCCGTCGTCGGCCTCCACCAGCGCATACACGCGATTCGAATCGGCCGGCGACACCGCCACCGTAATCTTGCCGATGGTGCCCTTGGGCATCCCGGGACTTCGCGTGATTTCGGTCCACGAGTCTCCCCCGTTAGTCGACTTGAATAATCCGCTGGAAGGCCCGCCGCTCGAGAGCGTCCACGGCGTCCGGTACGCATCCCACAACGACGCGAACAACACGCGCGGATTCTTCGGATCCATCGAGAGATCCACGGCGCCGGCATGATCGTCGCGATAGAGGACCTTTTTCCAGGTCGCGCCGCCGTCGGTCGAGCGAAACACACCGCGTTCGCCATTGTGCGCATACGGATGCCCCAGTGCCGCGACATAAACGATCTCGGGGTTCGCGGGATCCACGCGGATGCGCGCGATCGCCTGCGTGTCGGCAAGGCCGATGTGCTTCCACGTCTTTCCAGCGTCGGTCGATTTATAGACTCCATCGCCTTGCATGATGTTGCCGCGTAACTCCGTCTCGCCCATGCCGAGATAGACACTGTCCGGATTCGATTCAGCGACCGCAACCGCGCCCACCGAAGAACTGCGGATCTGTCCGTCGGTAACCGGAAACCACGTCACTCCTCCATTGGTGGTCTTCCACAATCCTCCGCCCGTCGCGCCGAAGTAGTATTCGAGAGGACGCTGCGCACTGCCTGCCACCGCTTGCGATCTTCCGCCGCGATTCGGCCCGATGTTGCGCCACTTGAGCGCGCCCAAATCGTAGTCCTGTGCGGCGGCGAACACGGAAACCAGGAGTGGGAGCAGGCGAGCATAGCGCATGGCCTGAGTATCGGCTTGCCGCGCTCGGAGTGTCAAATCGATATTGGTGGACTCCGGTCATCGGTTCGGACGATGTTAGGTCGAGCCGCCGCGCCATTCAGATAACCGATATGTGGTCATGTCATTTATCGATTTGTGTTCTTTGAAGAACGGTCCTTACAATGACAGGCGAGCCTCGCGAATGCCCTCGTCTCTTTTGATCCGCAATGCCGTCTTCATCGATGTCGAGGCCGGCGTAGCGCGCCCCGGGGAACCGATCGCGATCCGGAAAGGCTGCTTTGAGGCGCCTGTGGCGAGCCGCTATGACAATGAAATCGACCTCGCCGGTCTGTTCGTCTGCCCCGGGCTCATCGATGCTCACGTCCATCTTTTCCTCGACGGCGGCGCTGCCCCGCTCGAAACATTTCTCGCCGCCGACGAGACGGCGCGGATGCGTGTCGCCGCCGCAAATGCCGCGCTGGCGATCGAATCGGGAATCACAACGGTCCGCGATTGCGGCGGTCCGGGCGACCTGGTGTTTCGCTTCGCGCGAGCCATCGAGCGCGGTGAGATCGCCGGGCCGCGAATTTTGGCGGCTGGGTCGCCGCTGACGCGCCCGGCGGGACACTGCCACTTCTTTGGGATCGAAGTCGCTACACCAGCCGACGCGGCGCGGGCAGTCGAACTTCAGGCTCGGCATGGCGCAGCGTTCGTCAAGCTGATCGCCTCCGGCGGAGGATTGACACCGGGAACGTCGCCCGCCGAAGCCGATCTTCCGGCCGAAATCATGCGCGAGGCTGTTCGCGCCGCGCGCGCGAACGGACTGCAGGTTGCCGTTCATTGTCACGCGACCGAAAGTATCCGCCGCGCAATCGAGGCGGGAGCGGACACGATCGAGCACGCCAGTTTCACCAGCCCCGACGGCTCTCCGGGCTTCGATCCCGAAACCGCCGCGAGCATCCGCGATCGAGGGATTGTCGTCAGCCCTACCGCGATTTCCGGTGTCCGTATTGCGCGCACGATTCGCGAAACGGGTTCGCGCAATGGCCGCGACCACAACGCCGTCGCGCGTCTGGAGGCGCGCCGCGAGCACATCGCGCGGTTTCGCGACGCGGGCGTCACGCTGATCGCGGGGAGCGACTGCGGCGTTGCGCGCACGGCTTTCGATTCTCTGGCCGACGAGCTCGGCGAATTCGTCAGAGCCGGAATGAGCTGCGCGGACGCGCTGCGAGCCGCCACATGCGATGCGGCCCGCTGCCTGAAACAGGAAAGCATCGGCCAAATCAGAGTCGGATTCGCGGCGGACCTGATCGTCCTGCGCGGGAATCCGCTGATCGACATGATCTATTTGCGATCGCCGCTCATGGTGATCCGCAACGGCGTTATCCTGTGCGATCGCCGCGCACCGGCGGAAAGAACAACCCTGGAGGGACTGGTTCTATGAAAACACTTCTTGCGATTTTTGTTGCAATGTCCTGCGCAGCCATGGCGGCCGGAAAGCGCGGACTCCAGCCCGACGACTTTTTCTCCGTCGAAGTCCCTGCCGATCCGCAGATCTCTCCCGACGAAACAATGGTCGCATTCACGATCAGCGCCATCGATCGCAAGGCCAATCGGCGCCGCTCTGAAATATGGCTCGCTCCCATCGACGGCAGCCGCCAGCCGTGGCCGATCACCAACGCCGAAAGTTCCACGTCACCGCGCTGGAGCCCGGACGGTCAATCGCTCGCGTTCCTTTCTGCGCGCCACGATTCGCAGACCGGCGCTCTTCAACGCACTCAGATCTGGATCCTGCCGATGACCGGCGGCGAGCCGCGCAAGATCACGGATTTCAAGAACGGCCTCAGCGCGTTTCAGTGGTCGCCCGACGGCCGCCAGTTCGTTTGCGTCAGCCGGACCAGCCCCAGCGACAATTTTCCCGCGGGCAAGGAACGGAGCGACGTGCGCGACTACACGAATCCCGCCTACAAACTGGACGGCTCCGGTTTCTTCGACGATCGCAAAGCTCATCTCTGGATTGCCGATCTCTCCGGCAAGACGCGCCCGCTGACTTCGGGCGAGCAGAGCGAGGAAGCCGATCCGCAATGGTCGCCCGACGGGAAGCGGATCGCTTACGTCGTAACGCGCGCGGGTGCGTCGTTGATGCGCAACAGTGCGCTCTACGCCATCGCGCCTGACGGGGGAACGCCCGAGCAGCTTTCATCGCCCGAGGTCAACATCCACGACCTGCGATGGTCGCACGACGGGAGATTTCTGGCGTACATCTCGAGCGAAGATGAGGTGTCGATCCCTAAAATCTTCGTGACCGACGTCGCCGCCCATACGCATCGCCTGGCCAGCAGGACGGTGACTTACCCGGCCGATCTCGAATGGACCGAAGACGACCGCACCATCGACTTCACTGCTTCCACACGCGGCGAGCATCCGTTTTATCGCCTCGATCTCAAGACCTCCGAGACGACCACGCTCGCGGAGCACATCAGTATTCGCCAGATCAATGCAAGCCACGCCGCGCACGCCATCGCTTACGTTGCCGGTGACGATACAACGCCGGGCGATGTCTTCGTCGCAGGATCGAACGGCGAACACGCTCGCGCACTCACGCATCTCAACACGAAGCTGCTCGCCGATCTTGAACTCTCGCGCATGGAGCGCATGCCGATCCGCGCCTCCGACGGTCAGAGCGTGGAAGGATTTTTCATGAAGCCCGCCGGATTCGCCGAAGGCCGTAAATATCCGATGATTCTGATGATTCACGGCGGTCCAAACGGGATGTGGGGACCGACATGGAACATCGACGCGCGAGCCTTCGCCGGCCGCGGATGGGCCGTGCTGCTGATCAATCCGCGAGGATCCTCCGGCTACGGCCAAGCCTTCCAGCGCGGCGTCGATAAGGAATGGGGCGGCAAAGCTTACAGCGACCTGATGACCGGCGTCGACACGGCGCTCGCGAAATATCCGTGGGTGGACCCATCGCGCCTCGGCGTCTGCGGCCAGAGTTTCGGCGGATTCATGACGGACTGGATCGTCGGCCAGACCACGCGCTTCCGCGCCGCCGCAACCCTCAGCGGGATCTCTGACCTGATCAGCGTCGAAGGCGTGCGCGACGCATTCTATGGACACAGCCGCGACTTCGGCGGCGACCTCTGGGAGAACTTCGATCTCTATTGGAAATACTCCCCCATTCGCAACGCCAAGAACGTCAAGACGCCGACCATCGTGCTGCACGGCGACGCAGACCAGCGCGTCCCGGTCGAACAAGGCGAGGAATTTTTTCGCGCTCTGTCCTATTTCCACGTCCCGACGGAATTCGTGATCTTCCCGCGCGAGCCTCACAGCATTCGCGCCGAGCCGAAGCACACCGTGGAGCTGATGAAATGGCAGATCTACTGGTTCGACCGCTACCTTGAGGGCAACGAGAAGGCCGTCAAACCGAATGCGGAATAACCGATAACATTGCTGCTGACTGATCGCTATACTGAATCGCATGGCGATCAACTTCCGTCAGCTCGAAGTCTTCCGCGCCGTCGCTGAAACGAAAAGCTTCACGCGCGCCAGTCATTCTCTGTTCATTTCGCAATCGACGGTCAGCCAGCACATCCGCGAGCTGGAAGAATCGCTGAAGGTCAAGCTGTTCAGCCGCAATCGCCGCAACGTTTCGCTGACTCCCGCCGGCGAAAATCTACTGGAACATGGCCGGACGATCTTTCAGATGCTCGAAGAAGCGGAAACGGCCGCGAAGACTGTCACCGATCCGCACTGCGGAAAGCTCTCCTTCGGCTGCGCCTCGACCACGCTCATCTATCATCTGCCCGCGATCCTGGCCGACTACACGCACAAATATCCGAACGTCGAACTGCGGATCACCGGCGGCACGATTCAGGAAGTCGCGGCGCAAATCTGGTCCGGCGCGCTGGACCTCGCGCTGGTCGTGCTTCCGCTCAATTCTCCAGCACTCGAGCGGATCGTGCTGTTTGAAGAATCGTTCGTCGGAGCCGTCCCCGCGTCGCATCCGCTCGCCAAGAAAGCGCGCCTTCAGGCGGCCGATCTGGCGCAGGAGCGTTTCATTCTTCCGCGTCGCGGCCAGAACACGCGCAAACTGATCGATCGGTTTCTGTTCAAGGAGCGGATCACGCCGAGAGTCGCGATCGAACTCGCCGAGACCGAGGCGGTCAAGGCGATGGTCGCGCGCGGACTCGGCGTGTCGATTCTTCCCGACAGCGCATTTCTCGACGCGCGCGCACGGCATGGCATCAAGACCTTTCCGATCCCGCATCGCGATCTGCGGCGTTCGCTTGCAGTGGTCTATCAGCGTCCCAAGGCGCTGCGCCCCGCCGCGCTCGCGCTGGTCGAAATGCTCGATCAGCATTTCCGCCGCAAATCCGCGGCTGCCATCGGCAAAAGCGATCAATAGCCGCCCGATTTTCAGATTTGCCCCGACATTTCGCCGACCAGCATAATTAAGGCTGCCTTATGCTTGTCTGCTCCACCTGTAACGCCGCATTCCCCGAAACAGAGCCACGCTGGCGCTGCGAATGCGGTGCTTATCTCATGCTCCGTCATGACGAGATGTTTTCTCCCGCCGACCTCGCCTCGCGCCCGTGCAGCCTGTGGCGGTATCGCGAGCCGCTGGCAATCTCGGGCGACCCGGTCACCCTCGGCGAAGGATTCACTCCGCTGGTCGACGGCGAATTGGCCGAAAGACGCGTTTCGCTCAAGCTCGACTTCTTATGCCCCAGCGGATCGTACAAAGATCGCGGCGGCGCGGTCATGTTGAGCAAGCTCAAAGAGTGGGGCGTCTCTGAGATTCTCGAAGACTCCTCCGGAAATGCCGGCGCCTCCATCGCGAGCTACGCTGCCCTCGCCGGCATCCGCGCGCGAATCTTCATTCCCTCCAGCACGTCAGCCGGGAAAGCCGCGCAGATCGAAATGTACGGCGCGCATCTTGAAAAGATTCCGGGCTCGCGCGAAGACGCCGCCCGAGCCGCGTGGGAAGCCGCCGGCCGAATTTTCTACGCAAGCCACAACTGGAGTCCGTATTTTCTGGCCGGCATGAAGACCGCGGCGTATGAGATCGCCGAGCAGCGCAACTGGCAGCCGCCGGATTGGGTGATCACGCCCGCGGGCGGCGGCGGATTGCTCCTGGGACTCTATCTTGGCTTCGCGGATCTTCTTCGCGCCGGAATCACGCACTCCATGCCGAGGCTCGCCGCCGTGCAATCGGAAGGCTGCGACCCTATCTATCACGCTTGGGCCGCGGGACTCGACGATATTCCCGCAAGAGCGAAGCGTCCCACTGCGGCCGAAGGAATTTCTGTCGCGCAGCCTGTTCGCGGAAAGGACATTCTTCAAGCGATCCGCGGGTCGAACGGCGTGGTGCGTGTGGTTTCCGACGACACGGTCTGGGAGACACTCGAATCGCTCGGACGCCTTGGCGTGTATGTCGAACCGACCTCGGCGGCCGCTCCAGGCGCGCTCAGCAGACTGGTTCGCGACGGCGTCATCGCCCCGCACGAAGACGTTGTGATCTTCCTCACCGGCAGCGGCCTCAAGGCCACCGATAAAATCGTGGAACACGCCGCCGTTCGCCACGCCGTGCTCGCGTAAGATTGATGAGGAAATGGAGATCGAGCTTCGCGAACCCGCCAGCCCGCCGGAGTGGGATTTGTACTACGACCTGCGCTGGCGCGTCCTTCGCGAACGCTGGACGCAGGTCCGCGAAACCGGCCGCGACGAGCACGAATCCAACGCATTTCATCTGACGGCCTGGATCGAAGGAAAGCTCGCCGGCACGGGACGGCTTCATTTCAATTCGCGCGACGAAGCGCAGGTGCGCTTCATGGCCGTCGAAGAAATTTACGCGCGGCAGGGAATCGGCAGCCGCATTCTGGACGCTCTTGAAGCCCACGCGCGCGAGCATCACGCCCGCAGGATCGTGCTGAACGCGCGCGAATCAGCGGTCGACTTTTATCGGGCTCACGGCTACCGGCTCGTCGATCAATCGGCGACGCTGTTCGATTCCATCGTCCATTGGCGCATGCAAAAGGATCTCCAGCGCTGATCGCTTTTGCCGATCCCAAGCGCTTTTTCGAATCGATTTGACAGGCAGTGCCGGTGCTGCCCATGCTGGGGTTCATGCTGTTGCTCACGCGCGCCGAAGTCGCCTCGCTGCTCGATTTCGCCGATTACATCCCGGTCGTGGAGCGAGCCTTTCGCCTGCATGCCGAAGGCGCGTCGCTCGAGCCCGCGCTCGCCCACGTCAACGCCCCCGATGGCGAGTTCCACATCAAGGCCGGCGGCCTGGAATGCTACTTCGGCATCAAGGTGAACGGCGGATTCTTTCAGAATCAGGCGCGCTTTCAAATGCCGAACATCCAGGGCCTGATCCTCCTGAGCCGCGCGGATAACGGATTGCCCCTCGCCGCCATGGATTCGATCGAGATCACGATTCGCCGCACCGGCGCTGCTTCCGCCGTCGCTGCGAAGTATCTCGCCCGACCCGGTTCATCGGTCTGCACATTGTGCGGCTGCGGCAATCAGGGCCGCGCGCAGCTTCGGGCGCTCCGCAGTGTTTTACCGCTCCGGAAAGTCTTTGCCTGGTCTCCGTTTGCGGACGAAATGGCGCGTTTTTCGACGGCGATGTCGGAGGATCTGCAACTCGAAATTGTGCCCGCGGAAAACCTGGAGAGCGCGCTTGCACAAAGTGATGTGTGCGTCACCTGCACGCCCAGCAAGGCTCCGTTCGTCCGCCGCGAATGGATTCCGGAGGGCATGTTCATCGCTGCGGTCGGAGCCGATAGTCCCGACAAGCAGGAACTGGACGCAGCTTTGGTCGCATCGGCGAAGGTGGTTGCGGATCTGCGCGCGCAATCGATCGCCGTCGGAGAAATCCATCACGCCATCGCACAGGGATTGATGAGCGCCGGCCAGGTCCATGCCGAACTCGGCGAAATCATCACGGGGAAAATTCCAGGCCGGACAAACGACCGCGAGGTGATCATCTTCGACTCGACGGGCACCGCTCTTCAGGACGTCGCCGCGGCAGCCGCCGTCTACGAGCGCGCCAACTCTGGCTCCATCGGCATTCACTGGTCGCCCAGCGGCCGCGCTGCTTAGTTTTGCGTCAGCTTGAAATCGCTAAGCGAAATTTCGTCGCGCCCCGGAACCCGAAACCCGAATTTTCCCGCAACGACGCCGCCCTCGGGCGACCAGCTATCGAGTAGTTTCCAGTTCGGGCCCTGCGGCACCGAATGAATGATCGACTTCGGCGTGATCTGAATCAGAAACGCGTTCGGATGGTCGTGCCGGGCGCTGATCTGCACCTTCACCGCCTTCGAATGCTTCCCGTCGGCGACCTCCGTCCGCGTGAACGACGAATCTTCGAATTGGTAGAGGTAATAATTCTTCGTGTCGCGAAATCCCGCGACCCATTCGACGCGGCGTCCGTGTATCGAAAGGATGGTGAACTGAATTGTCCCGGCCGCGAGCACCGGCGGCGCGATGATGAAGTCGCCGCCTTGCCTCTTGATGGAAACTCCGTCGCGCGTCCAGCCTCCACCTTTCAGCCAGTCGTTCAGCAGGAAAGGCGGCGGCGCGGGATTATCCTGCACGGGCGCAAGTTTCACCGAAAGCGATGGCTCCACCTTCTTCATCGCGATCGTCGCCGTGGCCGAGTTGCCCGGCGTCACGCGAACCGTCACGGCGGCGTCCTGATATTTTGCCGCAGACGCTGTGATCGTATACAACCCGTCCTGCAGACTCAATGTCGATTCGTGAATCTCGCGATCTTGCGCATCGCCCTGCCGCTTGAGCCGCAGCCGCACGCCGGGAACCGCCGGACTCACGTCGACCTTCAGCGTGCCGAACAGCGTCTGCAGCGTCCCATCCATTTCGACGGATTTCCCCGCCGCGAAAACCTGTTCCGTCTGGACCGGCTTGTATCGATCACCGCGAATCGAAATCGTGTGCCGGCCCGGCTCGATCGACGTCGACGAAAATTCTCCGTCCGGCTTGACGATGCCGATGCGGCTGCCGTCGAGCGAAACTTCGGATCCCGGAACTCCGCGATGGATGGCGAGCGTCGCCTTGGCCGGCGTCAGCTTGAACTGCAACTCGCTTTCCTGGCCGCGTTTCAGCGCGACCGTCTGCTCCTGCGCGACAACTCCGTCTTTCTGAATGCGCACGGCATATTGTTTCGCCGGAAGATAAATCCGGACGCGGCCGTTGCGAGTTTTGCGGCGATACTTGTCGCCGTTCAGATAAATCTCCGCGTCATCCTCACCCGCGACAATATTCAGGACGCCCAGATTCTGATTCGTCACCAGCGATGCCGCCACCGTCGTCGCAGGACCGCCCTGGAACGTCACGCGAGTTTCACCGCCCGGCGATTGCATCATCAATTCGTGCGGCCCGGCGGCCACTTCCTGCAACTCCAATCCGTCGCCGCCGAGTTCCCCGGCGTCTTTTCCATCCACGGAAATCTTCGCGCCCGGCGCCGATCCCCACACATGCCCGCGCGATCCGGCATGCACCACCACGACACCTTGCATTCCCTGCGTTTGAACGGCTCCGTCCACCTGTGGCGCGGCGTTGTCCGCGATCTTCAATGCGAACTGCGCGCGAAATCCGCCGTTCTGAAGGAAAATCATGTGCTCGCCCGGCGCGAGTTTCGCGATCTCCAGCTCCCCGCCCTGAATCTGCCCCGCCGGCGCACGATCGAGCAGCACGGAGCCGTCGCTTAAATCCGTCGCGATCGTCAACAGCGGAGGAACGGGCGCCAGCGACAACCCAATTTCCGGCGACGCCGCGCCATCCGCGCCGACGCTGAAACTGGCCGATGCCGGCAGATAATCAGCCATACGCGCTTCGGCCCGATAATCTCCAGGCGCGAGTTGCATCTCGCAAGTCGACGTGCCGCACACCTGCCCATTCACGGAAATTTCCGCACCAGCCGGCGTCGAGCGCAGCATCACCTTCACCGACGCGACCGGCTCCGGTTTCGGCTTCGGCGCCGGACGCCGTGAATACAACGCCGCCCCAACCAATGCCACCACCACCGCGGCCGCGCCCAGCGCGCCGATCAGAATTCGATTCGTCCCCGAAGACGCAGCCGGCCTTTGCACTTTCTTTTCCGGCTCGACCGGCGCGGGCGCTTTCATCTCCTGTGTGTCGAGCCTGAGCGGTGCGACACTCACAGGTGCTGGCGGAGCAGGTGGATTCGGCACAGCAGGTTTCGGCGGCGCGTCCGGCACCTTCGGCACGACGGTCGGAGGCTTCGTCTGCAACAACTGCTGCTCCTGCTGTGCACGCCCCAGCGTCGCTTTCATCTACTGCAACCGAGGCTCGTTCGGAAACGCTGCCAATCCCTGCGCAGCGACGGCCAGCGCGCCGCCAAAGTCTCCGTCGGTTTGCAGACGCCGCGCCTGCGCCATGCACCACGTGATGAAATCCTCGCGTTTGCGATCCGCAATCTGGCTTTCCAAACTGCGCGCCGGCACGTGATTCGGATCCAGATGCAGGATCTCCTTCACCGCCGCTTCCGCCACGTCCGAATTCGCGTCCATCGACTTCCGCGCCTGCTCGAACAGCGTGTTGATCAGCACGGTCCGGGTAACGGAATTGCGCGGGTCCAGCTCGTGCGCCTGGCGCAAGTCATCCAGCGCCTTCTCGCCCGCGCCCTTCTCGGTTTGCTCACGCGCCCGATCCAGCAATTCCCGCGCCTGGCGAGCCCGCTCCTGGCTCTTTCGAACCAGCTTGTCCATCTCGATCAGTTCAGGCTCGTTCGGAAATTCACTCGACGCGCGCTCCACTGTTTT
>JAIQFJ010000470.1 GCA_020073325.1 Terriglobia bacterium | reverse complement strand
GGAGCGGGCATGGCGGACCTGGCGACGGAGTTCGGCACCGAGGCGCGCTCCGCCGACGACGAATGGTATTTCGGCACCCCGTACGAAAATCTACCGGCCTTTCAGAAATCGTCGCCGATCCTGTACATCAAGAATGCCAAGACGCCGACGCTGATTCTGCAAGGCGAGAATGACACGACGGATCCGCTGTCGCAGAGCCAGATGCTGTATCGCGGATTGAAGCGGTACAACGTGCCGTCGGAATTTGTGGTGTACCCGCGCGAGCCGCACGGGTTCCGGGAAGAGAAACATATTCTGGACCGCTACAAGCGGAGCGTCGCGTGGATCGAGAAATATCTGGGGCCGGCCAGCGCGACGAACTGAGGCCGCCGATCCTCGTGGCTCCTGTTCAGCGCTACAATTCCCACATGGACAGGCGCCACTTTATCGGAATATCTTCCTGGGCCGCGACTGCGGGTATTTTGCGCGCGGAACCCTCGGCCGGCGATGCAACCAATGAAGCCTACTGGTCGCTGGTGAAACGCCAGTTTCCGCTGGAAGACGGGCTGCTGTATTTCAACGCGGCGAATGTCTGTCCGGCGTCGCGAGCCGTGCTCGACAAGCTCGCGATGTTCGAGCGCGATTTTCAGGCCGACCCCGCGTTTCAGAATCGCGAAAAATACGGACCCATCCGCACGTCGGCGCGCGCCAAGACGGCGAAGCTGCTGAACGTCAAGCCTGAGGAAATCGCGTTCACGCGCAACACCAGCGAAAGCAACTGCACGCTGGTCAACGGGCTCGATTTCAAGCCGGGCGACGAAATTCTGCTGGCCGATCACAACCATCCTTCGAACCTGACCGCCTGGCAGATCCGCGCGAAACGCGAAGGATTCATCGTCAAGGCGCTGCCCACGGCTTCGCCCGCGCCTAACCGCGACGCACTCATCGGCATGTTCGAAAAAGGGATCACGCCGAAGACGCGCTTCATCGGCGTCACGCACGTGACCAACGTCCACGGGCTACGATTCCCGGTGAAAGAAATTTGCGAACTGGGCCGCCGCCGCAACATCTGGACGCACGTCGACGGCGCGCAATCCTTCGCGTCGATGAACGTCGATTTGCAGGACATCGGCTGCGACTCCTATTCGGCCAGCACACATAAGTGGTTGATGGGACCGCTCGAAGCCGGCATTCTCTATGTCCGTCCCGAGCGGATCGAGCAGGTGTGGCCCGGAATCGTCACGGCGGGATGGTCCGATAACGTGAAGGATGCGCGGAAGCTGGAGGTGTACGGCCAGCAGGACGATCCGCGATTCGCGGGGCTCGATGCGGCGCTCGATTTCACGAATCTGATCGGCATCCAGAATATCGAGACGCGCGTGCGTTACCTGGCGACGTATATGAAGGAGCAGATGAAGCAGCTTCCGGTGGAGATGCGCACCAATATGGAGCCGGAGTTGTCGCACGGCATCGTAAAAATCACCACCGGCGAAGCGAACATCAAGAAGCAGTACGACGCGCTGTGGTCGCGCAACCGGGTGGCGATCGCAAGCACGGCTCATGGCGAACAGCACGGCCTGCGCTTCTCCGCGCATATTTACAACACCAAGGACGACGTGGACGCGGCGGTTCGCGCTTTGAAAGCGGTGGTCGCCTAGTGGCGGACCGGCTGTACTTGTCGTGCTGGCTGCGCGGCTACACGGGCGCCAACATGCTGCGGCATTTCGAAAAAATGCTGGGCGTGTTTCCGTTTTCGAAGCTCGCGGCGCGAGGGCCGGTGCTGCGGATTTACGCGCTCGAGCACCTGGAGCCTCCGCAGTTCGAGCGCGAATTTCCCCCGGGAACCGGAGCGAAAGAGATGGTCGAGCAGGCGCGCGACTTCACGCATGAGGATTGTCTGGTGGAAATCGACGCGGCCTGGGACCTGTGGCAGTTCGACGGCGACTGGAAACTGGCGCCTGCCGCGGTGCTGCTTTCCTGCTTCGGCCCGGAGTTTGAAAACGAAACCGGCGACCACGTGCGGATCGAGTTCGGCAACGACGCGCGTTTCCTTCCGAATCCGCACATCGAAGGCGGACCGCGCATGGCGCAGTCGAACCTGAAGAGCCTGGTGACGCTGGTCCATCAGATCGAGCAGACGCTGCAGGTGGAGCGGCGGCAGTTGTGGTCGGAGAGCGGCGTGAGCCCGGTCGATCTGATCGCGCAGGAGCTGTGAGCCCCGACCTAACGGTCAGGGCTGTCCAGCCACGCTCGCGAGGCCATCGGTAAAATAAAGACGAATGCGCATCGTCTCTCTGCTCGCCTCCGGTACTGAAATTGTCTGCGCGCTCGGCGCTGGTGATTCTCTCGTCGGACGGTCGCATGAATGCGACAACCCGGAGTGGGTCAAATCTCTGCCGCGCTGCAGCGAGCCTGCATTCGACGCCACGGTCCCCAGCAAGGCGATCGATGCCGAAGTCGGCCGCAGGATCCGCGCGGGGGAGCCGTTGTACGTCATCCACAC
The DNA here is from genome assembly GCA_020073325.1 of Terriglobia bacterium. Lineage (GTDB taxonomy): Bacteria > Acidobacteriota > Terriglobia > Bryobacterales > Bryobacteraceae > Palsa-187. The sequence continues at coordinate 2,433 of JAIQFJ010000470.1, read as the reverse complement.
CGAGCTGATTCGCGAACTGAATCCCGACGTGATCATCGCGCAGGAACATTGCGAAGTTTGTGCCGTCACGCCAGGAGACGTGGATCAGAGTTGCACCATCCACGGCGCGCGTGTCGTGTCGCTGATGGCGAGCACGCTCGACGACGTGTTCGGCGGCATCGCGAAGATCGCGTCGGCCATCGATGTGGAAGATCGGGGGCGCGCGTTGGTGGAGTGCGAACGAAAGCGGCTCGACGCGGTTCGCGCGCGCGTCGCGGGGAAGCGGCGGCCCTCGGTGGTCGTGCTCGAATGGGTGGATCCGGCCTACGCGATGGGGAATTGGGGACCGGAACTCGTCGAAGCGGCGGGCGGGCAACTGGTGCTGGGGCACCCGGGCGAGTTGTCTTTCGGCATGGCTTCGGAAAAAGTGCGCGAGGCCGATCCGGAGTACCTGATCATCGCGCCGTGCGGTTTCGATCTCGACCGTACGATTCGCGAAGCGGCAGTGCTGAAAGATCACGCCTGGTGGCGCGAACTGCGCGCGGTGCGCGAAGGGAAGGTCGCGCTTGCCGACGGAAACATGTTCTTCAACCGGTCGGGGATGACGGTGACGCCGACCGCGGAGATGATCGCGGAAATTCTACACGGCGAAAATTTTGGGACCGCGATGCAAGGGGCACGCTGGGTCTGGCTTTAAACGGCCGGTTCCATGCCGAAGCGGCGGAGCAGCAGGAATTCCGAAAGATTATCCGTGGTCAGCAGCCCGGCGAGTTTTTCGCGATCCATCACCAGCGCGCAGCGGCCTGCCTGGGCCATCAACGGCAGGATCTCCGCCAGGTCGGAACCAGGTTCGATCGACAGAAAATCGCGATCCATCACGCCCGCGACATACGCGTCGGGACCCTCGGCCGCCAGCGATTTCAGCAGCAGGTTGCGTCCCAGCAGACCGACCACCTGGCCGCCGAGCATCACCGGAAAATCCTGTTGCGAGGTGGACAGCAGCAGGTTCGCCGCGTCGCGAATCGTGTTGCCGTGGTCAAGCGTGTGGAACCGCGTCATCATCGCGGCACGCACAGGAATTCCGTGCGTCAGCGTGCGCCCCATCGCCGCCGCGCTTTCCTGCGCCGCGCCCAGATAGATGAAGAAGGCAAAAAAGACCAGCATCAGTTGCGGCGAAAGTAATCCGTAAAGCGCCATGCTGATGGCGAGCATGCGGCCCATCCACGCGGCCGTGCGCGTCGCCTGATCTTCGGGGCGAATCAGCGACAGCAGCGCGCGCAGAATGCGTCCCCCGTCCATCGGAAACGCGGGCAACAGGTTGAATCCGGCAAGCACCAGGTTGCCATAGGCCAGGCGAGCCAGCGCGTTCACATCGCTCGGCTGCATCAGGTCCGACATTTTGATCGGCACCGCCAGATGCATGTAGAACATGTACGCGAAGATCCCGGCCGACAAAAGAAGGTTCACGGCCGGACCCGCCACGGCGATCGCCAGTTCTTCCGACGGCCGCAGCATGCGCTCCATGCGCGAAAGTCCGCCGATGGGGAACATGATGATTTCAGTGGTGCGAACGCCGAAGCGCCGTCCCATGAAGGCATGTCCCATTTCGTGCAGCAGGACGCTGGCGAAAAGTCCGATGAGAAACAGCGCGTAGCTGCCGCTGGTGTGGCCGCTACCGAGATCGGTGACGACCAGAAAAATCACCAGCAGGATAAAAGTGAAGTGCAGCCGAACCGGAACGCCGAAGAGGTTGAACCCTCTCAACGTGCCCGCGGTGCCGCTGCTGTTCGATACACGTGCGATCTCCACAAGTCAACCATACCGGAGATCGGCCGGAATTGGTCTAAGCAAAAACCCTAAGGCGGCATGCGGTGAAACGCCTGAATCCGGCGGAATTATTGGAGGGGCCAGCGGCGTGTCTGCGCGCCCTGCGCCTTCTTGCTGGGCAGCGGACCAGGCCCGTCGGCCCCGTTGCGGCGCGTGGGGGCGTTCGAGAAATCCAGGTCCGAGAGGTCGAATTGCACCGGGCGGTCGAGGACCATTTCGATGGTGGTGCCCTTGGCCAGCACCGCTTCCGGACCGCGCGTGAACAGGACGCCCATCAATCCGGCCGCGGCTCCGGCAGCAGCGCCGATGCCCGCGCCCATTCCCGCCGCACCGCCGATTCCGCCCGCCAGTGCGCCGACGCTTGCGCCCGCCGCGGCCGTTTCCGCCACCGTCCGCGTATCGCCGGACTTGTTGCCTTCGCTCTTGATGGTGCCTTCCTTGCGATCCAGTTCTTCACTGGCCCGTCCGTCGATGCCGCTGACGCGCGCACGAAAATCGCGCGTGGTGCCGTTGGGCAGGATCAACGTGTCGAAGCGCAGATGAAACTCGCCGCGCCCCTTCACCTTCCCGGGCCGCGATACTTCCGTGATGGTTCCCGCGACGGAGCTGCCCGGAGGAATCACGATT
>JAIQFJ010000469.1 GCA_020073325.1 Terriglobia bacterium | reverse complement strand
AAGCGCCCAAAGAATCGGTCGAAGCGGCGGCGCGGGTTCTTTTCGCGGCCAGCGCGAGCGGATCTGCTCGAACAGCACCCACCCGATGACCACCGCAATAAAAAAAGATCCGCCATGAAATGTCAGCAGATACGCGCCGAGCGTGGCTCCGGCGGCGATCGCATAGCCACCAGGTTTTTCGATCGCCATCAGGAGAAGCAGAAAGAACAGCGCCGACAGCAACGACTCCATCACGTGATGGTCGGTGTATCCCACCATTCCCGTTCGCAGAAAATGTCCCGGCAGGGTGGCGACCACGGCCGCCGCCATTAAGCCCGCCGCGGTTCCGAAGATTTTTCGCCCCAGAAGAAAAACCACGGGAACGATCAGCGCGCCGAGCAGCGCCGGATACCAGGCGGCCATCACGTCGATCAGGTGCTGCGACGGATGTCCCAGCCCGGCGATCCAGGCCGCCATCGCGATCGCGCAGTCGAAAAACGGAGGCGTCGGGACCTCCTGCGCGCCGTACAGACTGTACGGATCGGCCGGCATGCGCCAGGGAAAATTCATCGCGAGATGTTCGATGGCGCGGGAGTGATACCACGGGTCGGTTTCGACAAAATTGACGAAACCGTGATCGAAAACCGCGGGAACCGTGCCCGCGCGGAAGTAGAGAGACAGCCCGCACAGGGCGATCAGCGCAAGAATGAGACGCACGCGTAACGACACGAAACGCTCATTATGGCAGGGTTCAGCTTACTCGTACCGCAGCGCGATGGTCGGATCCACTCGCACGGCACGGCGCGTCGGAACAAAGCAGGCGACAAGTGCGACGAATGCCAGCAGTGCGGAAACGCCCGCGAACAGCGTCGGATCGGACGATTGCACTTCCCAGAGCTCTGAGGAAATAAATCGCGTCAGCGCCATCGCGCCGCCGACGCCGAGCACAAGGCCGGCCGCGATCACGCCGATCGTCTGCCGCATCACTAACCTCAGGACGTTCCAGACGTCCGCGCCGAGCGCCATGCGAATGCCGATCTCGCGCGTGCGCTGCTCGACTGCGTAAGCCATGACGCCGTAAATTCCCACCGCGGCCAGCAGCGTCGCGACCGCCGCGAACAGGCCGAGCAGCATCGAATAATAGCGCGGATATTGGATTTGTACCCCGACCAGTTCCTCCTCCGTCTGCACATTCGCCAGCGGACGATTCGGATCGATTTCCGCCACCGCGTGCTGGGCTGCGGAGACCAGCCGCATCGGGTCGCCCTGCGTCCGCAGCAGAAAGGTCAGTTGAAAACGGTATCCTCGCCACGGCCCGATGATATGCGGCGGCGCCTGGAAAACGGGCACGTACATCATCGGGTCCTGGCGCGTCTGCAGCGGATTCGAAGGCGTGTCGTGCACCACGGCGACGATCTCGCGCGGCTGATCTTCAGGGGAAAGTTGAAGATTGATCCGCTTGCCGAGGGGATTTTCGTTCGGCCAGTAGCGCTTGGCCATCGTCTCATTGACGATCGCCACCCACTGCGACGAGGCTGTATCGTGCATCGTGAAATCGCGCCCGCGCAACATCGCGATCTTCATCGTCTGGAAAAAATTCGGACTGACCGGAAAATACATCGCGGAGGGCACATCCGTATCGGGCGTCGCTCGGCCTTCGATCGAAAACGGCATCGGGTTCGCGTCCGCCAGCGGCGGAAGCACGGAAGCCGCGGCGGACTGCACTCCGGGGATCGACTGCACGCGTTCGAAAATTCGTTGCAGCGTCGCGCCGGTGGACGCATGGATCTCCCACAGCACAACGCCCTTGTAAGACTCGCGCGGCGCGCCGGCCTGGCTCTGCGGCAGACGAATCATGAACGTCAGGATGCCGCGGGGATCGCAGCCCAGGTCGGATCCCTGCAGTTTGAGAAAACTGCGGATCAGCAGGCCGGATCCGATCAGCAGCACCAGCGCCAGCGCGAGCTGCGCGGTGACCAGCGCGGCCCGGATGCGATGGCGACCGCCGCCCGAGGTGCCGCCTCGTGTCGCGTCTTTCAGTGCGTCGGCGAAGTCCGTCTTCGATCCCTCCATCGCCGGTGCGATGCCGAAAAGGATTCCGGTCAACAATGAAATTCCCAGACTGAAGAGCAGCACCCGGCCGTCGATCGAAATTTCGTGCAGCCGCGGAAACCACGACGGAGCCATCGCCACCAGCGCCTGCACGCCCCACCAGGCGAGCATCACTCCCAAGGCTCCGCCGGCAATCGAAAGGATCATGCTCTCGATCAGGAACTGGCGGAAAATTCGCAGCCGTCCCGCCCCCAATGCGGATCGCACGGCGACCTCGGTACGCCGCGACGATGCGCGCGCCAGCAGCAGCGCCGCGACGTTCGCGCAGGCGATCAGCAGCACGAACGCCACCGCCCCCTGCAGCAGCAGCAGCGGCTTACTCATGAATCCGAAGAGTCCTTCGCGGATCGGTTGAACACGTACCGTCCAGGGGCGGCCCTGGTCCATGTCGCCCGGAATATCCTTGGCGATCTGCGGCGATAGAGCTTCCATCTCCGACTGCGCCTGCGCGATGGAGACTCCCGGCTTCAGGCGCGCGGCGACGATCATAAATCGTCCCGACGCTCTGACTTGAAAATGATTGATCCGGATCGGCGCGATAAATTCGGACTTGTCGTCGGAGAAGACAAAGCCCTGGGGCAGCACCCCGACGATGCTGGTCTTCACGCCGTCCACAAGAAGCGAGCGATTCAGGATGTCCTGGTCGCCATTGAAGCGCCTCTGCCAGAGTCGACGGCTGATGAGGATCACCGGCGCGGGATGATCCACCGCGGCTTCCTCCGGCGTGAACAGGCGTCCCATGAACGGGCGAACTCCGAGTGTTTGAAGAAGCTCGGCGGAAAATTCCTCGCCCTGAAAGCGCTCGGCCGGGGTGCCGTCCTGTTCCGCGCCGAAGTCGCGACTGCTTGGATTCATCGCACCGATACCCGAAAACGATCGCGCGCGGCGCTGCCACTCCAGGTAATCGGGGACCGAAATGCGATCGAGCTGATTCGGCCGGCCGGGCGGGACAGACCAGATGGCGACCAGCCGCGCGGGATCCTCAAACGCGAGCCGTCCCCACAGGATGGTGTTGATCAGCGTGAAGATGGCGGTGTTGAGTCCGATCCCCAGGGCGAGCGAAAGTGCCGCGACGGCCGCAAACACCGGCCGCTTGGCGAGCATCCGCACGCCGTAGACGGCGTCCTGCCAGAGAGTCTGCATGGTCTGTACTGACGGACCATGCGCGGGTTCGTTACGGAACCGGTCTTTTCTTAGTGCTGCGCGTCTTAGTGCTGCGCGTCTTAGTGCTGCGCGTCTTATTGCCGCGCGGCGCGCTCTGTCTGTGTGGCGTTTGTCGTCTTATTCTTCAGGTGCTTGTCATACCAGGCCAGATAGCGCTCATAGCGGTCGCGAACATAGCTGGGGCGCTGGATGCCGTGGAACTCGTTCGGATAAATAATGAGCTGCGTGTCGATTCCGAGGCTCCGCAGAGCCTGGTACATCTGCTGGCCACCCTGCACCGGGACGTTGAAATCGCGCTCGCCGCCCAGGAACAGCGTCGGCGTCTTGATGCGGTCGGCATGCAGGAACGGATAGGAGATCTTCACGTACGTCTCCCAGCCCTGCTTGGTCCATGGCGCACCGATTTCGTTGTCGTACTGAATGATGTACTGATCGGTGCCGTAGAACGAGACGGTGAAGGCGGTCCCGGCGCCGCTGGTGGCGGCTTTGAAGCGCGTATCCGTCGCGATCATGTAGTCGGTCAGGATGCCGCCGTAGCTCCAGCCGCCGACGCCCATGTGGTCCGGATCGGCCACGCCCATCTGGATCACGTGATTGACGCCGGCTTCCAAATCCTCCACTTCGTAGTGGCCCCAGTCGGCCGAAATCGCTTTTTGATACTTCGATCCGCGACCGTCGCTGCCGCGATAATTGACGCGCAGCACGGCGTAGCCGTTCGCGGCGAACCACTGCGCTTCCTGGCTGAGCGAGTGGCCGTCCTGACCCTTCGGTCCACCGTGGATGCGCAGCAGGAACGGAACCTTGGTGCCTTTCTGATAGCCCACCGGATACGTGAGCAGGCCATGGACCTCCGTGCCGTCCTTGCTCTTGAACTTCACTTCTTCGGTCGTGCCCCATTCGATTTCCGCCATCAGGGCGTCGTTTTCATGCGTGAGTTGCCGAAGCGCGCCGCTGTCGACTGCGTAAATTTCGTTGTGCCGCTCATCGCCGCCCGAAGTGACGACGGTGCATCCTTTGGCATGATTCGCGGCGCTGACCTGGATCGGCTTCGCCATCAAAGGCTCGGCGTGCCCGCCATTGACCGGAACGCGCGCGGGGTAGACCGACATGTCGTCGGTCACCATGACGACGATCGCTTTTCCGTCCTCACTCCAGCGCGGCGCGGAGACGCCGCGATCCAGTTCCATGGCCGCTTTGACCAGCGTCGCTTTGGACGATCCGTCCGACGGCGCGATCGCCAGGTGTTCCTGGCTGTAGGCTCCCCACTTCTTTTCTTCGCCGAGCAGGAACGCCAGCCACTTTCCGTCCGGGCTCCATTCGACGCGTCCGCCGCGACCGCCGCCGCTCGCACCGATCTCGCTCACTTCGGTCAGCGCTTTTTCCGCCACGCCGGCCTTGGCTTCGGCGACGTAGACCTGCGCTTCGGGAGTGCGGTCCGGATCGTCGCGATGATTGCTGGTGAAGGCGATCCACTTTCCATCGGGCGACCACGTTGGCGAGCTGGCCTGTACGCTTTCGGCGGTGAGTGCTTCCGCCTTCTTAGTTGCCATATCGTACAGATAAAGGCGCGGAGGACGCTGTGTCAGGTAGCCGACCACGTCCTGCTTTAACTTATAGCGGTTCACGACGATCGGCTTGGGCGCTCTGCCCCCCGATCCGCC
>JAIQFJ010000468.1 GCA_020073325.1 Terriglobia bacterium | reverse complement strand
TCACGAACGAGCCGCCTTCGGAGGATCCAAAATTTTTCACGGGCCGCGCGCTGACGTATTACGGTCGCTGGACCTATAAATATGAACAGGCGGCGCGGAAGGGCGCGGCTGCGGCGATCATCATTCACACCACCCCGACGGCGAGCTATGGATGGGATGTGGTGCGGTCGTCGTGGGGCCGCGAGGATCAGCAGGTGAAGCTCGGCGCGAACGAGAAGGCGCTGGCGTTTGCGGGGTGGGTGACGAAGGAAAAAGGCGACGAGATCGCGAAATCGATCGGCAAGACGGCGGACGAATTATTGAAGATGGCCGATGCGCGCGGCTTCAAGCCGATTCCGCTGCCGCTGCGGTTTAAAGGATCGGCTCCGGCGAAAGTGCGCGAGATCCGGACGCGCAATGTGATCGGGAAGATCGAAGGAAGCGATCCGGTGCTGAAGAACGAGGCCGTGATTTTCAGCGCGCATTGGGATCATCTGGGCGTCGGCGAGGCGGTGAATGGCGACAAGATTTATAACGGCGCGGCGGACAATGCGACCGGCTGCGCGATGATTCTCGAGATGGCTCGCGCGTGGGCGATGCTGCCGGAAAAGCCCAAGCGGTCGGCATTGTTTGTCGCCGTGACGGCGGAAGAGGCGGGAATGCGCGGGTCCGATTATTACGGCCAGCATCCGGTGGTTCCCGCGGGCAAAACGGCGGCCGACCTGAATTTCGATATGTTCATGCCGTTCGGCCGGACCAGCGACGTGGTCGTGAATGGAGCGGAGCGGACGACCATGTATCCGATTGTCGAGGAGGCGGCCCGGCGATTCGATTTGCGGATCAAGCCGGATCCGCGTCCGCAGGCGGGGACTTACTATCGGTCGGATCATTTTTCATTTGCGCGCGTGGGGATTCCGTCGTTTTCGATCGAGGGCGGGGAAGATTTGCTGGGGAAACCTCCGGGGACCGGGAAGAAGCTGTTCGACGATTTCGAGGAGCATCGCTATCATCAACCGTCGGACGAATATAAAGAGGACTGGGATTTTTCGGGCATGGAGCAGTTTGCGCGGTTCGGATTCGTGATGGGTGTGAATATCGCGAATGCTCCGAAATTGCCGACGTGGAGGGCCGGCGACGAGTTTTTGGGCGCACGCATCGCCAGCGGCGTCAAATAGATTTCAAAGAACAGACGACCGGTCATCTGCATTTCCATTCGTCTCACGTTGCACGGCAGGGTCTCGAGAACTTTTCCGCGCGCGGTGGGCTGGTTGCCGAATGGCGGCGCCAACCTTTCTGATCGCAGGGTAAGCGGAAGGGTGCAGGACGGCTGCGCATCGAAGCGCGATGTGACTGGTTTTCGAGGTCACATCCTTCTTCACTCGCGAGCTTTCTATTGCGGACTCCTGTGGTGACCACTGAACCTGCATTCGCAAAAAGGCGAAGAGCGGGCGTAAGTTGAAGAAAAGCTTGCAATCTCTCGCGGAGGGTCTTACACTTCAAGAAGTGGGACGAAGTGGGGAGAAGTGGTAACCCGCGTCGCATATGGAAGATGTAGCCCAAGTTTCGCCGGTCGAACCCCCTTCGGGGATCTTCCAGGCGAAGTGCGACGAAAAAGGCCGCATGCGGCTGCCTTCGGAATACCTCACATATTTGAAGCGCCTGAATGTCGACAAGGTCTTCATCACCACCGTGGATTTACGGTTAGCTCGAATTTACCCCAAGCCGGTGTGGGAGAGCAATCAAAATCTGTTCAACGACGCCGGAGAGGACTCCGAGATCGCCGAAGATGTCTCGTTTATCGCGAATCTGTACGGTGCGTATTCGGAGATCGACGACGCGGGACGGATCCTGTTTCCGACGGAGCTGCGGCGGAAGCTGGAGTTCGAAAAGCAGCAGGTCTGGCTCGATTTTCATCGCGGCCGGTTCAATGCGTTCGGCAAGGCGGTTTACGACGAGCGGTTGAATCGCGCGACGGCCAACCTGCCGGACAAACTCAAGACGCTGGAGAAGAAGGGATTCAAGTAGCGATGTATGCACGTTCCGGTCATGTTGGCGGAGGCGCTGGAGTATCTGGCGATCCGTCCGGACGGCGTCTTGCTGGACGCGACCGCCGGAATGGGCGGGCATACGCGGGCGATCGCGGAACGGCTCGCCATAGCCGGAGGGGCGGGCTTCGTGCTGAGTTGCGATCGCGACGCGGAGAGTTTGGAGATGGCGCGGCGGAATTGTGCGGACGTCGCCACGCGGGTTCATTTTCACAAAGCTGCGTTTGCCGGACTGGGAGAGGTGCTGGCGGCCGAGAAGATAACACAACTGGACGGGCTGCTGGCGGATTTAGGGGTCTCGCGGTATCAGTTGACGACGGGCGAGAGGGGGTTCTCGCTCATGGCGGACGGTCCTTTGGATATGCGGCTCGACCGCAGTCAGGGGACCACGGCCGCCGACCTTGTCAACTACGAATCAGAAAAGGAACTCGCCGATTTGATCTACAAATTCGGGGAGGAAAGGAGGAGCAGGAAGATAGCCAGAGCAATTGTGCGCGGCCGGCCGGTGCATACAACCGGTCAGTTGGCCAAGCTGATCGAGTCGGCCGTGCCGCGTACAGGAAAACTGCATCCGGCGACGCAGACGTTCATGGCGTTGCGGATCGCGGTGAATGCGGAGCTCGACGAGTTGGATGCGCTTTTGGGTGCGCTGCCCGAGTTGGTCAAGCCGGGCGGAAGGGTGGTGATCATCACGTTCATGTCGCTGGAAGACAGGCGGGTGAAGCAGGCCTTCCAGGGGTTGGAGAAAGCGGGTCTGGGTCGGGTGTTGACGAAGCACGTGGTGCGGCCTTCGGAAGAAGAGGTCACCCTGAATGCTCCGTCGCGGAGTGCGAAGTTGCGGGCGTTGGAATTGGTTTGACTGAGGAAAAGATTCAGCCGGCTTGGTAGCCGGCTCGCCGGCATGACTGCCGGCCCCACAATGCTCCATCGGGGAGCTCGGAGATGGGTTGGGAAACGATGGCCAAAGGCCAGAGGCGATAAAAAGAGATGGCGACTTTAGCGAATTTTTACAGCCGGGTGTTCGATCGTGCAGACGAAACACCGGTAGAGCGCGTCGTGACGCACGGAAACGAGACGCGCGTTCGCACGTTTGCGAACGAAGACATTTGCTTTTTCGTGAAGAGAATCGACAACTCCGACGTGGTGCGCGAAGCGGACGACAAGGCGCGCGGGACGTGCTGGAAGTTGATCGGGAGCGTGGTGGCGGCGGTGGTGCTGCTGGTGGGCGTGCTGCTGCCGGGCGCCTACAGCCTGCTGGCCGGATATCAGATCCAGTCGCTGAAGCAGGAAGCGCAGCGCCTGTCGACCGAACAGGCATCGCTCGAGCTGGCGGAAGCGGCGCTGGTGTCGCCGGCACGGATGGAGGAGCTGGCGAAGGAACAGCAGTTCATCGATCCTCCGGCGCAGAAGGTGGTTTATCTGGACAAGGGCGGCTCGCTGGCGTTGAATCAACCGAAGAAATAGCGCGATGGCGGAGAGTCAACCCACACGGAGATTGCACGCGCTGTTGTGGATCCTGCTTGCATGGGCGGGAGTGATCTTCGTGCGCCTGGTGTGGCTGCAGGTGATCCATCATGACGACCTGGCGCGGATGGCGCAGTCGCAGCAATCGAAGACCAAAGAAATTCCGGCGATGCGCGGCGCGATTCTCGATCGCACCGGACAACCGCTGGCGAAAAGCGTTCCGGCGGAATCGATTTGCGTGAATCCGCAGAAGATTCCGGATGCCTCGACGGCGGCGGCGCTGCTGGCGGGGATCCTGGATCTGGATCGCGGGAAGCTCGAACAGCGGATCGCGAGCGCGAAGCAACGCAACAGCGGATTCCTGTGGGTCAAGCGAAAAGTTTTTTCCGAAGAAGCCGACCGGCTGCGGAGCCTGAAGCTCGACTGGGTGGAGTTCCGGCCTGAAGTGCGGAGATTTTATCCGCATCATCAACTGGCGGCGCACGTGGTCGGGACGATGGGGATGGCGAGCTCCGAAGACACGATCGAACATGGCACGGCGGGGATCGAAGCCAGTTTCGATGACGACCTGGCGGGAATTCCCGGCCAGGCGCAGGTGTTTACGGACGTCAAGCAGAATCCCTACGACGCGGTGATTGCGCGGGCGCCGGAGCCGGGCGCGAATCTGACGCTGACCATCGATTCGAACTTGCAGTACGACGCGGAGAAGGCGCTGGCGAAGGCGATGGAGAAGACGCACGCCGAGCGCGGGTCGATCGTGGTGATGAATCCGTACACGGGCGAAGTGCTGGCGATGGCGAACGCGCCGACGTTCGATCCGAACGAGGCTCCCAAGGCTGACGAGCCGGAGGGCGCGCGCAGCAATCTCTCAATCGCGACGCCGTTCGAGCCGGGCAGCGTTTTCAAGACGATCACGTTGTCGGCCGCGCTGGAGACGACGAATATCCGTCCCGACACGATGATCAACTGCGGCAACGGAAGGATCACGCTGTTCGGACGCGTCATTCACGATCACAACTCGTATGCGGCGCTGACGATGTCGCAGGTGCTCGAAAAGTCGAGCAATATCGGGGCGATTCAGATCGGCCTGAAGGTGGGCGATCAGCGCTTGTGGAAGTACGTCACCAACTTCGGATTCGGGCATAAGACGGGGATCGAACTGCCGGGCGAATCGGCAGGGCTAGTCCGCCGCGTGAAGGACTGGACGCCGAGTTCGATCGGATCGGTCGCGATGGGGCACGAAGTCAGTGCGACGTCGCTGCAACTCGCGGTGGCGGGATCGATCATCGCGAACGGGGGCCTGAAAGTGAAGCCGCAGATTGTGCTGGCGCGGCAGAGGCCCGGCGAATCCGTCGAGAAATTTACTCCCGAAAAACCGGTCAAGGTGATTGCGCCGGAGACGGCGATCACGATGCGCCAGATGATGGAAGGCGTCGT
>JAIQFJ010000467.1 GCA_020073325.1 Terriglobia bacterium | reverse complement strand
TCATCCGGCCCGGAATCGCCGGTTCCGTGCGGGCGTCCAGAACGGTCACGGCCGCGCTCTTCTGGTCCATGAAGGACTTATCGGGAGCGCGAGAGCGAGTATGAACCGGTCAGGCGGGCAGGAACTGGCGCACGAGGCCGTAAATCGATTTGACAAACTCAAGCGCCGTCTTGTCGGCCGCAGCGACGTTGCGATCCACAACCGGGACGATGACGCGGATCAGCGCGGTATCGGTCCGGTTCAGGCGAATCGCGTCGGCGACCACCCAGAACTTCGCCCGATACTCGCTTGCCACGGCGCGGTAGCGCGACTGATACCAATAGAGGACGACGCTGCGCGAATCGCCGTGCTCGATCACATATCGATTGACCGGGATCTGGCCGATTCCGGTATCGACGCGAATCTCGTTCTGGTCCTCCGGCGTCCAACCGTTGCCGGGCAGGCAGTTCTTCGGAGAATGCGGCGCCTTTCCATTCCGTTGCGAACGGAAGGCCGCGATAAAGAAGTCCGCCACCTGACCAGTCGACGGCTTGCCGTAGACGCGAGTCAAGAGATCGTCGGCCTGCAGAATTGCCTGGGTTTCCGAATCGATCAGGCCTTCCTGGCGCATGGTCCAGGGGCCGATATTCGTGGGGAAGTCGGCGAGCGGACGTCCCGGCGGCACGGCTTCCGGACGAATGGAGCTGTACATGACGCCTGCCTGAGCCAGAAGCAGGACGGTCACTACGCGCGCAGGCCAGGACTTCAAGAACAAGAGCGACACAATGATCAGTATAACTCCGGGGATCAGTATAACTCCGGGGATCAGTATAACTCCGCGGATCAGTATAGCTCCGCGAACCGTATGGCTCCGCCCTCATCCCATGGGTTCGATCTTTAAACTTCGATCGATTACACTAACGCTAGGATGCCGACGCAATCAGGCACGGTTCCGCAGGGCGCTTCGCTTCCGTTTGAGCCCTTAGCGCAGTTTCTGCCGGCGATCGCCAGCGACGCGGAACTCGCGCAATGCCAGGGCAAGAAAATCGGGATCCTGATCGTCGCTTACAACGCGCTCACCACTTTGACCAAAGTCTTGAAGCGGATCACGCCGAACGTGTGGGCCAACGTCGAAGAGATCGCCGTCTTTGACGACGCCAGCCAGGACTCGACTTACGAATTGGCTGTCGGCATGAAGGCCATGCGAGATTTGCCCAAGCTGCACGTGCTGCGGCACGCGAAAAATCTCGGCTATGGCGGGAATCAGAAGGCGGGCTATCAGTATTTCATCGAGCGCGGCTTCGACATCGTGGTCCTGCTGCACGGCGACGGCCAGTATGCGCCGGAAATCCTTTCACAGATGTACGCGCCGATCGTGCGCGGCGAGGCCGACGCGGTATTCGGATCGCGCATGATGCAGAAGTACGGCGGTCCGCTCAAGGGCGGCATGCCGCTGTACAAGTATGCCGGCAACCGGATTCTCACCACGTATGAAAACGCGGCGCTGGGGATGAATCTGACGGAATTCCACAGCGGCTACCGCGCCTACAATCTGCATGCGCTGAAAAAGATCGACTTCACGCACATGGCGGACGTCTTTCATTTCGACACCGAGATCATCATCAAGCTGCATCATCAGCATTTCCGCATTGCCGAGGTTCCGATCCCGACGTTCTACGGCGACGAGATCTGCTACGTCAACGGCATGCGCTATGCAAAGGACATCGTCCGCGCCGTGTCGCGCTACCGCAAGACCTGCCTGGGCGCCGTCTGCTATCCGGAATTTCAGGAGTATTTCGTCAACTCTCCGGTGAAGACCGCGCCGCATTCGGTGCATGTCTATGCGCAGCGCGCCGTCGGCGTGTCGGACCGCGTGCTGGAACTGGGCTGCGGCGCGGGACTTTTTTCAGCGGAGCTGAAGAAGCAGGGAAAGCGCAGCATCACCGGCGTCGACGCGCGGCCGGAGCCCGAGGATGACGCCATTTTCGACGAATACATCAGCGCGGATTTAAACGGCGGGCTCGAGCGGCTGCAGCGCGCGCTGTCCGGCAAGCGCTTCGATAAGGTTCTGCTGCTCGATACGCTGGAGCATTTACAGCATCCCGAAGCATTGCTGAGCGCCGCGCGGGAATGGATGGAGCCGGCGGGGGCGGCGGTGGTATCGGTCCCCAATATTGCGCATTTGTGGATGCGGCTGCAGCTTCTCGCGGGCCGGTTCGATTATTCGAGCCGCGGAATTCTCGACCGCACCCACCTGCGATTTTTCACGCGCAAGAGCGCCCGGCGGCTGATGCGCGAAAGCGGCTATCAGATCGTGGTCGAGAAGGCGACGGTTCCGCCCTTCGAACTGGTGCTGGGGCTGAGTCCCAACAATCCGGTGGTGCGGCTGTTGAATTTCGTTTCCGCGGTGCTGGCGCGCTTGTGGCCGTCGATGTTTGGCTATCAGTTCGTGTTCGTGCTTGCGCGGCGGGCTAATCCATGAACGAGTAGCAGATCATGTGGCAGATGATGTGATGCGCGTCTTCGATGCGTCCCATGTGCGGTTCCGGCACGTGAATATTCAGCGACGCAAGCCCGCCGAGCTTGCCTCCGTCGCGGCCCGTCAGCGCCAGCGTCCGGCAGCCGATCGAATTGGCGTACTCCATCGCGCGCACCACGTTCGGCGAATTTCCGGAGCCGCTGATCGCCATGTAAATGTCGCCGGCCTGGGCGAAATTCTTGAGCTGTTCGACCACCGCGTCGTGATAGCCGAGGTCGTTCGAGTACGCGGTGACGGTCGGCATGGATTCGTTCAGCGCCAGGATGCGGAAGCGCGAATCCTTTCCGAAGCTGGCGCCTTTGACCATGTCGCACACGAAGTGCGACGCGGTGGCCTGGCTGCCTCCATTGCCCGCGACGAAGATCGCGCGTCCTTCCGAGCGGGCCTGATGGAACCAGTCGATCGCTTGCGCAACCTTGTGCGTATCGATGCTCGCGAGCGTCGAAAGAAGCTGCGAACGGTAGTTTTCTGGGAATTTCATCCGAACATCCATTGTAGAACGCGGATACGTTAGCCTGAAAGAAATGCAAGTTCCTCTTCTCGATTTGCGCGCGCAAACCGGGCCGATTCGCGACGAAGTGCTGGCCGCGATCGCGCGTGTGGTGGATTCGCAGCAGTTCATTCTGGGCGAAGAAGTGCGGCGCGTGGAAGAACAGCTCGCCGAATATTGCGGCGCGCGATTCGCCGTCGGATGCGCGTCGGGCTCGGACGCACTGCTGCTGTCGTTGAAAGCCGCTGGCATCGGGCCGGGTGACGAGGTCCTTACCGTTCCGTTCACGTTTTTCGCGACCGCCGGAGCCGTGACGCTGGCCGGCGCTCGACCGGTGTTTGTCGACGTGGAGCCGGAGACGTTCAACATCGATGTCACGAAGGTGGAAGCGGCGCTCGACCGGCATCCCAAGGTGAAGGCGATGATCCCGGTGCATCTGTTCGGCGGTTGCGCCGACATGGATGCCTTGAACGAAATGGCCGCGGCCCGCGGGATCGCCGTGATCGAAGACGCGGCACAGTCCATCGGGTCGGAATATAAGGGCCGCCGCGCAGGAAGCCTCGGCCTCATGGGGTGCTTCAGTTTCTATCCGACGAAAAATCTGGGCGCGTTCGGCGACGGCGGGCTGGTAACCACGAACGACGAATCGCTGGCGTCCCGGCTGCGCGCGCTGCGGGTCCACGGGCGCACCGGGACGTATTATCACGAATGGGTAGGCGTCGCTTCGCGCCTGGATGCGATTCAGGCGGCGATCCTCGGGGTCAAGCTGAAATATCTCGACGGCTGGAGCGAGCGGCGCGCCTGCAATGCGGCGCTGTACCGGAAATTATTCGAATCGCGCGCCGTACCGGTGATCGCGCCGAAGCCGGGCCCGTACCAGACGCGGCACATCTTTCATCAATTCGTGATTCGCGCGCAGCATCGCGATGAGCTGCAGAAATTTCTGAAGTCGCAAGGCGTGGGATGCGAAGTGTACTATCCCATCTCGCTGCATGAGCAGCCCTGTTTTGCGGACCTCGGCTATTCGCGCGGCGATTTTCCGGTCAGCGAGGAACTCGCGTCGACGGTGCTGGCGCTGCCGGTGCACAGCGACTTGAACGACGCGCAGATCGAATATGTCGTCGGAAAGATCGCCGAATTCTGCGCCCGGACCGCGTAGATTACGGGAAAACCGGCGCGACGATCATCGCGTCCTTCAGCGGCTTGTCGGAATACAGCGCCACGGCGTCGCCGTCTTTCACGCCTTCGGTCACCTGCGACCGCGTGGTGTTCGCCACGCCGAGCTTCACCTGCCGCCACTGGATCTGATTGCCGGTGAGAAGATAAACGCCGGTCTGGCCGCGCTCGGTGCGGATCGCTTCTTTCGGAATCGCGATCGCATTGTCCACGGTTTCCGATCGAATCTCGACGTTGACATTGGTGCCCGGCAGCAATTCGCGCCGCGGGTTGCGGATGATGCACACCACTTCACCCACTTGCCGCGAGCCGAGCGCCTGGATCTGCGTCGGCGTATGATCCACTTCGCCCTCCCACTGCTGGCCCGGGCGGGCGTCCCAGGTGATCACCACCGGCATCCCTTTGGCGACGCGGCCCAGGTCGGGCTCGTCGACGTACACGTTGACGCGGACGCGGTCGAGCGTGCCGATCGACGCCACCGCGTCTCCGGCGTTCAGATACGCACCCGGTTTGAGATCGAACTGATACACCGTTCCCTCCACCGGCGCGCGCACCACGCTTTGTTTGATCTGTGCGTCGGCCAGGCTCGCGGCGGCCTGCGCTTCTTCGAGCCGCGCTTGCGCCGATGCGCGGTCCGCCGTGGCGCCCAGGGCCTGGCGTCGTTCTTCAAACGCTGTGATCTGCAGCTTCGCCTGCTCGACGCGCTGGCGAGCGTCGTTCACTTCCGCGGCCGTCGCAGCCT
>JAIQFJ010000466.1 GCA_020073325.1 Terriglobia bacterium | reverse complement strand
CGGGCGACCGCGTGGTGATCGAACCGAGCATCACGTGCGGCCACTGCGAACATTGCCTCAAAGGATTCCACAACAACTGCATTCAGAGTGTGTTCATGGGCGGTCCGCAGGCGCCGGGGATGTTTCGCGAATACGCCACGGTTCCGGCGGCGAACTGCACTTCGGTTCCGCAATCGCTCGACTACAAGACCGCGACCCTGGTGGAGCCGCTGGCCGTGATGTCGCACATGCTCGAGATGATCGACATTCGCGTCGGCGATACCGTCGCCGTGACCGGCGCGGGACCGATCGGAATGCTGTGCGCGGCAACGGCTCGCGCGGCGGGCGCGTCACGCGTGTTCATTGCGGACCGTCTGCCGTATCGTTTGAAAATCGCCCTGGGAATGGGAGCCGATTGCGCGATCGATACAACGGCGCAGTCGCTGGTGGAAACCGTGCTCGATGCGACGGGCGGGCGCGGCGCGGATGTCGTGCTCGAAGCGGCGGGGTCGGCCGAGACGGTGAACGCGGCGATCCGCATGGCGAGGCTCGGCGGCACGGTGATGCTGATCGGCATTTTGAGCGAGCTGTATCCGAAGATCGATATTCACTCCGCGATGATGAAAGAAGTGCGGCTGCAGACGCTGAAGCGGTCGAATCATCGCGCGGCGGAGGCGCTGAAGCTGCTGGCGTCGCAGAGAATTCCGACTTCGCTGATTACGCACACGCTGCCGCTCGACCAGACGCCGCGCGCATTCGAGATGCTGACGAACTATACAGACGGCGTCGGCAAAGCCGTCATTGAGCTTTGAAGATCCAATGCGCGACTGAGTTTTCGAGATTCCAATAGATCAGCGCGTAAGCGGTCAGGTCGAACGCCGCATGCGCGCACATCAGCATCCAGAGACGGCCCGTCATCGCGAAGATTGTGCCGAAAATGGCGCCTGTGATCAGAGCCTGTTGCACGCCAGGAACGCCCTGCGTCGAATAGTGGCCCGCGCCGAACCAAATCGTGGTGATCGCCACCGTCGCGACTTTCGCCGGTATCGTGCGGCCCATCCACTTCCCGATACGCTCGAACATGTAGCCGCGGAAAACGGTTTCTTCTCCGAACCCAGCGCCGACCACCAGGAGGTAGAGCATTTCGGGAATCGCCTGCGGGTTGGCCGCCAGGGAGCGATACGCCGGATTGACCGGTGGGGCGTGAAACAGCGGCATCACCGCTGCTTTCAACAAGAGCTTGAGCAGGCCGCCAAAGGCGATCCCGATCGCCGCGCTGGTGAACCAGTTTTGCGGCGCGTAGCCGATTTCGGACCAGGGGGTTCGCGATCGCCACGCCCATGCGAGCGCCAGAATCGCGCTGAGCGGAACAAACAGCACGTTGCCGAACAAGATCACCAGGATGCTCGCGATCCCCAGCGGTCCGAAGCCGCGCAACGCCGTCGCGAGTTGATCTTCTTTCGCGGTCAGAGGGCTCCACTCGACGCGCTTTCGGCGCCCGCCAAAGCCGCAAGCGGTTCGTCACGCCGCATCGATGGAAATTTCCCGTAGGTCAGGCCGCGCCAGAACCATTCCATCGGTCCGAAGCGGAAGCGCACGAGCCACCAGTTACTGAACACCACTTGCGCGCCGTAGAGCACCCCCGTCGGAATCAGATCGATGGCGGGTCCGACGCGTCCGTAAAGACCGGTGGTGTAGTTGTAGAAGAAGAGCGTGCAAAGGATCGATTCGGTCAAATAATTCGTCAGCGCCATTCTTCCCATCGCGGCGAATGGAGTAAGCGCGCGCCGCCACGCGTCGCTCTGGATCAGCACCGCGAGCCCCGCCGCATATCCCGCGCTCAGAATATGCGCCGACGGCATGGTCAGGATGTTCGCGAAATACCCGAGCAGCGTCGGCTTCGACGTCTGGGGCCGCAAGTTCGCCAGGGTGACAAACGTGTTTAGCGCGAGTCCCACCGGGATGCACCACGCGCATACGCGTTTCAGCACCGGTTTGTATTCGCCCAGCCGGTCGATGATGCCGGATCGCCAGACCCACAATCCCAGCAGGAACAGACCCAGCGCATAAAATCCGAACAGCGCCGAAATCACTTCACTCTTCCAGACCACCCAGTTCTCATGCAGCATCTGGGGAATCGTGCCGTGCGAATAGATCGCGATGATGGAGTTGATCTTCTCCATGTCAGGCGGCTTCGGCGGCTTGTTCGGATCGTTGCCGAACAGCGGCTTACCGAACATCGCGGCGATGTACACCGCCGTCATGATCACGATCGGGATGCTGAAAATGCCGCCGGCCCACCACAGGATGGTCCTCTGCGATTTCTTGCGGAACAGAAGCAGCATCGCGCCGCCCAGCGCGTAGGCGAGCAGAATATCTCCCCACCAGATCAGCATTCCGTGAATCAATCCGAACACGGCCAGCGCGGCCAGCCGGCGCGGATAGAACGACAGGAATTTCGCGCCGCGCGCTTCGGCTCGCGTAAGCTGCACCGCGAAGCCCAGGCCGAACAAAAACGAGAAAAGGGTGACGAATTTGCCTTGAATGAAAATGTCGATGAAGCCCTGCGCGATCATATCCGCTTGGCCGTGAAACAGCACTTTGATGTTTCCGTAGACGGAAGCGGGTGCGTTGAAGCCGCGCATGTTCGCGGCCAGGATGCCGAACAGCGCCATGCCGCGCAGCATATCGATATACAGAATCCGCTCAGCCGCGGTGACGGGACCGGCCTGCTGGACGTCAGACGACATCGGCGCATCCCCCTTGTCCAAATCATACGCGCGTGGATCGGCGAAGGTTCAAGCCATCATAATGGAGTTTGCCGATGAATCGCGAAATTCATATCGCCGGCGGCGGGCTCGCGGGATGCGAGGCAGCCTGGCAGATCGCCCGTGCCGGCGGACGCGCCGTGCTGCACGAAATGCGTCCCGAGCGGCAAACTCCGGCGCATAAAACGGCGCGGTTTGCGGAACTGGTGTGCAGTAATTCGCTCAAGACCGAGCAGGAAAATGCAGCGCCGTGGCTGTTAAAAGAAGAACTGCGACGACTGGGATCGCTGCTGATGGAATGCGCCGCGAAGACGCGCGTTCCGGCCGGACACGCTTTGACCGTCGATCGCGATTTGTTTACCGGCGAAGTGACGCGCGCCATCGAGTCCGATCCGGCCATCGAAATTTCGCGCGATGAGGTGGTCTCGCTGACGGACGATCGGACCTGGATCATTGCCAGCGGACCGCTCACCTCCGATGCGCTGGCCGAAGAGATCGCGCGCATCACCGGCTCGCAGAGGCTTTTTTTCTACGACAGCATCAGCCCGATCGTCGATGCGGAGACCATCGATCTGTCCGTCGCCTTTCGTGCGTCGCGCTATGGCAAATCGCTCGACGGCACGGATGATTA
The DNA here is from genome assembly GCA_020073325.1 of Terriglobia bacterium. GTDB lineage: Bacteria > Acidobacteriota > Terriglobia > Bryobacterales > Bryobacteraceae > Palsa-187. The sequence goes on along the minus strand of JAIQFJ010000466.1, from coordinate 1,550 downwards.
TTTAAACTGCCCGTTCGACCGCGCGCAGTACGAAGCTTTTGTCGACGCGCTGCTTGCCGCGCAAAGCGTGCCCGCGCACATCGAGCAGGATAACGCCCGCTACTTCGAAGCGTGTCTTCCCATTGAGGAAATCGCGCGGCGCGGGCGCGACACACTGCGCTTCGGCCCGATGAAGCCCATGGGACTGACCGATCCGCGCACCGGGCGCCGTCCGTATGCGGTGGTTCAGCTTCGCGCCGAAAACGCGCGCGCCGGAAGCTACAACCTGGTCGGCTTTCAGAACCACATGCGCTTCGGCGAGCAGGCCCGCGTGCTGCGGATGATTCCGGGGCTCGAACATGCCGAATTTCTGCGCTTCGGCCAGGTGCATCGCAACACGTACATCAATGCTCCGGCGCTGCTCGATGCGACGCTGCGGCTGCGCATGTCGCCCAACATTTTTTTCGCGGGACAGATTTCGGGTGTCGAAGGATATGTCGAGTCGATCGCCACGGGGCTGGTCGCGGGACGCGGCGCGGTGGCGGGCGATGGCGTGGCGGCGTTTCCCAGGCAGACCGCGATCGGATCGTTGTGCGCTTACGTGTCAGGCGCGGATCCGAAAAATTATCAGCCGGCGAATATTACGTTCGACTTGCTGCCGAAGCTCGAAAATCCGCCGCGCGATCGAAAGGTGCGGCAGAGCGAAGTTTGCCGCCGCGCGCTCGCGGCGCTCGATCAATTTCTGTACGCCCATGTCTGAGCTGGCAGCGGCTGTTGAGCGCTATCTGGCCGATCTCGCGCGGCAGAACGCCTCCACGCACACGCTGCGGAATTACGGCGTCGATTTCGAGCAGTTCGTCGGATATTTTTCTCCGCCCGGCGCGGAGCCTCCTGTTCCCGCGGCCATCGGCGTTCTGCAACTTCGCGAATGGATGGGAGATTTGTATGCGCGAGGCTTGAGCCCCGTCACCATTCGGAGGAAGCTCGCCGCGGTGCGGTCGCTGTTCAAGTTCATGCTCCGCGAAGGGACCATCGCGCAGAATCCGGCGCGGCTGGTGAAGACTCCCAAGGCCCCCCAGCGCGTGCCCGTGGTGCCGACGGCGGAGCAGACCAATCAACTGGTGGAAGCGGTCGCGGCAGACCGAATGAACCGGCCGCATCCCGAACGCGATTTGCTGATCTTCGAGATCCTCTACGGCTGCGGGCTCCGCATCAGCGAACTCGCGGGTCTGAATCTGGACGACATCGATCGGACGGAGCAATGGATTCGCGTCCGCGGCAAAGGGAAGAAGGAACGGCAGGTGCCGTATGCGTCGAAAGCGGCGGCGGCGCTCGACAAGTATCTGGCGGTTCGCGCCGCTCGTCCGGAGGAACGCGCTCTGCTGGTGAATCATCGCGGTGCGCGTCTTTCCGACCGCGGGGCGCACGGAATCGTCACGTTTTACGCACGCATGGTTTCCGGCGACGCCTCGCTGCATCCTCATTCATTGCGCCACGCCTTCGCGACGCACCTGCTTTCGGACGGCGCCGATCTGCGCGCGATTCAGGAGCTGCTGGGCCACGCGCGGCTC
>JAIQFJ010000035.1 GCA_020073325.1 Terriglobia bacterium | reverse complement strand
GATCACGGCTTTAAAAAATATCAGAACATGATCACTCCCGAGGTGTGGCTGCGCCGGAAAGGGCTGATCCGCGGGACAGGCGATCAGGCCGATTGCGATGCGTCGATCGTGATCGAAGGCGGCAGCGCGTACATCTACGTCACGCGCGAATCGAAGCGCGAGGCGACGCTGAAGTCGCTCAAGGATATTTTCACCAACGCTCCGGGAATCGCGAAGGTCATCTGGCCGGAGGATTTTTCGAAGTACGGATATCCCCAAGCTGCGCGCGGCGGGCGCATGTCGGACCTGGTGATCGAGGCGGCTCCCGGGTACGCCTTCCAAGGGAATCGTCCCGCCTCGGAGCCGATCATGCCGATCCCGCCGGGCGGGGAGAACGGCACCCACGGCTATCTGAACACCGACCCCGACATGGATGCCATTTTCGTCGCCTGGGGCGCGGGCATCCGGCCGGGTTCGCGCACCGGGGTCGTACCCAATACCAGGGTGGCGGGGACGATCGCTTCTCTGTTGAGTCTCAATCTGGCGGGATCCGCTCCGATCTACGAAATCCTGAGCAAATAAGTAGAAGCCGCTCCAGACTTAAAGGCGACGCGATTTCAGTCCGCCGGCTTTGGCGGCGATCATCACGGATATGACCGCGGTTGGCATGGCGTCGGTCAGCCAAGGCAAGATGGATGGGGCGACAGCGCCGGTATCGAGGAGAGCCATCCCGCCCAGCCCCAGAACAAGATAGAGTGCGATGCCGGCCCTGCGATGGAAGATCGCGATGGCAGCACACCCGATCAGATTGCCGAAAAGCACGTAAACCATCCTGGGAGCGATGTGCCGGGCGAGTGCAATCTCGATCAGCGTGGGGAAGAAATAGAACAGCAGGATGGAGAGTAAAACCGCGGTCAGCATCCGGCCAATGACAACACGGAGCGGCGTCGCGGGTTCGGGATCGCATTCGGGAGAAACCTGGAGGCTTTCAGCCGGAGGATTGGGCGCCGACGGCCCCGACGGCGAATGCATATCGCGAAGAGCCGCTTCGAGCTTGCTTGCCATCTGTTCGACGTTGGGCTCCTGAAACATGTCGACGTGATTGCCGGCGGTATCCACCGCCTGAAGGTTGGGAACAAGTTCATGCCATCCCGACGCGCAATCGGCCCGGCGTCCGGCCGGCCTTTCCTTGGGCCGGACCAGCAGCACAGTTCCCTGATACGGCCGGGGAACATATCTCGAAGCAGCAATGGTGAGGGCGCGCGTAAGATCACGCAGCTCGTGATCGATGCGCCGGTCCGTCAGAACCTTCCATTTGTACGCGGTGCGCCACCATAACCGCTTTGCCGTGGTCGCCAGGCTGCGCAACCGTTCGATGCAATAAGCCGGAATCTCGGTGAAGCTGATCCGGGCGAGTTTCGCAAGATGGAACTCCAACCGGTCCACGCGGAACGGCCACCTGCTCACCTGCGTTGGATTCGACGTATCGAACATCACGGTGAGCGGAACCTCTTCTCCGGCCGCGGAGAGTTGTTGAGCTACTTCATAAGCGAAGACACCGTCCAGGCACCATCCCGCAATTACGTAGGGTCCGCGCGGCCGGCATTCCCGCAGCGCTTCGATATAGCGAGCGGCGATATCCTCGACCCGCAGCGAAAACTGCCCGGGGCCGGGATCGGCGAGAGAGAGTCCAAAGACGGGTTGATCCTCGCTCAGACGCAGGATCAGCGGACGGAATAAGGGGGACAGCCCCAGTACAAAGATCGGCGCGTGCGTGCCGTCCGAGTGGACCGGAATGACTCGCGAAGGACGGATGCGCGCTTTGCGCTGGCGCAGGAGTTCGGCCATCTGGCCCACCGTCGGCGCTTCAAAAAAGTGGACGAGCGCCAGCCGTTCGCTGAACGTTCGTTCGATCCGGGCGAGCAAACGCGCGCCCAACAAAGAATGCCCGCCCAGATCGAAAAAATTATCGTCCACGGCGATCGGCCTGCGGCGCAGCACATCCTCCCAGATGTGCGTCAGAATCGTCTCGATCATGTCGCCGGAGGACACGGCCGGTTCACGCTCGGGCAGCGACAGGCTGGGGAGCGCCTTGCGGTCCACCTTTCCATTGGCGGTGAGCGGCAATTCATCGAGCGCGATGAAAGCTGCCGGAGTCATGTAAGCGGGCAGCTTGCTCTTCAGCAGATCACGAAGCTCGCGTTCGGGCGCACAGTGTCCGCCGGTCCCTGTATGGTACGCGACGAGTTGCTTTTCACCGGGGCGCGGTTCGATGACGGCGACCGCCGCCGCGCGCACTGCCGGGTGCTGGCAAAGAATGCTCTCGATCTCTCCCAGTTCGATTCGGAAGCCGCGAATCTTCACCTGCTGATCGATTCTTCGGATGAACTCGATATTCCCATCCGGCAGGTAGCGGACCAGATCGCCGGTCCGATACATACGCGCGTCCGGGCAAAGCACGCCGGTTGCGAATGGATTGGGGACGAATCGTTCCGCGGTCAGCTCCGGCTGACGCCAATAGCCGGCGGCGACTCCGTCTCCGGCGATGTACAGTTCGCCGGGAACGCCGATCGGGACGGGCTGCCGGTGAGCATCGAGGACGTAAACCTGGGTGTTTGCGAGCGGCCTGCCGATACGGACCTGTGGCCGGTCGGAGCGAAGTTGGTAGATCGTCGACCAAATCGTGGTTTCCGTAGGGCCGTAAGCGTTCCAGACTTGCCCGCACTTCACCAGTCGCTCGGCGAGAATGCCGGGGAGCGCCTCCCCGCCGCACACGATTTTCAAATTGCGTGTTCCCGTCCAGCCGCTTTCAAACAGCACTTGCCAGGTGACCGGCGTGGCCTGAATGATGGTCGCCTGGGATTTGACGATCGCATTTGCGAGTTCCCTGCCGTCAGCCGCAAGGTCGCTTCGCCCGATGACGACACGCGCTCCGGTCACGAGGGGAAGAAATAACTCCAGGATCGAAATGTCGAACGAGATCGTCGTGAGGGCCAGCAGCGTATCCCTGGCGGCGGGTTCCAGTTCGCGACGCATCGATTCCAGTAGGTTTGAGAGCGAGCGGTGCCGGATGGCGACACCCTTCGGCTTCCCGGTGGATCCCGAGGTATACAGAATGTAGGCGAGATCTTCCGGCGAGCTGTCGGGAACCACATAAGCCGTGTCGTTCGCCTGCAGATCTTCGAGGAAAAGAACCGGCACTCGCGGGTCCGGAACTGCGCGCTGCTGCCGTTTTTCGGTCAGCAACAGGACCGGGTCCGCGTCCTGAATGATGAATCCAATCCGATCGGGCGGGTAGGAGGGATCGAGCGGAAGGTAGGCGGCGCCCAATTTCCAAATACCCAAGAGCGCGGCGAGCATTTCAAGGGAACGATCCACGCAAATCGCGACGACGTGGCCGCGTTTCACCCCACGGGCCTGCAGTCCGCGCGCGATGAGGCTCGCGTGCCGGTTCAGCTCCGCGTAGGTCCACGAAAGGCCCTCGTAGACCCCCGCGATCGCGTCCGGGGTGGCCGCGGCCTGGGCTTCAAAGCGCTGATGTGCGCAGCCGGGCGCGTACTCGGCAGCGGTCTGGTTCCATTCGATCAGCAATTTATGCCGCTCGGGTTCGGTGAGGATCGGGAGTTCCGATATGGCGGCGTCGGGATTTTCCGCGACACCGGTCAGGAATGTCTCGTAATGCTCTAGAAAACGGCGCGCTGTTTCCGGATCGAACAGATCGACGTTGTAGTTCAATTCGCAAACCAGTCCGTCGCGCGATTCCGAAATGTCCAGCGTGAGATCGAACGGCGCCGTGCCGGCGTCGATCTTCTCGGGAGAACTCTTCAGCGTCTCAAAGGGCGCCACGATTTCCGGGAAGTTTCTCAACTGGAACATCACTTGAACGAGGGGAGCATGACTCAGGCTCCGTTGTGAAGCCGCAACCTCGATCAAACGCTCGAATGGCATGGATTGATGCTCATACGCCTCCAGTGCGGCCTGGCGAACGCGCGCGAGCAATCGGCGAAAACCGGGATTGCCGCTCAGATCGGCTCGCATGACCAGCGTATTTACAAAGAAGCCGATCAAGCCTTCGGTTTCCTTGCGAACGCGATGAGCGATGGGGGTTCCAACGCAGATGTCGGTTTGCCCGGAGTAGCGGCTCAAAACCGCTTGAAAGCCGGCCAGCAGAAGCATGAACAGCGTCGCGCCTTCCATTTTTCCAACTGTGCGAAGACGCTCCGTCACATTTGCGGCGAGGACTCTGCGCTCCGTCGCTCCGCGAAAGGTTTGTCGCGCGCTCCGCGGACGGTCCGCCGGCAAATCCAGAACCGCGGGGGCGCCTTTCAGCCGTTCCTTCCAATACGCGACGAGTTCCTCGCCCGCTTTACCCGAAACGGCTTGAGCGCACCAGGCCGCATAGTCCGCGTATTGAATGGGCAGATCCTCAAGCGAGGATTCTCTCCCGGTGACGAACGCGTCATAAAAATTCGCCAGTTCCCGGAAGAACACGGACTTGGACCAGCCATCCGAGGCGATGTGGTGAAAAGTGGCGAGGAGCACATGCTCGTCGTCATCCAGCTTCAATATCTGGGCGCGCAGCGGAAACTCGGAAGCGAGGTCGAACCCGCGTTGCACCTCGTCCTGCGCCAGCCGCGTTATTCTTGCTCCCTGCTCGCCAGGGGGGAGACCCCGTAAATCCATGGTTGACATCGGCAATTGCGCAGATGTCGCCGTGACTTGGACGGGCTCGCCGTCCACGCTGCGGTAGGTTGTGCGCAACACTTCGTGCCGGTCGACAATCGCCTGGAGGCTCGCCTGCAGCAGGTCCGCCCGAAGCGGCCCTTTCAGGCGCAGGGCCGTTGGCGCGACGTAGGCGGTGGCCTCGTCTTCCATCTGGGCCAGGAACCACATCCGCTGCTGCGTCGGCGAAAGGGGCAGTGGCTCGTTTCTCGAAACTTTGCGAATCGGATCGGGGACAGCGGCGCCGATCGCGGCCGAGTCGAGATCCGCGGAAAGATTCGCGATCGTGCATGCGTCGAAGAGACGAAACGCAGGCAACTCGACGCGAAATTCATCGCGCACGCTAGCGATAACCTGGGCCGCCAGAATCGAATCTCCGCCAAGATTCAGAAATTCATCATGAGTTCCGATCCTGTCGAGACGCAGCACCTCCTGCCAGATCATTGCGACGCGACGTTCGGTGCCGGTATTGGGAGCGACGTATTCCGATCCCGGCTCCTCCGCTGCGCTCGAATCCAGCAGGCCGAGCTTCTGTGCGGCGCCGATCCTCTGCGGCTTGCCGGTAGGTCCTTTCGGCAATTCGTCGACAAAGAGTATCCGGCGCGGAACCTTGAAATCGGCGAGCTTTTGGGCCGCGAAATAGCGGAGTTCGGTGACGGTCCCAGTGGAATCGGGCGACGGCTCGCGGAGCACCACCAGGGCGCCGACATCCTCGCCCAACCGCGAATCCGGCAGCGCGAATGCCATCGCCTGTGCGACGGCCGGATGTGCCATCAGTACTTCGTCGATCTCGCGCGGAGAGATCTTTTCGCCGCCGCGGTTGATGATTTCCTTTGTGCGCCCGGTGAGGAACAGGTAGCCGTCGGAATCGAAGTAGCCCTGGTCGCCGGTGCGAAACCAGCCTTCTGTAAACGAAGCCTCGTTCGCTTCGGGATTGTCCGCATACCCTGGGGTGACACCGGCTCCGCGAATCAGAATGTGGCCGGGTTGTCCCGGGGGAGCGGCCGAGCCGTCCTCGCCGACAACCGTGATATCGCATCCGGTGGGCCGCCCGACCGATCCCGGCTTTCTCGGCTGCGGCGGCAAAGGACAGATGGCCATCTGGTGAGAGGCTTCCGTCATCCCATAAGCCTCCAGCACCGGCACACCAAAAGCTTGCTCCAGGCCGGCCATCACTTTGGGTGGCAGCGCGGACGAACATGAGCGGATCATCCGCAGGGTGGACGGAAAATGCGTCTCTCCGATCTGCCGCAAGCGGCCGAGAATCGCCTGATGCATCGTCGGAACGGCCGTATACCAGGTGGGCTGGAAATGCGCGACCCAATCCAGGAAGTCGAGGGGGTGAAATCCCGGAGTACAGACGACGCTCGCCCGCGCCGTCATCGAAGAAAGCACCGCGCCTACCAGGCCATGAATGTGAAACAGCGGCATGACGTTGAGACATCGATCGCCGGGCGCCAGAGCCAGCGAATCTCGGACGCTCGCCGCGGAATGACACAAATTCGCGTGCGTCAGCGGGACCAGTTTGGGGCGCGAGGTCGAACCCGAAGTGTGCAGCAACAGGGCGATATCGCCGGGCGCCGCCGCGCCTTCCTCCGATGGTTCCCGCGCGACGGACCCTTCCAGACGAAACCATCCGTCCTCACGAACCAACCGCAGTATCGGGATGCTCATCCGATTTGCGACCGCGATCGAAGGAGAATCGCTGCCGGCGCTGACGATCATCGCCGCGGGAGCCAGGTCCTGCAGGTAAAACTCAAATTCGAGGGCGGAATATGCAGGATTCAACGGAGCACTGGCGGCAACGGAGGAGACCGAAAGAAAGCATGCGCACATCTCCGCTCCGTTGGGAAGGACGATCGCGATCCGGTCGGTGCGGCGCAGTCCGAGCGCACGCATTTCCCTGCCGCTCTGTTCGACTCCGGCGAGTAAGTCCTTAAAAGTGATTGGATCCGAGTTGAGTCCGAGCAACGCCGGAGAGGCAGGCGAGAATGTTGCCGCGGCGCTCAGCAGGGAAGAGATCGTATTCTGCACGACGAGCTCCGATTAACCTCGCAAAACATTACGAGACTAGCATGTTTCGAATGGAAGCTGCAGGTCCTAAATCCTCGCTTTTGCCAGATCGTGCGCCACTTCTCCGCCGACGCCCGAAAAGTCCTCATAGATCCGCAGCGCTCTCTGGAGAGCATCCTGAACGTGCGGCTGGATATTTTCCCTGCCGATATGTTCAATAAATTCGGCCTGCTCCAGAAAGAGGGCGGGTTGACGGCGCGCTCCACACAGAACCAGCGTGCGGCCGGACTTCTTCAGACGATCGCAGAACATTTCCAGGGCATGCAGGCCGGTCGCGTCGATGGCGGTCATATTTCGCAAGCGTAGGATCACGATGGGCGCGAACTGCGAGAGATTGGCGGTCTCCTGGGCGAGCTGTTCGGTGGTTCCGAACAGGAAAGGGCCATGGATCCGGAGGATCGTTACATAAGGAGGAACATCTTTGTCCTGCAGAATGTGCGGCCGGCCGTCCTCGATGTACTCCTTCGTGACGGTGCTGACGGTGGTGGTTTGGGAGATGCGGTAAATATAGAGCAAAGCCGCCAGTCCCATTCCGACTTCCACAGCGACCGTCAGATCCGCCACCACGGTGAGCGCGAATGTAATGAACCAAACGGATATTTCCGCCAGATCGAGCCGCAGAATGCTGCCGATTTCCCGCCATTCGCCCATGTTGTAGGCGACCACAAAAAGGACCGCGGCCAAGGTCGCCAGCGGGATGAACTTGGCAAGCGGCGCGAGCGCGAGCACAATCACCAGCAGCGTGAGGGCATGGACAATTCCCGCGACCGGTGATTTGGCGCCGGACCGGAAATTCGTCGCGGTGCGCGCGATCGCGCCCGTCACCGGTATTCCTCCAAACATCGGAGAAGCGATATTTGCGAAGCCTTGCGCCACCAGTTCAACGTTCGAATTGTGGCGGTCTCCCGACATCGAATCACCCACCACCGCCGACAGCAGGCTCTCGATGGCCGCGAGAAGCGCGACCGTCATCGCGGACGGGAATAGAGGCAGAATGAGATCCGGCCGGAACTGCGGCATCGCGAATGCCGGGAATGTCTGAGGGATTCCGCCGAACTTCGTGCCGATCGTTTCCACCGGCAGATGGAAGAGGGCTACCGCCGCGGTGCTTGCCAGCAGCGCGACAATCGAGCCCGGCAATTTCGGGATCAGCTTCGGGATCAGAAGAATAGCGCACAGCGAGCCGATCGCCATGCCGAACGCGAGCCAATCGATCGTGCCGATGTGACGGGCAATCGATCCCAGCCGCGCGAAGAACTCGCTCGGGTTCTCTTTCATCTTCAACCCCAGAAAGTCCTTGATTTGAGTCGAAGCGATCAGCAGCGCGATACCGTTCGTGAAGCCGATAATGATCGGCCTGGGAATGAATCGCACGGCGGAGCCGAGTCCCGTGAAACCGAGGAAAAGAAGCAGCAGGCCGGCCATCATGGTCACGATCAGCAGCCCGGAGAGTCCGTGCTGGGCGATGATACCCGCAACGATGACGACGAATGCGCCGGTCGGCCCGCCGATTTGAATCTTCGATCCGCCGAGAGCGGAAACCAGGAAACCACCGATAATCGCCGTGTAGATCCCGGCCTGGGGCGCCACCCCCGATGCAATTCCGAACGCCATGGCGAGCGGCAACGCGACCAGGCCGACGGTGACGCCGGCAATCACGTCCGACAGGAAGTCCTGCCGGCGGTAGCTTTTGAGGCACGAAATCAGCTTGGGCTGGAAGCTCTGCCAGTTGGGTTTTTGGAGAAGGCCGTTCACTTCTTTGAGACCGCCTTCTCCATGCGGATCTCTTTCATCATGGACATCGTTTGCGAGAGATGGGCGTAGAAATAGCGCTTCAGGATATCGAGCACTTCGATCAGTACAGGATCGCGAAGGGAGTAGAAGACCTGGTTGCCCTTCTTGCGGCTGACGACGACGCTCTTGCTTCGCAGGACTGTAAAATGCTGCGAGGCGTTAGCCTGCTCCAATCCAAGTTGTTCGATCAGCTGACCCGCGGACAGTTCGCCGTTCCGCAGGGCTTCCACGACCGCGATGCGCGTGGGATGGGCCAGAGCCTGGAAGATTTCGGCCTTGAAACGCCGCAGTTCATCACTCATCTAGTACAGTATATTCGAAATTTCGAAAATACGCAATCATAGGGATTCCCCTAAATGTAAGGGCTAGCGGCCTAATCGACCCCAATCGCGTCGGCGTTGTCGAGGCCAGAGCCTGAAGACAAAGAGCTCACCTTATCGCCGCACGAGCGTGTACGTATTCACGGAAAACGCCGGAGGCATCGGCTGATCCTGGTCCTCCGGACGAATCAGAATGGGGAGCCCTCGCTCGTAGCCATCGGAATAATGCAGGATCAACGTGAAGTTGGACAAGCGATACGTACCCGCGCCGCTCTCGCGTTCGAAATGCAGGTTCCCGCCAGTGATGTCCGTGCCCGCTACAGTCGTGACCAGGCCTTGATCCTGGAAACGGCCGTCGCGCGTAAACCGTATGAACTTGCGCGCCAGGTCCTCGCCTGGACGCGCATCGGCGCGCCCGAACACTCCCTCCAACGCATGATTGGGCGTCTTGGCGGGATCGCCTTGCAGGATGTAGGAACGGTCGCCGATCTCGATCTTGCCGGGAGTTCGCGTACCGGTCTGGCGATAGGTCCCGCGATTCAACACGATCGTGATCTGATTCCCCTTCAATTGATAGACACCGCAAAAATCCTGCTTCCCCTGGCAGGCGCGGGCCATGTTGAATCCCACCAGGCCGTGATCGGGCAGGCCGTTGTACACGGTTCCATCGCGAAAGAACGTGAAGTAATCGCTTCTCGCGCTGCGCTGTACCGCTCCCAGCGTGGTGGCGAAGACGAATTTGAATCCGGAATAGATTCCTTCCAGCCGGTCGGAGTCCCCGGACGCCGTAAGCGGCGCGTACGGCTCCGTTGCGGCGCTGGCCGATGTCCCCGCGGATGCCGGCAGGTTCGCGAATTGGCGTGTCTTGATCAACTCCTGCACCTCCGGCAGGTAGCGCTGCAAGAGCGCCGCGGAACTCGCCAGGTAGCACAACAGCTCCATGCTTCCCGGCGTCTCCGCCCCCAGGTAGAAGCGGTAACTATGCGACCCGTCGGCGGCCTGGACCTCTGCGGTGGTCGCCAGCATTTCGACGCCCTGCGGGCTCCGCAGCGTGCGCAGTTCTCCGGTGTTCAGGACGCGTTGCCCGGCGGTCGACTTGACGAACTCCCGGTCGAACGCGGCACGCAGACCGCTCCCCAGCGGATATCCCTCAAGAACGACGATCACCGAGTTTTTCGGCGCGGAGTCCGGCGACAGGATCGTTCCCGGTCCGAAATCGGCGCGGGTCCATCCCGCGGGAACCTGAATGATCTGATTGGCGGCGCCGGCGGGAGTTTGCGACTGCGCAAGCGCTGCGGTAATGACTGCGAACGAGATCCATCTCGCGATATTCATCGTTCACGCTCCTCCAGGCAAGCGGACCTACCGGGTCGCACCTCTCAAGACCGTTCGATGTATACGCGTATAAACGGAAGGATTCGGCTCACGGCGAGCGGGCCTATTCCTGCCGCAGCGCCTTCACGGGATCGATGCGGCTCGCGCGCCGGGCCGGCAGGTAACTTGCCAGGAGCGCGGCCCCTAATAAAAGCGGAATCATGACGACGAACGGAGCAGGGCCGATCGGTTGCATGCCCTCGACCAGCCGCTGCAGCACACGTCCGGCGCCCAGCGCGCCGATAGATCCAATCGCGAGGCCCAGGGAAATCATTTTGAAGCTCTGCCAAAGCACCAGCCGCATGATTTCTCCGACACTCGCTCCCAGCGCCATGCGCACGCCGATTTCGGGCACCCGCTGGCCGGTGATATAGGACAACACGCCATAAATTCCCGTACACGCGAGCAGCAGGGCGAGCCCGGCGAACAGGCCGAATAAGGACAACAGGAAGCGTTGCCGGGCGACCGAGGCGCTCACGAGCTGCTCCATGGTGTGAACGTCGTATAGAGCCTGATCCCCACTCGCGCCGCGCAGTTCCAGCCGCAAGGCCTCCAGAGAATTCAAGGGCGCATTTTTTGTTCGGACTGCAATCGACATGACAGACGAGAGGAAACGCATCAAGGGAGCGGGCACCTGGGCAAACGGAGAGTAGAGTTGATCGCGCACGCGCGAGTGATCGTCGCCGGCCAGGCCCCAGTGCCGCACGTGCCCGACCACGCCGACGATCCGGACGGGATTTGCGCCCATCGCCGGAATCCAGAGAAATTTGCCGACAGCGTCCTTGTCGCCGAAAGCATGTTGGGCGAGATTCTCATCCACCACCACCACGCGCTCGCTCTGTTTGCCGTCGTCGTCGGTGAAGAAGCGTCCCTGCCGCAGCGGGATGCCCATCACATTCACGTAGTCGGGTGTGACGCTCGAGGCGAGGGCGATCGAAACCTGATTCGGGCGAGGCGGCGCGGATGTCGTGCTGTAGCCGATCGAATTTTCTCCCACGCGCATCGGAATGATGTCGGTAAGCGCCGCGAATTCCACACCGGGGACGCGGCGCGCGCGATCGAGCACATCCTGCCAGGCGGCCTGCAGGCGCGCCGGATTCGCCAGAGCGCCCGGCGAAAGGGCAAATCGCGCGGTCAGCAAATTGTGCACGTTCAGCCCGGGATCGAGGGACGAGAGCATCACCATGGTATGCCCGAGCATTCCAGCCGAAACCAGCAGCACCAGCGCCAGTGCAAGTTCGGAGATGACAAACGCGCGATGCAGGCGGCGCTGGCCGCCGGCGAAGGCCCGCCCTCCCGACCGCAGCACTTGTTCCAGGCGATGCGCGGGAACCCGGAGCGCGGGCGCCAGTCCAAAAAAGGAGCCGCTCAGGAGAGAGATGCCGACCGCGAACACCATGACGCGCCAATCGAGATAGATTTCGCTGGCGCGCGGCAGAGTACCGGGCCAGAACGCGACAAACCGGCGAATCCCCAACTCGGCAAGAACGATTCCGAGAAGGCCGCCGCAGACCCCCAGGACGGCGCTTTCGGTGATACATTGGCGCACCAGGCGGCTGCGACGCGCGCCCAGTGCGACGCGCATCGCAAGTTCCCGCTCGCGCGAAAGGGCGCGGGTCAGAAACAGGCTCGCAATATTGACGCACGCGATCAGGAGGACCAGGCCGACCGCGGACAATAACAGCCAGAGAGTGGTCCCCACATCTCCCACCAATTCCTGTTGCAGAGGATGCGCAAGCATCCTGAGGCCCTCGTTCGATTTCGGATACTGTTCGGCCAAACGTCGGCTGATCAGCGCCAGCTCGGCCTGAGCCGCGGACAGCGCGACACCGGGGTTCAGGCGCGCGACGGCGTGAATGAAATGAGCCTGGCGATTCTGCATCCGCGGTTCGGTATTCTGGCCGAGCGGCGTGTACACGTCGCCCTCGCCGGATAGCTGAAAGTCCGCGGGTGCAATCCCGATCACCCGGTACGGCTTGCCGTCGAAGACAAACGTGCTGCCGATGGCGGACGCGTCACCCGCAAAGCGCCGCCGCCACAGCGAATCGCTGATCACCGCAACCGGAGCCGCGCCGGCCCGATCCTCATTGGCCTGGAATGCGCGTCCCTTCTGAGGAACAATTCCGAGAGTGTCGAACAATTCCGCCGAGATCTGGCGGCCATCGACATACTCCGGCTCACCCGGCGAGCTGATGGTGCCGCCGCCATAGGTCCACGCGGCAATCGCGAGCGAGCGGCTGTCGCGCCTCAGATCCGTCAGGTCAGGATTCGAAAAGCCCCAGAACTCGCCAAAATCGCTGGTGAAACCATGCAAAGTGACCAGCTTTTCCGGCTCGGGAAAAGATAAAGGCCTGAGCAGGACGCTGTTCACCACGGTAAACATGACGGTGGTCGCGCCGATCCCGAGCGCCAATATCAGCAGGGTGATCGCCGTGAAGCCGGGCCGCTGCCGAAACGCGCGAAGCGCATAGCGCGTGTCCTGCAGCAGATCCTCCAGCCACCTTGTGCCGCGGGCGTCGCGGCACTTCTCCTTCACCTGTTCGGCGCCGCCGAGCGCGATTCGGGCTTGCCGCCGCGCCTGCTCCGGCGTGCCGCCGCGGCCGATCAGATCGTCGCGGTGCTCATCCAGATGAAAGCGCAATTCTTTTTCAAGCTCGTCTTCCAACTGGCGGCGGCGGAACAGGCGAGACCACCAGTTCATCGCGTCCCTCCATCGGCCATACCGAGAATGAGTCCGACGGCCTGGATCAACCGCGCCCAGTTGGCGGAGTCCGCCTCAAACTGCTTGCGGCCCTTACGCGTGAGGCTATAAAACTTGGCTTCCCGCCCGCTTTCGGTCTGTTTCCAATCCGCCGTCAGAAGGCCACGATTTTCCAGCCGGTGCAGCGCGGGGTAAAGCGAGCCTTCGGGAACCTGGACCACGCCGCGCGATACCTGATCCAGCCGCTGTGCGATGGCATATCCGTGAACCGGCTCGACCGCGACCACCTTCAGGATCAGGAGGTCCAGAGTGCCCTGGGGAAGATCTGTTTTCTGCAAGCCTATACCTCGCTCTTCTATATATTGACGCAGGATACATAGAAGCGCAAGGGGACTCGAACTCAGCGCTCCGCGCGCGTCTCCTGTGCGAGTTCCGCTTTTGCCAAATGGAATCCCGTATTGGCGGCGGGCACTCCCGCGTAGACCGCGACCTGAAGCAGCGCCTCCTCGAGATCGCAAGGCTCCAATTCGTGCGCGAGTCCGGCGGCGAGGTGAAGCCGGAATTCGTCCCACCGGCTGAGCGAGGCCGTAATCGCCAGAACCAGCAGCCGCCGCGTGCGGTCGTCGAGACCCGGGCGCTGCCAGATGGTGCCCCACGCGTACCGCGTGATGAGTTCCTGGAAGGCTCGCGTGAAATCCGATGCCGAGGCAGTGGAGCGATCCACGTGCGCGTCGCCCAGCACGGCGCGCCGGCGTTCGGAACCGGCCGAAAGCGTATCTTCACGCGTCGCAATCAGAAAACGGAGCAGCGCAGCCGTGAACGAGCGAGGCTTTTCGAGATTCGACAGATGCGCCGCGGGCAGGCGCTCCACCTGGGCGCCGGCGATCTCTCGCGCCAGCACTTCGCCGTGACCGCTCCACGGCGTCGAAACATCATGCTCGCCGCTGATGATCAAGCTGGGACATCGAATCGATCCGAGCAACGCACGGTTGTCCATATCCCGAATCGCCGCGCAGCAGCCGGCGTAGCCGGTGCGATTCGTCGCCACCAGGACCCGCCGGATGCCTGCAACCGCGGAGGACCCTGCGGCGAGGACGTCCGCGGTGAAAAATCGCTCCATCGCGGCCGCGACCACCGCACTCATGCCGCCCTCGAGCGCCGCGCGGCGGCGCGCTTCCATCAAATTCGGATCCGCGACGCGGGCAGAGGTATTCGCCAGAATAAGATTTGTCACGCGCTCCGGCATTTTCGCCGCGAGCCGCTGGCCGATCATTCCGCCGAGCGAAAGGCCGCACCACGCGAAGCGATCGACTCCCAGCGCGTCGAGCAGCGCGATTGCGTCGGCGGCCAGTGTTGCGATGTCGTAATCGCCGCCGGGAACCTCTGTCGCTCCGTGTCCGCGCGTATCGTACCGAAGCACCAGAAAATGCTGCGCCAGCGCTGCGGCCTGCGCGTCCCACATGGAGTGATCGCATCCGAGCGAGTGTGAGAAAACCACAACCGGACGATCCTCTCTCCCATCAACCCTGTAGTATTGCCGCAGGCCGTTCGCATTGATCAGTGGCATCCGTTACTCCGCTTCATCGAGCGCCTGGCGTCGGAAGATTTCTGACGATCCGAGATAGTCTTCGGGGGCGCCCAATTCGATCATCAGGATCTCTTCGAGCCGCTTCTGTTCCTGCCGCGCTTTCTCGACGGCCTCGGCGACCTCTTGTTGCGCGCGATCGCGCCCGAGCTTGGGCGCAAGCAAAAGGGCTGCTTTTTCCGAAAATATCGCTCCGCCGGTTGCGTCCAGGTTGGCGCGCATCCGTTCGGGAAATACTTGGAGTGTCTCGATCGACCCGGCAATCGCGTCGAGCGCGCTGCCGGCCGAGGAGACCGCGGTCGCCACCGTCGGCCACTCGCTCTGCCACGCACCCGCGGCGCGCTCGTGCTCCTGGGCCATCGCGCCGAGGTAGGCGCCGACCAGCGCCGGGACGCGCGCCGCGGCCGCGAGAACAATCGCGCATCCGGAGGGATTGCGCTTGTGAGGCATCGCCGAGGATCCGCCGCCGCTTTCCGAAACTTCTGCGACTTCGAATTGCATCAGCAGCGAGACATCGCGCGCAATTTTCCCGAGGCTGCCCGTGTAGATCCCCAGGTTCGCGACCACGGCGGCCAGACGATCGCGATGCGTATGCCACGGCGGCGCGCATCCAAGGTTCAACTCCCTGGCCAGTTCTTCCGCGAGAGCCGGGCCGCGATCTCCATACGCGGCCAGCGTTCCGGCCGCGCCGCCGAACTGCAGCAGCAACGCGTCCTCGAAAGATTGCGAAAGCCTGCGCCAGCTTCTTGCCACGCCGCCGTACCACCCGGCGACCTTGTATCCGAAAGTCATCGGCGCCGCCGGCTGCAGCAGCGTGCGGGCGAGCATCACGGTATCCTTATGCTGCTCAGAGAGAGCACGCAACACGCTCGCCAGGCGGCGATGATCGCGCGACAACATTTCTTTCGCACGCGCCAGCAACAGGATCAGAGCGGTGTCGATCACGTCCTGGCTGGTCGCGCCCCAATGCGCGAAGGCCGCGCCGGGCTGAGCCTTCAGTGCGCGCACGAACGGGATCGCTACGCTGGCCGAAGTCCGCGCGTCGCGGGCGATGACGGTCGCGTCGAACTGGGCCGGTGTGACCGCCGAGATCGCGTCCGCTGCGCCCGCCGGAATGATTCCCAGTCGAGCCTGCGATCGAGCCAGTGCAGCCTCGAATCGCAGCATGGCATCGAGAACGGAACGATCCGTAAAGAGACTCGCGAATTCTTCGGTGGTGGCGAGACAATCGATCAGCATGATGGGTTAGAGATCGAAGAAAACCGTCTCCCGATTGCCTGATAAGTGTATCTCGAAGTTCCACGTGCCCGGCTGAGCGGGATCCTGCCGCGCGAGGAGCGTCGAGCGGCGATCTTCGGGGACCAACGCCAGCGCGTCATCTTCGCCGTTCGCGGGGTCGTCCGCAAAATAAATCCGGGTGAAGAGGCCGTCCAGCATCCCGCGGGCCAGCACGATCACATTGATGTGCGGAGCCTGCTTCTTTTCCGTCACGCCAGGGACTCTGCCGGGGCGAATCGTGTGGAACACGCACGTTCCGGTCTCCTCCGTACCCATGCGGCCGAAGCCACAAAAGGCAGGATCGGGAGCCTGGGCTTGCGTGTCCTCGGGATGCTCGTACTTGCCGGAGGCGTCGGCCTGCCAGAGTTCGACGATGGCGTCGGGTATCGGCGCGCCTTCTTCGTCGAAGACGCGGACCATCAGCCGGACCGGCTCTCCGGTCGCGCCCGGGCCCGCCATTTGTCCCAACGGATTCGCGGTCAGGCTGAAGCCGAAAAACGGGCCGACCGTCTGTGAGGGCGTCATCGATTTTCCTCGAACGGCGTGCCGTCGCGCCCGCGAAGCACGATGTCGAACTGAAAGCCCAGGGCCCACTCGGGCTGCGTGGTGTCCATATCGAACCTCGAGATCAGACGCTCACGCGCCCGTTCATCGCGGATGGAATTGAAGATCGGATCGAAAGGGAACAGCGGATCGCCGGGGAAGTACATCTGCGTCACAAGCCGGGTGACCAACGCGGGACCGAAGAGAGAAAAGTGAATGTGGGCGGGCCGCCACGCGTTGTGATGATTGCGCCATGGGTAGGCGCCCGGCTTGATGGTGACGAAACGGTAGCGTCCTTCATCGTCGGTGAAAGCGCGGCCGGCGCCCGTGAAATTCGGATCGAGCGGAGCGGGATGATTATCCTTCACATGAAAATAGCGGCCCGCGGCATTCGCCTGCCAGATCTCGACAAGCGTATTTCGCAGCGGGCGGCGATCCTCATCCAGAACGCGGCCGGTTACGATGATGCGTTCGCCGAGCGGCTCGCCTGCATGCTGGCGCGTCAGGTCGTTGTCGCTTTCGCCGATCGGATTGTGGCCGTACATCGGACCGGTCACTTCGGAGAGCGTGTGCGGAAGGTGAATGAGCGGCCTGCGCGGCGATCGGAGCACCGTCGACTTATAGGGCTCGTAAAGCCTCCGCGGCTGGCCCTGCGGATCAACGCGGCGGTAACCGATGACGCGTTTGTCGACTCTTGGATGCATCCGGACCTCCTTGCGATCTTGTGTGAGCGCCCGCCGTTCGCGACAACTCCACTTGCGTGAAGTGTATCCGAGGTGTTCTGGATATTCAAATCGCAACTCGAGCCCTGTCTTGCATCCGATACCGTACTAGGATTTTAAGATGAAGGGAATTTTTCCAATCCTCGCGACTCCGTTTCACGACGACGAGAGTCTCGACCTCGATTCGCTTTCGCGCCTGATCGAGTTCATGATCGGTCTCGGCGTGGATGGCATCACGGTGCTGGGAGTTCTGGGCGAATCGAACCGGCTCCGCGATGAGGAGCGCGCCGCGATCGTCGAAAGAGCGGTCGCCACTGCGCGGAAGCGCGTGCGTGTGATCGTGGGCACAAGCCATTCCGGGACCGGCGTGGTCCAATATTACTCGCGTGCCGCGCAGGAGTTGGGAGCCGATGCCGTCATGGTCACGCCGTCCAAAGAAGCCGTCCCCAATGACGACCGCATCGTGGAATCTTTCGCCAGGATTTCCGACGGGCTGTCGATCCCGATCGTTCTGCAGGACCATCCCGCATCGAGTGAAGTGCACATGTCGGTAGCGCTCATGCTGCGCTTGTTGAAGACGGTGCCGCGGATCCAATGCATCAAGGAAGAGGCCGTGCCGACCGCCGCGAAAATTCGTCAGCTGCGCGAAGGCTCCAAGGAAAGCGCGGTGCCGATCCTGACCGGTCTGGGAGCGCTGTATGCGCCGTTCGACCTGGAGGCCGGCTCGGATGGATTCAACACCGGGTTCGCGTTTCCGGAGGTCCTGGCGGAAATGTTGCGGGCCGCGCGGCGTTCGGACTGGAAGCGCGTGCACGACGTGTATGCCTGGTTCGCGCCGCTGATCGTCTTTGAACAGCAGCCCGGTGTGGCCATCCGCAAGGAGTTGTTGCGACGACGCGGGTTGCTGCAATCGTCGAGGGCGCGCCATCCCGGCGCGTCGATCTCTGCCGCGGCGGCGCAGCAGTTGGAAACGATCCTGGAACGCACGATGCCAGGCATCGATATTACGAAGCCGGTCAAACTGGACCAGATCCAGATGTTCGGAAGCGCAGTGGCGGTCTGATCGAAACACCGACCTTCCGAGTCTGTGTGACGACGACCGGCCCGCGGCAGGGCCGTCGCGCGAGAAGCCCGATGAGCGGCACGTTGCGCCTGAGTGCGAACCCCCACATCTTGACCAAGAATGTGGGGCGGCTCGTCGAGCCGCGAGCCGGCAGCCGTGCCGGCTAAGGATCGGGATTTTCTGAAAGCACCGCGCCGATTGCTACAATGTGGGTGTAGATCTATTGGTGATGGGGCTCACCAATAACCGTCCCGCCTGACCTCGGGAACGATGGCTCCTACGAAACTAGGTGCCCTCTTGTTCTCGATCCATTCACATACCGAGTTGAAGAATACGCCGGGGAGGCGTGCCGACCGGAGCGAGAAAGAGTACCTGCAATTCATACAATCGTTTGGGGAGGATCGCTCGTGGACCGATACCTGATGGTCATGCTTGGAGGCGCCACCGGATCATTGACCCGCTACGTCCTTGGAACGGCGATCATGAGCCGCGTGGCAGGGCGCTTTCCCCTGGGGACCGTCGTGATCAACATCACCGGATCGTTTCTGATCGGGTTCCTGATGACGATGCTGACAGAGCGCTGGAACCCGCATCCGAACTGGAGATTTCTTCTGGTCGTCGGCTTTCTGGGCGGATACACCACGTTCTCGAGCTTCGAATGGGAAACGTTCGGATTGGTGCGGGACGGAGGCCGGTGGCTCGGCCTGCTGAATGTTGTGGGCAGCGTCGTGCTCGGTTATTTTGCTGTATGGCTGGGTGCGATCGTCGCGAGCAAACGCTGACCAACCAGGAAAGGGGGGTTCGAAATGCTTAAAAAAGGAAGCGCAAAGAAAGTCACGATTTACGTAAATGAGGACACGCAGCATCACCTGTCGGCGCTCTACCAGGACATCCTCGCTTTTCTGTTGCACAAAGGAGTTTCAGGCGCCACCGTGACCAGGGCGCTGGCCGGCTTTGGGGCGCACCAGGTGATCCATACGCCGAATATCGAAGCTCTTTCCGAGCATCTGCCGCTAAGGCTGGAGTTCATCGAGAGCGCGGAAAAAGTGGAAGAACTGCTCCCGACCCTGTACGACATGGTCACGGACGGGCTGATCGAGGTGCAGGATACGACGATCGTGAAAGTTGCGACCAGGGAAAAGCAGCAGGCCGAACCGAAGCACCCGCATGAGCGCAAGGCAGGCAAGGCAAAGCTCATGCGAATCTTCACCGGCGAGGCGGACCGCTGGAATGATGAGCCGTTGTATGAAGCGATCGTGAAGCGCCTCCGCATGATGGACATCGCCGGCGCCACCGTGTACCGCGGAATTCTGGGATACGGCGCGAAGGGCCACACTCACAAGCAAAATCTGCTGCACACAAAACGCGATCTGCCCGTCATGATTTCCGTCGTCGACTCCGAGGAGAAGTTAAGCCAGGCCGCGGAGGCGATCGAAGGAATGATGCAGGACGGCCTGATCGCTTTCTCGGACGTCGACATTGTCCGGCTGGTTCACGCCAATCCATTAAAGGATGCCGAAAATGCCAAATTACCAGCGCGGTAAGCTGCTGCGCTTACATTTCACCGAGCGCGACCAATACCGGAACAAACCGCTCTACGAGGCCATTGTCGAAAAATGCCAGGAACTCAAGATCGCCGGCGCGACCGTGTTCCGAGGCCTGGAAGGATTCGGGGGAACGGCGGAGATCCATCGTTCTCACATGCTCGCCCACGATCTTCCGATCATCGTGCAGATCATCGATTCCGATGAGAACATCGGGCGCTTGCTGCCCACCGTCGAAGAGATGATGGATCGGGGCCTGATCGCCACCTCGGACGTGGAGATGCGGCGCATCCAAAAATCTTCCTGAGCCCGGTGCGAACCGCGATTCCGTTTTTCTGCGAGAATGATTCGGATTCATCCTGATGACGGTGCCTCCGGAATTTCGCGCCCAGGCGGACACGCTTCCGGCCGCATTGCGCGCGCTGCTCGATGCCGAGCTGGTGGCGGGGAACTCGGTCGCCGAGGCGGGCTCTTATTTCCCCGCCCCTCCGGCCGGAGCATTCTTCCAATTGACGCGTCCGGTGACAACGCGGCCGCGCCAGTCGGAGGGCGGATTGATCTATCCCCTTCTCGAAAACTCGCTGCATTGCGGCAGCTACAGCGACGAGCGCGGGTTCTATTTCATTCTTGAACCTCCGCTTGCGCCCCCGCCCGAACCCGACATGGATGCGATTCGCGAAGCGCGCTCGCCTGAGGCCGCACCGCCCCGGACCTTTTCAGCCGATCCCGCCACGGCCGCCGGACGATTCGAGCGCAGTATGGAGATCGACTATTCGAAGTGGCACGACGGCGAGGGTTACGATCTGCACGCGATCGCCGAGGCGACGCCCGCCGATCGGACCGCGATAGAAGCGATGCTTTTGCCGCGCTGCGCGGCGGACTGGCGCGATGTGGAGGCGCTCGCGGCGCTTCGCACGCCGGCCGCGATCGATGCATTGAAGCATGCGTGGGCGCACGGCCCGGCGACCATCCGATCGGCGATCGCGCGCCATGCGCCGGAGTTGATTCCGGAGCCCGAACGGATCCGCTCGCTCCTCGAGATTCTCGAAACGGCGTCTCTCTCCAGCAGTTTGTCTCAGGCGATCGACCAGGCTGAGGATTTCCATCCTCAACCGGTGATTGAAGCCTTGCTCCGCGGAACCCTGCGGCGCAGCGGCGAGGCGCCCGTTCATTTCGCGGCGCTCCTGATGTTTCTGCACGGCAAAGCGGAGAGTGCCTTCGATTGGGATCAGCGCCCCTTCTTTCTGCGCTTCCTTACGCCCGATCGGAAGGACCGGGAAGCCGCGTTCGTCGAATTGTGCTCGAAGATCGGCGTCGATCCCTCCCCCTATCTGTGAACTGAGCCGGCGCCGGAGTCGATTACGAGGATTGCCGGAATGATTCCAGGGTCCAATCGTCCGCCCCGGCGTTGTTACGCAGGGTGTGACGCAGGATATAGAGATTCCCGTCGTCGGCACGAAGCTTGAAGAATACATCCTCCGGGCCGTACCACTGATCGATGATCTCTTCCACCAAGTAGTCGCGGCCGGCGAGTTGAAAACGGACGGGACGTTGGTCCGCTTTCGCGCCCGCGTAGCATTGGACGTTCACCTTCATCGAAAACGCCTCAGCGCGATTCGAGTCTTTCGGCGAATCCACCCGTTGTGTACCGCGCGCCGGCGCGATCGATCAGCAGCGCTTCCACGCCCTCTGCCCGCGCGATTGCGAACCCCCGCTCCGCACCGAGAATGAAAACGATCTTCGCGAGAACCACGCCCTGCTCGGCCGTATTTGAAATCACGGTTACCGACGAAGCCGCATCCGCGGGCCATCCGGTCCGCGCATCGATGATGTGGTGGTAGCGGACACCGTTCACAATGCGGAAGCGCTCGTAGTCGCCGGATGTAACCACGGCGCCGTCTGTAAGCGGCACGCGGCCGAGCAGCGTTCCGCGCTCCTGCCGCGGATCCTGAATCCCCATTTGCCAGGACACGCCGTCGCGCGTTCCCGACACGCGAATATCGCCGCCGCCGTCGACCAGCGAATCGTGGAATCCGTTGCGGGCCAGCACCTCGGTCGCGCGATCGACCGCGTATCCCTTCGCGATTCCCCCCAGGCCGATGCTCATTCCGGCTTTGGGCAGAAACACGCGGTTGCCGTCGATGCGGATCGCGCGGAAGTTCACGTTGCGCCGCGCGTTTTCGACCGCCGCCTGCGAGGGCACCACGAAGCGGTCGTCGAAGTGCCAGATGTTCGCCATGCCGTGCCAGGTGATATCGAAAGCGCCGTCGCTCATCTGGCTATACCGATTGCTCCGTTCGATGATGGCTCGGAGTTCCTCCGGCACCTCGACCGGATGCTTGCCCGCCGCGGCATTTATCTGCGAGATCGGCGATTCCGGCTTCCACTCGCTCATCAGCGCGTCGATGCGGACAAGTTCCGCATACGCCTGATCGATCGCGCCCCGAGCCGCTGCACCACGGCCATGCTCGACCACCTCGATCGTCCAGGTGGTCCCCATCAGCGGCCGCTGAACGCGAATGGTTTCACTCGGGTCGACGCGTCCGGCGACGGATGCGAGGCGCAGCGCCACCAGCGCGCCGACCACCGCGACCGCGAGCAGAGATTTTCGCAGAGAGGTGTTCATGCGAAGTTCGATTCGCAAGCCGGTTGCCAATGCCGCGAGTGGCCCTAGGGTTGCCACGAGTCAGGCAGTTATGACCGTCGCCCCTTGGAAGTATTTAATGCGCGTCGCGAGTGCGGGGCTAGGCACGCCGGACCGGGGTTTTTCGCGCATGTCGATTGGGTCTTAACGCATGATCGAGTACCTTATTGCGGCTGGATTGATGGGCGGAATCGGCGTGCTGCTTGCCGTCGCGCTCGCTTATGCCGACCGGAAGTTGTACGTCTTTGAGGATCCGCGGATCGACCAGGTGGAGGCGATGCTTCCCCATGCCAACTGCGGAGCATGCGGTTGTCCTGGCTGCCGGGTGTTCGCCGAAAAACTGGTGGCCGGCGAACTGTCTCCCGGAAAATGCACCGTCAGCACTGCGGAAGCGGTGCAGGCGATCGCGGCGCTGTTACAAGTAGATGCCGGAGCCGAACAGAAGCGCGTCGCGCGCCTGGCCTGCGCCGGCGGAGCGCACGTGGCTCGTAATCGCGCGCATTATTGGGGCGTCGAAACCTGCCGCGCGGCGGCGCTGGTGGCCGGCGGCGGAAAAGCCTGCGTCTGGGGTTGCCTCGGCTTCGGCGATTGTGAACGCGCCTGCGAGTTCGACGCGATTCGCCTGGATCCGCACGGCCTTCCGGTGGTCAGCGAGGCGCGCTGCACCGCCTGCGGCGATTGCGTCGAGGTTTGCCCCAAGAATCTTTTTTCGATCCAGCCGGCGAACTACCGTCTGTGGGTGGCCTGCAAGAATCTTCTCCCCGGAGAAGAGGCCGAAGCGCGCTGCGAGGTCGCCTGCACCGCCTGCGGCCGGTGCGCGGCGGATGCCCCGGGGCTGATTCGCATCGAGAACAATCTCGCCGTCATCGATTATTCGCGAAATCATCTCGCGACACGCGCGCCAATCGAGCGCTGCCCGACGGGCGCCATCGTTTGGATCGACGAAAAAACCGGACCCGTCAGAGGTCTTGAGGCCAGGAAGATTACCCGCAGGTCGCCGCTCCCGGTCGAGGAAGCAGACCTGCCGGTCGGACAAGGCAAGGAGTAACGCACACGTGACCACTCAACCGAATTTTAAGTATCCCGGAACGCGCGAAGCCATGGACGGCAATACCGCCGTGATCATGTGCGAGCGCGAGTCGACCGACGCCGCCGGCGCGTACCCGATCACTCCGTCCACGCAAATGGGCGAGTATTGGGCCGAGGAATCCGCCAAAGGTCATATCAATATCTCCGGCCGTCCGCTGATCTTCATCGAACCGGAAGGCGAGCACGCCGCGGCGGGCGTCACCGCCGGCCTTTCGATGACCGGTCTGCGCGCCACGAATTTTTCGTCGGGCCAGGGCATCGCCTACATGCATGAATCGCTGTACGCCGCCGTCGGCAAGCGCCTCACTTACGTGCTCAACATGGGCTGCCGCGCGATGACGAAATCGACGCTGAATGTCCATGCCGGACATGACGATTATCACTGCATCGACGATACGGGCTTTTTTCAGTTGTTCGGCAAGAGCGCCCAGGAAGTGTGCGACCTGAATATTATCTCCCACCGCCTCGCCGAGCTGTCGCTGACTCCCGGCATCTGCGCGCAGGACGGATTTCTCACCACGCACCTGATCGAGTCCCTGCTGCTGCCTGAGCGCGACCTGATCGCCGAATATCTCGGCCGTCCCGACGACATCATCGAAACGCCGACTCCTTCGCAACGCATCCTGTTCGGCCCGCGACGCCGCCGTATTCCCGAATTGTGGACCGTCGACAATCCCGTGATGCTCGGCATCGTGCAGAACCAGGACGCCTACATGCAAAGCGTCGCCGCGCAGCGTCCGTTCTTTTTCGAGCACATCGCCGCGATCGCCGATCACGCGATGGAGGATTTCTACACACTCACCGGCCGCCGCTATCAGCGCGTCTCCACCTATCGCGTGGAGGACGCCGATTACCTCATCCTCGGCCAGGGAAGCATGCTGGTCACCGCCGAAGCCGTGGCCGATTATCTGCGCGAAACCCGTCGCATCAAAGTCGGCGTCGTGAACATGACCATGTTCCGCCCGTTCCCGGGCGATCTGCTTGGCCCGATTCTCAAGGGCCGCAAGGGCGTCGTGGTGCTGGAGCGCGTCGATCAGCCGCTGGCCGAAGACCTGCCGCTCATCCGCGAAGTCCGCGCCGCGCTGGGGCGCTGCATGGAAAACGGCCGCTTCGCCAACGGCTCGGTTCCTTATCCCGATTGCGCGGCGTATCGCAAGGCCGAAGATCTGCCGCCGCTCTTTTCGGGCTCCTACGGCCTCGGCAGCCGCGACCTTCAGCCCGAAGGATTGATCGGCGCGATTGAAAACATGCTGCCGAACGGAGCGAAGAAGAAGTTCTTCTACCTGTCCATCGATTTCGTTCGCGACAAACCGTTCACGCCCAAACAGGAGCTGCATCAGATCCAGATCGCCGACGGCTATCCCGGCATTCGCGACCTGGCGGTGCGCGGCACCGAGAATCCCAACCTGATGCCGAAGAACAGCATCACCGTGCGATTCCATTCGGTGGGCGGCTGGGGCGCCATCACCACCGGAAAAAATCTGGCGATGACGCTGTTCGATCTGCTCGGCTATCACATCAAAGCGAATCCGAAGTACGGGTCAGAAAAGAAGGGCCAGCCGACGACGTACTATTTGTCGGCCGCGCCGGAGCCGATCCGCGTCAACTGCGATTACATCTACGTCGACGTGGTCATGTCGCCCGATCCGAACGTCTTCGGACATTCGAATCCGCTGGACGGGCTGAAAAAAGGCGGCGTTTTCATTCTCCAGAGCGCTTTGGAAAATCCGGAAGATGTCTGGGCGTCCATTCCCGAACGCTTCCAGCGCATCATTATTGAGAACGGCATCCGTGTGTTCCACCTCGATGCGTTTAAGATCGCGCGCGAGGAAGCCACCGATCCCGAGCTGCAATTCCGCATGCAGGGGATCGCGTTCCAGGGGGCCTTCTTTGCCGCCTCGCCCGTGATGGCGCAGGCCAAGCTCGGCGAGGCCCAACTGTTTAACGCGATCGAGTCTCAGCTTCAGCACAAGTTCGGAGGCAAGGGCGCGCGCGTGGTGGAGGACAATCTTCGCGTCGTGCGCCGCGGCTTCGACCAGGTGCGGGAGATCGCCGACAAGCGCGTCAGCGCGACCGCCCTGCCGCAGCTTCGCAAAGCTCCCGATCTGCCGATGATGCTTAAACAGATTCCCGCCGGCTCGGCTCCGACCACCGACGTGCATCGCTTCTGGGAGCAGACCGGCAACTTCTATCTGACCGGCAAGGGCAATGATAATCTCGCCGATCCGTTCATCGGCATGAGCTTTATTCCCGCCGCCACCGGCGTGTTTCGCGACATGACCGGCGTGCGCTTCGAGCATCCCGAGTGGATCCCGCAAAACTGCACCGCCTGCGGATCCTGCTACACGGTGTGCCCGGATAGCGCGATTCCGGGGCTGGTCCATTCGCCGATCTCGATTCTCGAAACGGCTCTGCAGTCGGTCACCGCAAGCGGACGTCCCGTGAAACATCTGCCGCGCGCGATCCGTAATGTCGAGCAGAAGCTACGTGCGCGCCTCACGGCGGAACACTCCGATCCGCGCGCATTGATCGAGGAAGCCATCGCGGACGTTCTCGCGGCCTGTCGCGACACGGAACGCCCGGAACTCGATCAGGAATTCCAGTGGCTCCGGGAATCGCTCGGCGATTACAAACTCGCCGCGACGCAGCCCTATTGGTTCGTCCGCGAAAAGAAACAGAAAGGCAGCGGAGGCTTGCTTTCGATCACCGTCAATCCGTATGCCTGCAAGGGATGCATGGAGTGCGTCAAGGTCTGCAAGGACGACGCGCTTCGTCCGGTTCCGCAGACCGCGGAGACGGTCGCGCGGCTGCGGAAGAACTGGGATTTCTGGACCGCTCTCCCCACCACCGCGCCCGAGTTCATCCGCATCGAAAATCTTGATGAGCGGATCGGCGCCCTCGAAACTCTGCTGCTCGACAAGCGCAACTATCTCGGGATGGTCGGCGGCGACGGCGCGTGTCTCGGATGCGGCGAAAAAACCGTAGTCCACCTGTTCACCGCGACGGTCGAAGCGCTCATGCAGCCGCGCGTGAAGGCGCAGGTGGCCAAACTCGACGATCTCATTGCAAGGCTCGATCAATCGATTCGGCTGAAGCTTGCCGGGACCATCGATCTTGCTCATACCGATCGCGTGGAGCACGCGCTCGACGAGTTGAAAAATACCGACGTCACGCTGGCCCGTTTTTCGGAAAAGCTCGACGAGCGCCACGCCGGGCCGACCATCGACGCCGAGTGGCTCCGCTGGTCCGCGCAGTTGCTCGAAAAACTAAAACACCTGCGCTGGCAATATACCGAAGGAACCACCAAGCGCGGACGCGCGAGCATGGGCATTCTCAACTCCACCGGCTGCACGTCCGTGTGGGGATCCACCTATCCGTTCAATCCGTATCCGTTCCCGTGGGCGAATCACCTGTTCCAGGATTCCCCGTCGGTCGCCATGGGGGTCTTCGAAGGCCACATGGCCAAGATGGCCGAAGGATTCAGGGCCGTCCGCATGGCGGAAATCGAATTAAACGGGGGATACAAGAAAGAAAAGCACGCGGAGTTCTTCACCTACTTCAACTGGAAAAACTTCACCGACGAGGAACTGCACCTGTGTCCGCCCGTGGTCTCCATCGGCGGCGACGGCGCGATGTACGACATCGGATTCCAGAATCTTTCGCGCATGATGATGTCGGGCAAGCCGATCAAGGTGCTGGTGCTCGATA
>JAIQFJ010000465.1 GCA_020073325.1 Terriglobia bacterium | reverse complement strand
GGCCATCAGCGCGACCGAGGAAAGCAGCACAGCCGCCATCGCCAGCACCCAGGGATCGAGCGGCTGGACCTCGAACAGCAATCCTTCCATCAGCCGCGCCAGGCCCATCGATCCCGCCACCCCCACGCCGATTCCCACCAGCACCCACGCCATGCTTCCCGAAAGGATCAGCCGCAGCACATCGATCGCGCCCGCGCCAAGAGCGATCCGGATCCCGATCTCCTGGGTCCGCTGCGTCACCGAATGGCCCACCACTCCCACGATCCCGACCGCTGCCAGCACCAGTGCGATTCCTGAAAACGCGCTCAGCAGCATCATGGCGAGCCGCCGCGATTGGGTCGACGACTGGACGACGTCTTCCATAGTCCGAACGTCGGACACCGGGCGGTCGGGGAGTGCATCGGCCAGGGCGTTCTTCACCGCCGGGACGAACGTCAGCGGAGAATAGGCCGTCCTGGCCACGATGCTCATAAAGGGCCAGGCCGCCTGCGTGTAGGGCCTGAAAAACTGGCGTCGCGGAACCGAATCGATGGACTGCTGATGCACGTCGCCCACCACCCCGACGATCACCAGCCGGGGTCCGCCGGGGCCGCCCAGGCGCACGGCGTGGCCGATGGGATCCTCGTTCGGCCAGTAATCGCGGGCCATGGTTTGATTGATCACGATGACGGCTTGCGAATTCAGCGTATCCTGATGCGTAAATTCGCGGCCGCGCACGATCGGGATCTGCATCGTGCGGAAATAATCCGGACACGCGACCGAATAATCTCCGCCGGCGGAATGGCCGGGCGGCTCGGGCGGACGTCCTTCGATCTGAAACCCGCGTCCGGCGTTTCCGTGCAGCGGAAGATGCGCCACGGCGCCCACCGACAGGACGCCCGGAATCGAACCGGCGTGGCCGGTCAGGTCCTGGCAGAAGCGCGGCAGGCCGGGCGGGCCGTTGTAGATGATCTCCTGCGGAACGGACACTTCCATCGTCAGGACGTTTTTGGCATTCATGCCCAGATCGACGCCGAGCAGGCGCGACATGCTCTTGATCATCAATCCCGCGCCGCACAGCACGACCAGGGCGAGGGCCATTTCCGAGGCGACCAGCACGTGGCGCATCCGGTTTCTTCCGCTCGATCCGCCGGACCGGCCGCCTTCCTTCAGCGGATCGTTCAGGTCGCCGCGCAGCGCGCCGATCGCCGGGGCGAGGCCGAAAATAATTCCCGTGAGGCATGCCAGGACCGCCGCGAAGGCGAACACGCGGCCGTCGATCGCGAGCGACTCGATCGGCCGCAACGGCAGGTCGAACTGATCGAGCCGGAAGATCGTGTAGACCAGTCGCGTGCTCCAAAACGCCAGCAGCAATCCGAAACATCCGCCGGCGATCGCGAGCAGTACGCTTTCGGTCAGCATTTGCCGCGCGATGCGCCAGCCGCCCGCGCCCAGCGCCCTGCGAATCGCGAACTCTTTCTGCCGTGCCGCTCCGCGCGCCAGCAGCAAATTGGCGACATTCACGCAGGCGATCAGCAGCACGCTGCTGTTCAGTCACCCCCGGCTTCATTCGGCCGATCGCGAGGAAGCTGTGTTCTTCGCGCGAAAAATCGGTTTTGGTGTAGCCCACCGGAACGTACAGCTCGCGCGGACCGCTCCAGAACTCCCATTGAAATTCGCGCG
Organism: Terriglobia bacterium; assembly: GCA_020073325.1. Taxonomy (GTDB): domain Bacteria; phylum Acidobacteriota; class Terriglobia; order Bryobacterales; family Bryobacteraceae; genus Palsa-187. The sequence goes on along the minus strand of JAIQFJ010000465.1, from coordinate 6,060 downwards.
GCATCACTCCGACGACGGTAAAATCGGCGCCGTCGATCCGGATCGTACGGCCGATCAGCGACGCATCGCCGTTGTAGCGGCGCATCCAGAGTCCGTAGCTGAGGACCACCTCGTGATCCCGGCCGAGCTGCTCTTCTTCCTTCAGAAAACCTCGCCCCAGAAGCGGTTTTGCCCCAAGCGTCGGAAAGAATCCGGCGGAGACGCGGAGTCCGGAAACCTGTTCCGGCTCGCGCTGGCTGCCGGTCGCGGAAAGATTGTAGCCGCGGCCCGCGGAATCGAAAATCGCCATGGATTCGAAGGATTGGCTCATGCGCTCGAAGTCCCAGAAATTCGGCGCGGAGACGATGTTCCAGTTGTTCTTTTGATGGCGCTGTGTTTCGAGGACCAGCATCAGGCGCTCGGGGTTGGGGAACGGAAGCTCGCGCAGGATGGTGTTGGAAAGGACGCTGAAGATGGTGGTGTTGGCGCCGATGCCGAGGGCCAGGGTGAGCATCGCGACCAGAGCGAATCCGGGATTCTTGGCCAGAGTGCGGAGGCCATAGCGCAAGTCCTGAAGAAGCGTTGCCATGTTAAATACAATACCCCACCGATCGAATTCGGTAACTGCTTTGTGGGGCGGCTGGTCACAGCGGCCCCAGGTGGCTCCAGAGTGCCGAAAGATTCACGGCAATGTATAATAAAAATTCCGACCATCCGCGTCGGGGTAGGTGTGCCATGTTCTTTCACGTTCGAGACCTGGAAGTTCGCGCTCAGGAATTTGAAGGCGAACTCAAGCCGGGTGAAGTGGAGTTTCTGGACCCTAAGCTCCGGCAAATCGGCCCTTTAAAGGCGACGGGTAGAGTTGAACTGGTGACCGGGGCTCTGGGCGAGATCCGCGTGAAGGGACACCTCAAGGCGGAGATGGAATCCGAGTGCGACCGGTGCCTGGAAGACGCGCGTTTTCCGGTGGATTCGGATTTCGAGTTATACTACCGTCCGGTCGAAGAAGGCTACGGCGAGGAAGTTTCGATCGATAAAAGCGAAGCCGAAATGGGCTTCTACGAAGGCGACGGCATCGAACTGAACGACGTCCTTCGCGAATTTGTTTTACTCGCGCTGCCGATGCAGCGGGTTTGTGATGAACGCTGGGCGGCCTTAAAGAATTTCAAATAGATAGAAAAGACTCACCATGCCGAATCCAAAACGACGTCATTCCAAACGCCGCACCTCGGCCCGCCGCACGCACGATTCGCTGCGCCGGACGATCCTTGCCGAGTGCCCCAACTGCCACGAGCCTAAGGTCCCCCATCGCGTTTGCCCGCACTGCGGAAAATACAAAGGCCGCGAAATCGTCGAAGTCGCTGAAGAGTAGGCCGCGCTTCATGACCACGCCGGTCTTATGATATCGATCGCGGTTGACGCCATGGGCGGCGATTTAGCGCCTAAGCCCGAGGTCGAAGGAGCGATTAAGGCAGCCTCGTCGCTGGACGTGAAGATCGTTCTGGTCGGAAAAGAGGACGTCCTCAGGCGCGAACTGGCGCTGCATCCGAACGCGCACGGTCTCCCCATCAAGATCCACCACGCGAGCGAAGTGGTGACGATGGAGGATTCCGCCGCGAAATCGTTCCGGGGCAAGAAAGATTCCTCGATTCGCGTCGCCTGCCGCATGCAGCGCGACGGCGAAGTTCACGGGGTGGTGTCGGCGGGAAACACCGGAGCCTGCATGGCGACGGCGAAGATGGTGCAGGGCATGATCCGCGGGGTGGACCGGCCTGCGCTTGCCTCCGCCTTGCCGACGGCCAAGAGGAAGCCGGTGGTGCTGGTCGACGTCGGCGCCAATGTCGATTCCTCGGCGGAGATGCTCGCGCAGTTCGCCGTCATGGGCGAAATTTACTCGCGTATCATTTTCAGGAATAGTTCTCCGCGAGTCGGCATTCTATCTATCGGAGAGGAAGAACACAAAGGCAACGAACTGACCCGGGCGGCCACTCCGCTGCTCAAGGCGATGCCGATCAACTTCATCGGCAACGTCGAGGGGCGCGACATTTACACCGGCGAGGTGGACGTGGTGGTGTGCGACGGGTTCATCGGCAATGTGGCGCTGAAGGTCAGCGAAGGCCTTGTGGACATGATTAAGAATATGCTGCAAGAGTCTCTGGCGGAGACCGTTACGCGAAAGATCGGCTATGTTCTTTCGCGCGCCGCATATCGCGATTTCCGCAAGCGCGTCGATTATTCCGAATATGGCGGAGCGCCGCTTTTGGGCGTCAAGGGCGTGAACATTATCTGCCATGGACGGTCGAACGCGAATGCGATCAAGAATGCGATCCGGGTGGCGGCGGAGTTCGCCGGCAGCAAGGTGACGGAAAAAATCGCAGCCGAACTCGATGGAGTTGCATCTTCCAAGGTAGCTGGAAAATGAAAGCGCTTGAGGACCCATCGACGCTCGCCGCTTCCTTTGGTCGCGGTTCACAGCGGCCTGAACCGCGACCAAAGGGAGCGGCCATTGTTGCCGTTGTCCTGTTCGCAGCGCTGATCGGCCAAGCCCAGAAACTCGATCCGGTTCATTGGACGCTCTCCTCCGACACAACTAAGGCTCCCGCGGGATCAAGCGTCGTTCTAAGACTGACCGCGACGCTCGACGAAGGCTGGCATCTTTACTCCCTGACGACGCCCAAAGGCGGGCCGATCCCCACCACCGCGGGGCTCGCCGAAAATCCGGCGGTCGCGGCGTTCAAGCTGTATCAGCCCAAGCCTGAGCGGAAGTTCGACCCGAACTTCAATCTCGACACGGAAACATTTCTGAAAGAAGCTGTTTTCTGGATCGTCGCCGATCTGAAAAATGACGCTCCGGCCGGTCCGCTGGAATTGACCGCGCAGGTTCGCTATCAGGCTTGCGATGACCGGCAGTGCCTGCCTCCGAAGAAGAAGACGGCGGCGTTTACCGTGACCGTCGATCCGTCGGCGGCGGCTCCGGCGGCGTTCGTGAAGCCAGCGGATTATACAGAGATCGGCAAAGAACCGGCGGCGGCGACCTCTTCCGCGGCTCCCGCTCCCGCTGCTCCCAAGGCCGACGACAATCTTGCAACGTTTCTGCTGACGGCGTTCGGGTTCGGGCTCGCTACGATTTTTACGCCGTGCGTTTTCCCGATGATCCCGATCACGGTGTCGTTCTTTCTGAACCAGAAAGGCGGAATCGTGCAGGCGCTGGTCTTCTGCCTGGGGATCATCGTGTTGTTCTGTGCTCTGGGATTCGGAGTGGCGGCGGCGGTCGGACCCTTTGGGGTCGTGCAGCTCGGATCGAATCCCTGGGTCAACGGATTCATCGCGCTGGTGTTCGTCGCTTTCGGATTGAGCCTGCTGGGCGCGTTTGAGATTACCCTGCCCTCTGGCCTGCTGACGAAACTTGATGCAGCTTCGCGTCGCGGCGGATACTTCGGGACGCTGCTGATGGGGCTGACCTTTGCGCTCACCTCGTTTGCCTGCGTCGGACCGTTTCTGGGGACGATTCTGGCAGCGTCGGTGCAAAGCAAGGGCGCGCAACCGGTATTGGGCATGGCGAGCTTCGCCACGGGGCTCGCAGCGCCGTTCTTTTTCCTGGCCGCGTTTCCTTCCTATCTGAAAAAGCTGCCGCGCAGCGGAGGATGGATGGCGCGCGTGAAAGTCGTGATGGGATTTGCGGTTCTGGCGTTCGTCTTCAAGTATGCCTCGAACGTCGATCAGGTGCTGCAGATCAACTTCCTCACGCGCGAGCGGTTCCTGGCAGCATGGTTCGTGCTGTTCACGATGGCTGGACTCTATCTGCTCGGATTGCTGCGTCTGGAGGGAGTGGAGGAGGGCGAGCACCTGGGAATCGGACGTTTACTCACCGCCTGCGCGATATTGATTTTTGCCTTCAGTTTGCTGCCGGGCATGTTCGGCGCACCGCTCGGGGAGCTGGATGCGTTTGTTCCGGTCGCAACCGGCGGGATCGCGGGACGCGCGTCGGCCGAAGGCGGCCAGGTGTGGATGAAGAATCAGCTCAAGGAAGCCTTCGACCAGGCGCGCCAGGGGAACAAGCTGGTGCTGGTCAGTTTCACCGGCTACGCCTGCACGAATTGCCACTGGATGAAGGCCAACATGTGGCCTCGCCCGGAGATCGCGGACGCGATGAAGGATCTGGTGCTGGTGGAGCTATACACGGACGGCACCGATAAAGCTTCCGAAGAGAATCAGAAGCTGGAAGACGAGAAATTCCAGACGGTCGCGATTCCCTACTACGCGATTCTCGATCCTGACGGCAAAGTGCTGGCGACGCTGCCGGGGCGCTCGACCAATCCCCAGGAAGTCCTCGCTTTCGTCAAGACAAAAAGCTCGTAACGAAGCCCGTTCCGGCGCTATCTCTCTAACGTTTCGTAGTGTCTCTAAGTCATCGAAATGAAAGGGGAAATAGATGAGAAAGTCGTACGGCTCGCATATCCGTTCATATGTCGCATGGGGATGTCTGGCGGCCTTTGCCTTTTCGGGATCGGCATGGGCGCAGCGAGGGCGCGGCGAGGGGCAAGGCAATTCGGAGGACGGCCAGGGTAACAGCCAGGGCAACAATAGCTGTGCCGGGCTGCCGAGTTATTCCGACCTGAAATCGGCGCTCGATACCGCAACGAAAGCGGAGACGAGCGGGCTGAACAACCAGATGTGGGGGACGGTGGTCGATCGTGACGGCGTGGTCTGCGCGGTGGCGTTTTCAGGAACCGACCGAGGCGCGCAGTGGCCGGGGAGCCGCGCAATCGCGGCGCAGAAGGCGAATACGGCCAACGCGTTCAGCCTGGATAGCGCATCGAACAGCAACGGGTCGGGACAGGCGAACGGGCTGGCGTTGTCGACCGCGAATCTCTATTCGGCCGTTCAACCGGGCGGCAGCCTGTTCGGATTGCAGTTCAGCAACCCGGTCGATACGGGCGCGGCGTATAAAGGACCGTCGATTCTTTATGGCACCGGAAACGATCCGATGGTGGGAACGAAGATCGGCGGCGTGAACGTGTTCGGCGGAGGGCTGGCGCTGTACGCGACGGGTAAGAAGATCATCGGAGCGGTCGGGGTGAGCGGCGATACCTCGTGCAGCGACCATTACATCGCCTGGCGGGTCCGCGCGAATCTGGGCCTGGATCATCTGCTGGGTGTCGGCGGGGTGAGCGGAGACGCGAACCATCCGGACAACATCGTTTTCGACATCACGGCCAATCCGAACGGCGGAACGGGCATTAGCGCGGGCGGCTATGGTCATCCGCATTGCCCGAACGACACGCCCACCTCGACGCTGCCGCCGGTGAAGCCGTAGCGCGGGCTACTCGCCGATAATCTTGACGAGGGCTCGCTTCCTGCGGCGGCCGTCGAATTCGCCGTAGAAGATCTGCTCCCATGGGCCGAAGTCGAGCTTTCCCTGGGTGATGGCGACGACGACTTCGCGTCCCATCACCTGGCGTTTAAGGTGCGCGTCGGCGTTGTCTTCGCCGGTGCGGTTGTGCTGATATTGCGCCGTCGGCTCGTGCGGGGCGAGGCGTTCCAGCCATTTTTCGTAGTCCTGGTGGAGGCCGGATTCGTCGTCGTTGATGAAAACGGAGGCGGTGATGTGCATGGCGTTGACGAGCGCCAGACCTTCGCGGACTCCGCTTTCGGAGAGGCACTGTTCGACCTGGTGCGTAATGTTGACAAAGGCGCGGCGGGTGGGGATATCGAACCAGAGTTCCTTGCGGTAGCTCTTCATCACTCCAGTATGTTCCGAATGGCTACGCAGCCGGATCGCGGCGCGAACCCGCTTGCTGACGCGCGCGGCTCGGGGTCGGCTCTCGCGATTCGGACAGAGCCGGAAGCAGCGCCGTCCGCTCCCTGGCAGTCGCGGCTCGGTGGCGGGGGTGCCGCGGATTCGGAGATTTGCCGATGCGAGACCGGGCGGCGAGTAGCGCCGTCCGCTCCCTGGCAGTCGCGGCTCGGTGGCGGGGTTGTCGCGGATCCGATGCGAGACCGGGCGGCGAGTAGCGACGAGCGGAAGCAGCGCCGTCCGCTCCTTGGCAGTCGCGGCTCGGTGGCGGGGGTGTCGCGGAT
>JAIQFJ010000464.1 GCA_020073325.1 Terriglobia bacterium | reverse complement strand
GTCGAAAGCACGGTGTCATATTGCGCGATCGCTCCGGGAGCGGCCCCGGGTTCGAAGAACAGGTTGTAGTACACCGGCATATAGGTCAAGCCGACATCGAGGAGCAGGCGATTGGTGACCGTCGACGTCCAATGCGTCTGAGCCATGTAATTCATCCAGCTCTTCTGCTGCACATCCGCCAGCGGATCGGAAAACGCAACGCCGATCAGGTTGTTGGGCCGGTGTCCGCGGAATTTGAAGCCGCGATCGTAAGACGCCGAAACCTTATTGTCCTTGTTGATCTGATAGGTGAGCCGCAGAGTGATATCGGTGAGCCGCGTATCGTCCACCACCTGCTGGCCGTTGGGGAAGAAAGTGTTCGCCAGGAAGTTGTTCGCACCCCAGCGGCGAAAGCTGGTCAGGAACCAGAGCCGGTCCTTGATCACGGGACCGCCGAGGTCCGCGTTCAGGTCGTAGAGCGTATCGATCTTGTTGCGTGCTTTCAGCCCCAGCGCCGTCAGGTCCGCGTTGGAATTATCCGATTGCAGCGCCTGCGTGGCGCCCGTTCCGAACACCGACCCATGAAACTGATTTCCGCCGTCCTTGGGAATCATGCTGATCTGAATAACCGCCCACCGGCGCCTCGGCCGGCAGCGAGCTGGTCAGGTAGGTGATGGATTCCATGAGGCTGTCGTTGTAATAGAAGCCCGTCTGATTGCCCGAAAACCCGGTGTGCTGAATCTGCATCCCGTCGACGACGAACACGTTGTCGTTGCCGTTCGAGCCATGCACCTGCAGGGTCGGCTGCTGCATGCCCTGCGTTCCGCCTACGTCCGGGGTGGCTGTCGAGACGCCAGGAATAATCTGCCCGACCGCGAACGGATCGCGCCCGGTGGGAATCGCGTCGAGCGTCTTCCGATCCATGGCTTTCTCGGTCAGCGAATTCTGCACGTCGACCAGCGGCGGCGCATCGGAAACGGTCATTTCCTGCGCGGTCGCGCCCACCTGAAGCTCGCCATCGACGGTCACGGTGAAGGACGCACCCAAGGTGATCCCGGAACGCCGCACGGTTCGAAATCCCTGGTGGGTAAAGGTCACGGTGTATTCGCCCGGCCGCAGGTCGACGATGCGATATTCGCCATTTCCTCCGGTCGTTGTGCTGCGTCGTCCCTCGATCAAGGCGGGGCTGGACGCCTCCACTGTGACTCCGGGCACGACTGCGCCGGTCTGGTCGCGAACCACTCCTGCAATTGCCCCGAGGTTCTGCGCGATCATCGACGACGCGCCGAAAATAGAGATCACCGCCCACAGCCGGAAGTTGTTCATTGTTTAACCCCTAAGTCAGACGTAAGTAAGGCATAGCCGGAAATAACCATCCATCACGGGGGCAAGAGTTCCCGTCGCCGAGTATGCAGAACAAGTTTCCACTCCCCAATGAGAATTGGGATTTGAATCATTATGATCCAATGGACCTGATTGTCAAGGATTTGTAACGGGCCGCGATTCGGCTTGCGCCTGCGCCGCGATTCTGTTACATCTCACGAATGCACGCCAACTTTGCACGCCTTCTGACTTTCTCCTCGATGCTCGCCGCGGCGGCTTACGCCCAGGAACAGCCGATCGTGATTCGCGCCGGCACGCTGCTCGACGGCAAAGGAGGCGTACAGCGCAATGTCGATGTTGTCGTGCAGGGCGGCAAGATTCAGAAAATCGGTCCGGCCGCCGGCAAAGCGTCGTACGATCTGCGCACGGCGACCGTTCTGCCGGGCATGATCGACACGCATGTCCACATCGCATGGCATTTCGGGCCGGACGGACGCTATCAGCCGAGAGACACGTCGCAGACGGCGGCGATGGGATACGCGATGGAGAACGCCTATGCGACGTTGATGGGCGGATTCACCACGGTGCAGAGCGTCGGCAGCCCGATCGACGGCGATTTGCGCACGGCGATCAATCGCGGCGTGCTGCCAGGGCCGCGCGTGCTGACGTCGCTGCGCGCGATCAACAACGGGAATCTCACGCCGGAACAGATTCGCGAAGCGGTGCGCAAGATGGCTGCCGACGGATCCGATCTCATTAAGATTTTCGCGTCGAAAAGCATTCGCGACGGCGGCGGCGCGACGCTGACGGATGAGCAGATCCAGGCCGCATGCGGCGAAGCGAAGGCGCAGAAGCTGCGCGCGATCGTCCATGTTTATCAGCCCGCCACGATCAAGGCCGTGGTGAGTGCGGGATGCACCGCGGTCGAACACGGGTCGCTCGCGGATCTCGATTCGCTGCAGTTCATCGCGGCGCACGGGACGTATTTCGATCCGAACATCGGGCTGGTGGCGCAGAATTATCTGTCGCACCGGGCGAATTTTCTGGGGATCGGAAATTATACCGAAGAAGGCATGGCCGCGATGGAGAAAGGGATTCCGGCGTCGCTCGCTGTGTTCAAACAGGCGCTTTCGGTTCCGGGAATGAAGATTGTCTACGGCACCGACGCGGTGGCCGGCGCGCACGGACACAACGTCGAGGAATTGATCTATCGCGTCCAGAAAGGCGGCCAGGATCCCAAGGCCGCGATCACCTCGGCGACTTCGCTCTCCGCGGAATCGCTCAACCTGGGCGATAAAATCGGGACACTCGCCGCGGGGATGGAGGCGGATATCGTCGCGGTGGAGGGCGATCCGGTGAAGGACATCGCGACGATGCGCCACGTCATTTTCGTGATGAAGGGCGGGCAGGTCTTCAAGAACCGGTGAAATCAGGGAGCCAGCAGAATATAGGTCTCATCCGAATAGGCCGCTCTCCAGCCTCGCGCGGGCAACGCGCGCGCCAGCCCTGAATCCCGCCGGATCAGGACGTGAGAGAAGCGCAGCCGATCGAAGGCGTCCTGCCAGCCGGGTGCTGCGTTGAGGATCTGAAGATAGGTCCGGTAACGCCCGGCGCCGAAATAATCGGTGCGCGAATCGACCCACGTGATGCGGCGCGAAGGATCGAGATAGATAAGATAGCCGGCGTCCTCCGGCGATGCGAAGACGCGCGCGGCCGGTGGAATCGCGGCGGCCGCGCTGACCGGGTAATTGGGTTCGAGGAATCCGGTGCGCGCGGCGACTGCGGGACTGCGAAGCCACACCAGCATCAAGATGGCGGCGATGGGAGCCAGAGCCGCTCCGTTGAATCCGTTGTCGATCTCGCGAAACTCGTCGCCGATCTGGATGAAGTTTCGCAGGCGCTTTCTCGACCGAAGAAAGGTGGTGATCGCGCCGTTGGCAAGCGGCAATGCGACCAGGGCCGCGACGGGTACGCCGCGCTGTGCGCTCCACGCCGCCGCCAGAACCAGCGCGATGATCATCGTGTGGCGGAGCCTGTGTTCGAAAGCGGCGGCGACGGCTCCCATAGCGGCAAACGCGAACATCAGGCCCACCTGGATACGGCTGTAGTTCGTCGCGAAATCGAATTTCTGCCACTCGGTCACGTTTGCGTGAAGCTCCGGATGCAGGATCAGATAATCGATCACGTGCCAGTGCAGATGCCAGCCGTAGGGATTGAGAAATGTCCCGGCGAGCATGCACGCGGCGAGAGCGAAATATTTTCGTCCATAGCAGGCGGCGATGGCGATGGCGAGAGGAAAGCTGCCGTGCAGATTCGCCCACAGCGCTCCTCCCGCAACGGCGAGCGCGGCATGTTTCGGCTCGAACTTTGCGGGCATCGATTCGAGGCACAGCAGCAGCAGCGGAAAGAGCACGAACGTCAACATGTGCGGCCGGGCCAGCCAGTGAATCTGGGTGGATGCGAGCAGCGGCGAAACCATCAGGCACGCGATCAGGAAATTTCCGCCGGTCTCCCATTGCAGCCGGAACCAGGTCCAGGTGGCCGCGCCGAGAACCAACGTATACATCCACACGATACCGGTGAGGCCGAGAAACGAGTGCGTCGTCGACATGAGGACGTCGGCGAGCCATTCCCATGCAAACCACGGCTGCCCGGTTTGCTCGAACGAAAACAAATCGTCGCGCGGGACGGCATGATGCGCGCGAATCCAGTCGCCGGTGCGGATGTGCCAGCCCGGATCGGCGTCGCTGAAGAAGCGCGAAGGCGCCTGAAAGAATCCGGCGCAGTACGCAATCGCGGCGATGGAAACGAGCATCGCCAGATTCGGCAGCATCCACTTCATCCATCGCGCCGCCATCTCAGGGCTCCAGCGCGAAAGAAAAGATACTTTGCCCGGCCGCGATCGCGACGTATTCCTTGCCGTTGACCGCATACGAAACAGGATTGGCGACGATGCGTCCGCCGGTGAAAAATCGCCACAGCAGCTTTCCGGTGGATGCGTCGAGCGCGAAAAAATCGCCTTCTTCGGTTCCGCCGAACACGAGGCCACCCGCGGTCGCGAGCAATCCGGACCAGGGTGGCTGCTGGAGATGAAATTCCCAAACGAGCTCGCCTGTAGCAACCTTCAGCGCCCGCACCGCGCCCGACCTTTCGGAGGGAGAAAGCCGCTGCCAACTGCCTCCGACCATCACCAGATTGCGGTCCTGATGCGGATCGGATTTAAAAACGACGCCGCCGTCCTCGCGCGCCGCGATGAAAAACAATTTCAGATCGGGATGATACGCGGGGCTGTACCAGTTTGCCGCGCCGTCGACGCTCGGATAGACCAGGGTTCCCGCCGCGGTGGGTTTCAATCCGTTGGAAATCGCTTTGCCGGACGCGTCGAGTCCTTTGGCCCAATTCTGTTTCGCGAAGGGAACGCCGCGCAGGAACGTTCCGGTTTCGCGATCGAGGACGTAATAAAACCCGTTGCGATTCGCCATGACCACCAGTTTGCGAGGCTTGCCGTCCACCGGCGTGTCCACCAGCACGGGAATCTCGGTGGCATCCCAATCGAAAACGTCGCCCGGCGTGAACTGGAAAAACCACTTGCGCGCGCCGGTATCGGCGTCCACAGCGATCAGCGAATTGGTGTAGAGATTGTCGCCC
>JAIQFJ010000463.1 GCA_020073325.1 Terriglobia bacterium | reverse complement strand
TGAACGTTCGCCGCTTCCTGCGGTCGCGGTTCATTGCCGGCATCCCGCTGAATCAGCCGTTTAAAGAACCGCGACCGCAGGAAGCGGCCGACGCCGATCATTTTCACACAGACTCTGACGGGCGCGGTTGTCGGATCAAGGCCTGCCTGTGAAGGCAGGGGCAGGTGTGCAGACGCCTGAAAATCGGGGAAGAAATCAGGACCCGGGAACGTCTAAGCTGGAGATATGGTCCTCGAAGGGCTCGACTTTGAGATCATCCACGCCTGCCGGCGCGGGGAGGCCGACGCCTTCCGGGTCCTGTTTGAGGCCTATCAGGACAAAGTCTATTCGATCGCGCTGCGCTATTCGGGCGACCGGACGACGGCGCTTGACATCGCCCAGGATGTGTTCCTGAAGCTGCTGTCCTCGATGCAGGATTTTCGGGGCGAGGCGGGATTCGAGTCGTGGCTGTATCGCCTGGTGGTCAACCGGTGCCTGGATTATCATCGCCGCAGCCGCAGGATCCGCGTAATGGTGGAGGACGCGCTCAGCGCGTTCACCGCGCCGCGCGAAACCGCGCTGCATGATCTGCTGCGCAGCGAGGTGGAGGAACAGGTGCAGCGTTCGATCGACCGGCTGGCGCCGGAGCAGCGCATCGTGGTGGTGCTGCGCTACACCGAAGGCATGTCTTACGACCAGATCGCCGAAATTCTGGGCTGTTCGATGGGGACCGTCGCGTCGCGTCTGAATCGCGCGCACAAAGCACTGGAGAAGCGGTTGGCTCCGCTGCGGAGGATGTATGAATAAGAACTGGTTGGGTCCGCTGCTCGATCGTAACCTGCGGCCGGTCGCCGCGCCGGAGGAATTGTGGGAGCGCGTGTGCGATCCGCGGCCTCGTCCGAAGCCGGTGCTGCGATTGCGGCTGGCCCTGGCGATGATCGCGGCGGTGGCGACCGCATGGGCGCTGCATCCGCGCACCGCGTCCTTCGATTCGCAGGGAGCCTCGGAAATGCGTGCGTGGGTGATGGACCGCACCGGGCTCGACGTACCGTTGTCGCCGGCAGCACCGATCCGGCTGTGCGGGAGTACCGCGTTCGGAAACGGCTCGGCTGAGATTCGCTACAAGCTGCGCGATCGCGAGGCGAGGATCCTGGTGGCGAAGGCGGAGCGCTACACGCAGTCGCACGAGTTCGTCAGCCGGACGTCGTCGATTCTACGGGGGCAATCGTACACGGTGTCGGGGCTGGATGCGCAGACGGCGTGTATCCTGTGTCACGTCGATCCTCCGGCGATGAATTGAGCGGGCGTTTGACGTGTTGATCGACCGATGCGGATCGCGGTTGTTTCTGACATTCACGGGAACCGGACTGCGTTCGACGCAGTGCTCACCGATCTGCGCGAGACTTCGCCCGACCTGATTCTGCACGGCGGCGATGTGGCCGATGCGGGACCGGGCGGAGCCAGCATCGTCGATCGCATCCGCGATCTCGGCTGGCCCGGCGTGATCGGTAATACCGACGAGATGCTGGCGCGGCCGGAATCGCTTGAGGAATTCGCCGCGCAGACTCCGGCGATGCAGCCGCTACTGCCGGTGATTCGCGAGATGGCGGCGTCGAGTCGTGAGGCTCTGGGGGAGGAAAGAATTGCATGGCTCGGCGCGCTGCCGCTTGCGCAGAGGCATGGCGACGTCGCGCTGGTGCATGCGAGCCCGAAAAGTCCCTGGCGATCGCCCCATCCCGAGGCGAGCGATGCGGATTTCGAGTCGGCCTACGCGCCGCTGGACGGGCGGATCGTCGTTTACGGGCACATTCATCGATCGTTCCTGCGCACCGCCGGGAGCAGGATCGTCGCCAATTCGGGCAGCGTGAGTCTTTCCTACGATGGCGACCCGCGCGCTGCCTATTTGCTGATCGAGGGCGGCGTGCCGCAGATCCGGCGCGTGGCCTACGACGTCGATCGGGAAGTGAGGGCGCTCAAGGAGTCGGGCGGTCCGCATTGGGAATGGATCGCGAAGATCCTTTTGAGCGCGTCGCCGCAGATGCCTTGAAAACTGTGCTACGCTGCACTGTTCTGTGACTTCCGCATCGTTATCCTTACTCCTGTTTCTATTCTCGGCCTCGGGCTGCGCGGCGCTGATTTATGAAGTCGTGTGGTACCAGATGCTGCAACTGGTCATCGGGTCGACTTCGGTTTCGATGGGCGTTCTGCTGGCCACGTTCATGGGAGGCCTGTGCATCGGCAGCATCTGGCTGCCCCGGCGGTGGACCAAGCAGCATCCTCTGAAAATTTATGCCGGGCTCGAGCTGGGAATCGGCATTTTTGCGATCGTCGTGAAATTTCTGCTCCCCGTTCTGAGCCGCGTGTACTGGTCGGGAGCGGAACACGGCGTGCCGAGTATGCTGCTGCGAGGAATCGTCGCGGCGTTATGCATGCTTCCGCCGACGATCCTGATGGGCGCGTCGCTGCCGGCGATCGTGCGCTGGATCAAGTCGACCGCGGAAGGCGTTTCGTGGTGGGGATTTTTATACGCGGCCAACACCATGGGCGCGGTCTTCGGGTGCCTGATCGCGGGATTTTACCTGTTGCGCGTGTACGACATGTCGGTCACGACGTGGGTGGCGGCGGCGATCAATTTCGCGATCGCGGGGATCAGCTACCTGGCCGCGGGGCGGATCGAAGCGCCGGCTCCGGTTGCGGAAGAAGCGCCGGCGGAGCAGCCGGTGTACACGGATCGATGGCCGGTCTATCTCTGCATCGCGATGTCGGGCGCGACGGCGCTGGGCGCGGAGGTGGTGTGGACGCGCACGCTCGGCATGCTGCTGCTGGCGACGGTCTATGTTTTCTCGATCATCCTGGCGGTGTTTCTCGCCGGACTCGCGATCGGCAGCACGGCGGGCTCGTGGATTGCGCGCAAGGGACGCGCACAGGCGGCGCTCGGATGGTCGCAGGTGCTGCTAATGCTGGGAATGGCGTGGACCGCGTATACGATCGTCCACGTCCTGCCCACGTGGAGCGACGATCTGCTGACCACGCAGGACGGCTGGCACATGTACACGCTCGATTTGAAGCGCGTGCTGTGGGCGGTCCTGCCTCCGACGCTGTTCTGGGGCGCGAGTTTTCCGCTGGCGTGCGCGGCGGCGGCTCGTTCACAGGCGGGTGAAGATTCGTCGCGCGTGGCGGGCGGAATTTATGCGGCGAACACGCTGGGCGGAATCGTCGGCGCTCTGGCGGTGAGCCTGTGGCTGATTCCGTCGATCGGCACGCAACAGACCGAGCGTGCGCTGCTCGTGCTGGCGGGGATCAGCGGAGTCGTTGCGCTGTTCCCGATCCTCAGAAAATCGATCGCGGGGATCGCGGGACTCGCGGCGTCGCTTGCGCTGGCGGGCGTGCTTGCCGCGATGATCGATCCGATTCCGGGCGAGTTGATCGCCTACGGCCGCCGCATGGCGCTTAATCAGGGCTATTCGAAAATTCTGTACGTCGCCGAAGGACGCAATTCGTCGGTGGCGATTTCGGAGTGGAACAACGGAACGATCTACGTCAACGTCAACGGACACGTCGAGGCGACCACCGAACTGTATGACATGAAGCTGCAGCGCATGGTGGGTCATCTGCCGGGGATGCTGCGGCCGAACGCGAAATCGGTGCTGGGGATCGGCTTCGGCGCGGGTGTTTCGGCAGGGACCTTCACGCGCTATCCGCAGATCGAAAAAATCACCATCTGCGAGATCGAACCGGTGATTCCTCCGGCGTCGACGAAATATTTCGGGCGCGAAGATTACCGCGTCGCGCTGAATCCGAAAACGCACATCGTGTTCGACGACGCGCGCCATTACCTGATGACGACCGGCGAAAAGTTCGACATCATCGCGTCGGATCCGCTGGACGTGTTCGTCAAGGGCACCGCAGCGCTGTACTCGAAGGAGTATTTCGAGTCGGTGAAGCGCCACTTGAATCCGGGCGGCATCTTCACGCTGTACGTTCCTCTGTATGAGACCGACGATCCGACGATCAAGAGCGAACTCGCCACGTTTTTTGCGGCTTTTCCGTACGGAACCGTGTGGGCCAACACGCGCGACGGGCTCGGCTACGACATGGTTTTCATGGGGCAGATGGAACCGTTGAAGATCGACATCGACGATGTGCAGCAGAGGCTGGAGCGGCCGGATTATGCGCCCGTGCGCGAATCGCTGGCCGGGATCGGGATCGGGTCCACGTATGAGATGTTCGCGACGTATTCAGGCAGCGCCGACGATCTTGCGCCGTGGGTGAAGGGCGCGCAGATCAATACCGACGACGATCTGAGGTTGAGCTATCTGGCGGGCTGGGGGATCAACTCGGCGCTGGAGGATGTGCTGTATCGGAAAATGCTTAACTACCGGCGTCCTCCGGTTTCAATTTTCACGGGATCGCCGGAGCACGTGCAGGCGCTGCTGGCGGAATTGGGTCCGCGGTAGCAGGCGGGGTCAGCTACTCACAACGGTGTGGCGATTTTCGATTCGCCCGCGGCTTCGCACGGAGTGCCTGGAACGCAGGCAGTATTCGTAGGCATCGTACACCTGATCGAAAATGCGGTTCCAATAGCGGCATTGCGCGAACTGGCGGGCGCGGATAGACATGCGCGCGCGGAGATCGGGGTTTGCCGCGAGCATGACCACGCGATCGGAGAAGGCGGCATCGTCGTGCGCGATGAAGCCGCTCTCGCCTTCGACCACCAGGTATTTCGGGCCGCCGCTGGCCGTCGCCACCACCGGCACCCCTGAGGAGAGAGCTTCCAGCACCACGTTGCCGAACGTATCGGTATGCGAGGGGAACGCGAAAATATCCATGTCGGCATAGGCGCGAGCAAGGTCCTCGCCGTAGAGAAGGCCGGCCAGCTCGACGTTCGGAACGTTCTGCTGAAGCCAGCCGCGCTCATGGCCGTCGCCCACGACGAGGATGCGGTAATTCGAAATGCCGGCGCGCTGCACGGCGAGCGAAACATCG
>JAIQFJ010000034.1 GCA_020073325.1 Terriglobia bacterium | reverse complement strand
CTCGAAAAACGATTACGGCCGGCTGCTTCGTGTCAAAGGTCTGGCTCTGCGGATTCTGCCTGGAGATATGGCCGTAAATCGTGCCGTATTTTCCCGCGGCGCGGTCGAGAAACACCGGGATGTGGGTGATGCGCGGCTCGGGCGCGGCGGTCACCAGGTCGACGAAAGAAAATTCGTCCATGAAATCGTGCAGGAATTTGCGGTCTTCCACCAGGTGAGCTTTCGGGATGTAGAGCGATCCTGGCGCGCCTTGCTGCTCAGCATCGACACGGGTTCCCGCGGCGGCGAGTCCCGCAAGAAGGGCGCGGCGGCGATTGATTTTCATGGGGACAGTATAGCCGCTGACGCTTTCTTGGGGTATCGAACTTTCTATAATGAAGCATATGCTTCTGGAAGCGACCATGCCGTCGACGCTCGCAGATGAATTTAACCCGCGGCTTTCCGCCGAGGCCCGGTTCGACACCGCCGCCGCGCGGTTGGGACTGGATGATGGGATGCAGAAAGTGCTCCGCTCGCCGTCGCGCGAAGTAATCGTGCATATTCCCGTCCTGCTCGACGACGGGCGCCTGGAAGTTTTCACCGGCTATCGCGTCCAGCATTCGGTGGCGCGCGGTCCGGCCAAGGGCGGGATCCGTTATGCTCCCGATGTCACGCACGACGAAGTGCGCGCGCTGGCCGCGTGGATGACGTGGAAATGCGCCGTCGTCAATATTCCCTTCGGAGGCGGAAAGGGCGGCGTGATCTGCGATCCCGGCGTGCTGTCGCCGAGCGAGCTCGAACGCATCACGCGTCGCTATACCGCAGAAATTTTCGAATTTATCGGCCCGGATAAAGACGTCCCGGCGCCGGACATGAACACCAATGAGCAGACCATGGCGTGGATCATGGACACCTACTCGATGCACGCGCGCCAGACGGTGTCCGCGGTGGTGACCGGCAAGCCGATCAATCTGGGCGGATCGCGCGGGCGCGCCGAGGCCACCGGGCGCGGATGTATGATCGTCACGGATCAAGCCCTGCGCCGGCTGGGGCTCGAACGATCCTCGACGCGCGTGGTGATTCAGGGATTCGGCAACGTCGGAGGCATGGCCGCGAAACTGATGTCTCGCGCCGGTTACAAGATCGTCTGCATCATCGAATGGGACGGCGCGGTCTATAACGCCACGGGGCTCGACATTGCGGCGCTCATGAAACATCGCACGGAGACCGGATCGATCACCGGATTTTCGGGCGGCGAGGACATGGATAAGACCGAAGCGATGTTTCTCGAATGCGACGTCCTGCTTCCGGCCGCGAAGGAAAACGTGATCACCTCGCAGAACGCGCACAAGCTGCGGACGAAAGTCCTGTGCGAGGGCGCGAATGGTCCCTCGACCCACGTTGCCGACGCGATCCTCGCTGAAAAAGGAATTTTCGTGATCCCGGATATTCTGGCGAACGCAGGCGGCGTAACCGTGTCGTATTTCGAGTGGGTGCAGGATCGCCAGGGCTACTTCTGGAGCGAGCAGGTGGTGAACGATCGCCTGGAAGAAATCATGGTGAACAGTTTCCAGGACGTCGTGGCCTATTCGGACAAGCACGGCGTGAACAACCGCCTGGCGGCCTACATGCTGGCCCTCGATCGCGTGGCCGCCGCCATCAAAATGCGGGGAATCTACGCATAAGTGGGGCAGGCTTGCAGCCTGCGGCGGGTATGATGCCCGCCAGAGTCGCCGTAGTCCGCAGCCCGATGCCCACCCGCGATACACTACCCCCAGGGGTCACGTGCGCGGTCTACTCTCGCTTGCGATTCTTTCCGCAACCCTGCTTCCAGCCCAGGACACCTCGTCCGGTCCTACGCAACTCATCATTACGTACCGCTGTCCTCCACCCCGGCGCGCGGCGTTCCGGCAGTACATGACCGAACTCGGCATCCAGCGCTTCGACCGCTGGAAACAGGAAGGTGTCCTCAAGGATTACCGCTTCCTGTTCAACTGGTACGTCGACGTCGATACCTGGGACGCGATGGCCGTCCTCTCTTTCCCCAACTACGACGCGGTCGCGCGCTGGAAGGAGATCGAGAAGACCAGCCCCGGCGGCCTGGCTCGCGATGCGATCGATATCGCGTGGCCGTTCAACACCTATTCCGCAGACCTGCTGGCGCACGATGCGTCCGATGCGCCCGGCGACCTATCGCACCCGATTTATTTCGTCATCGCCTACGATTTTCCGACCGCGACGGCATTTCGAGACTATGCGAAGAATGTGATCGGCCCGCAGTCCAAGGCTTTGGTCCGCGAAGGGTTGATCGCCGAGTCGAGCTTTTTCCTCAATCGTTATCCGGGTGGGAAACGCTGGCAGGGACTGGCGGTTTTCGAATTCAAGGATATCGACGCCTTCGGCCGGCGCGATGAGGTGATCGCCAAGGCGCCCCCCTCCGCCCTGCCGGCGGCGAATCCGGCGCGCGAGCCCGTCATCGCCGAATCGATCGGACACTGAATGCGCGATCCTTTTCTCGACGCGGCCATCGAGCAGGCCCGCAAGAGCTTGTCCGAACGCGGGATCCCCATCGGGTCCGTGCTGGTCCATGAAGGCAAGATTATCGGCCGCGGCCACAATTGCCGCGTCCAGACCGGCAGCGCGATCGACCATGGCGAAATGAACTGCCTGCGCAACGCCGGCCGCCTAAATTCCTCGATTTACAGGAAATGCACGCTTTATTCGACTTTATCTCCATGCCCGATGTGCAGCGGCGCAATCGTCCTCTACAAAATCCCGCGCGTGGTTGTGGGCGAGAACACGACTTTTCTGGGCGCCGAAGACTATCTGCGGAGCCAGGGAATCGTGGTGGATGTGCTCCAGGACCAGGAGTGCATCGCGCTCATGGAACGCTTCATCCGCGAGAAGCCGGAGCTCTGGAACGAGGATATTGGGGTTTGACCCTTTGATTCCATAATGATAGGATTTCAAGTAATGGAAACTGAACAGATCCTTGCGCTTCTCGTCGCGGAACGCGACCGGCTCAATCGGGCGATCGATGCTCTGGGTGGTCCGGCTAAACGCCGCGGACGCCCGCCGGCCAGCCACAAAACGGCTCCCAGCACCGCCGGTGCGGCCAAGCCGAAGCGGCGCAGGACGTTCACCCCTGCCCAGCGCAAAGCCCAAGCCGAGCGGATGCGCGCCTTCTGGGCGGCCCGCCGGAAGCAACAAAAAGCAAAGTAGTGGCCCAAAAGCACCAGCCGGTGCATTTCGGCCAGAATGTCCGACAATCTTCTTCTTTGTTTCCAGCTCCTTAGGTGTGGTGAAACAGGTGCATCTCTGTGTTCGTCGCACTGATTTGAGAGGAACATATGAAGAACAGGGTGTCAGGACGTTATCTACTTTTAGGCGCGCTCGCTTTTTCGTGCTTTGGGTTTGCCCAGGATCCGAATGGCGGATGGCGGCGGCTGGGCGAATCGAATCCATATCCCGCCAATTCCGCACCGCAGGCGAGCCAGCCTCCGGCCAATATACCGCCGACGCTGACCATCAAGCCGGGGACCTATATTACGGTGCGCGTCAACCAGGTGCTCTCTTCCGACAAGAGCCAGCCGGGCGACGCGTTTTCGGCGACGCTGGTCAAACCGGTGGTGGTCGATGGCGTCGTGGTGGCTGAACGCGGACAGACGGTCGGTGGGCGCGTCACGGAGGCGCAGAAAGCCGGACGCGTTTCGGGCACTTCCAAACTCGGGATTCAGTTGATCGATCTTCCGGTTGCTGACGGGCAGCAGGTTCCGGTGACCACATCGCTGATGACGCGGACTGGGCCGACGTCCACCGGCCGTGACGCAGCCGCGATCGGCACGACGACGGCGACGGGTGCCGCGATCGGCGCGGCGGCGGACTGGGGTCGCGGCGCGGCCATCGGCGCAGGCGCGGGCGCGGCTGCCGGCATCATCGGCGTCCTGCTGACCCGCGGTCATCCGACCATCATTTATCCTGAATCGGTCCTGACGTTTCGCGTGGAGCAGCCGGTGGCCGTTTCGACAGAACATGCTTCCTACTCGTTCCGCTTCGTCGAGCCGGCGGATTATCAGGAACCGGCGGCGCCGAGGATGCAGATGCGAGGTCCCGGCTATCCGCCTCCGCCTCCGGCTTATGGCTATCCCTACTATGGCGGCTTCTACTACGGAAATCCGTACTACGGCGGATACTTCTGGGGTCCCAGCCTGATGTTCGGATTCCACGGGCGCCGCTGGTAACAGCGTTCGAGCTTTGAGCTGCGTGAAAGAGCCGGTCTTCGGATCGGCCTTTTTATTTACTGGCCGCCGCCGGTTGCACGGGTGCGGCCGTCCTTGATCTCCTGGCCCGGATCGACGACGTAGTTGAAATAACCCATCATCATTTCTTCCGTGGTCTGCTCTCCCCAATGGACTTCTTTGGTCGGATCCGGATTGTAGGGATTGTTCGCGGAGTTGTCGTACCACGCCGTCAGCTCGACCTTCGTGCCTTTCGGCATGTGGATCGGAGCATCCAGCCAATAGGTAAGCTGCCAGTTGAAGTCGTACTTCGGGACGCGCAGCACCACTTCGCTCGATCCGTCGGGACGGGTGATCTTATACTCGAATGCCTTGCCACGCAGGTGCGCGTGCGGCATCATGCTGACCAGTTCGGAATCGTAGGGGACGGTCGAAACGGCCTTCAGTTGATAATTTGATTCGCCGGCAGGAATCGCCAGGCGTAGCAAAGCGGAGTTGCCGCCCATCAGCCGCTCCTTGGGAGGCTCCTTCGCGAAGATCAGGCCGATCTTGGTCTTGTCGGTGGTCGCTTTTCCGTTCGGCGTGTAGTGAAGCTGGAAGACGATATCCGAGCCGGCCTTCAGAAGCGTCGCGCGATGCGGGCCTTCCGACACCGGACGAATCACCTGGCCCGGAACATATCCGCCGAGCCCGCCGTCGAGCACCCCGCCGCGATTGGCCGCGCCGCGCGGAGGCAGGAAGACGACTCCCGGTTGCTGATCGGCCATCCACTTCGAGCCCGGTTCGCGAATCGAGGTAATGACGTGATGCATCACGCTGCGGTCGCCGGGGCGAACTTCGCTGGCCAGCACCCAGACGTCTTCTTTGAGATGCGTCGGCAGGATCACGTATTGATATTCGACCTGGCCGCTGGCGGGGACCGGAAATGCGTTGGGCATCTCGATCACCATGTCCGGCTTGCCCATGTTCCAGCCGTCGACGAATTCGCGTGAAGGCGGGGCGTCCTTGGCATTGCCCTCTTTCGTGCCGCCTTCCACCCACGCGACTAAGGTGTCGATTTCGTTCTTGCTCAGCGAGCGGTCGTTGGCGAAGTGGCCCACGCTCGGGTCGGCGAACCAGGGCGGCATTTTCTTGGTGAGCACAGCCTGGCGAATCGACTTGGCCCAGGGACGCGCGTCGTTGTAATTCATCAGCGCCATGGGCGCGACCTCGCCGGGGCGGTGACACTCCTGGCAGCGTTTCTGAAGGATCGGCAGAACGTCCTTATTAAAGGTGACGGTGGAAGGCACGGGCGCGGCGAAAATCGCGGTCGCGGTCGTGAGAGCGAGTGCGATCAGACGGAGACGCATGGACGGTGTATAACAGCTTGATTTTGCGGAGTCAAGGGTCCACGGAGAACAGTCGTGTCTCAGTTTGAATTTCTGAGCGCAGTCCGTCGGGCGAGTCGCGCGATTAAGCAGGAACGTACGTCAACCGAATCAGGTCATCGGCGATTAAATCGCTGGCCACCAGGTGGAGCGGCGGCCGGGGGCCGGCGAAGAATGGCGTGCCACCACCAAGCACGACGGGGCGGAGATAGAGTTGATACTCATCGATCAGGCCGGCGTCGGTCAGGCTTTGCGCCAGGACTGGTCCGCCAACCTGAATCTCGCCGGCCAGCTCAGCCTTCAGCCCGCGTATCACCTGCTCGAAGGCATCCGCGACCAGCGTGGCGTTGGGGCCAACCGACTTGAGGGAACGCGACACGACCCACTTCGGCAAGCTCCGCCACGCCACCGCGAACTCGCGATCGTCCGCGTCCCAGTCAGGAAGATCTTCGTCCCAATAACGCATGATCTCGTACATGCGGCGACCGTAGATGACGCCCGTCAGGCCACGCACCAGCTCGAGGAAATGACGGAAGGCCACGGGCACAGGCGGTCCAAGCTTCATGTGGTCGACGTAGCCATCGAGGGACTGGCTCAATCCGTAGACAAGTTTTGCCATGCTGCAAATCTCCCACGTTCTTCAGAATAGCTTGAGCCCACGTCGCGCTGAGGTGAGGTTAAACACTATCTGCGCGCCGCGTTCTAGGTGTCACCAATAACCAGAGGCCCGCTTCCCAATCCCGAGAATCAAACTGAGACACTACCCGGAGAACAGGCCGCCGGGCCGCTTCCTCCCGCGGTTCGTCAAATCGAAAAAGCGTCCAATGGTGTCTGCTCACATAAATCCCTCGATGAGGAGACCTTGTTTCTCCAAAGCATCAATCGGGGCCGCGTCGTGACCGGCGAGCATGTGGATCTTCGGTTCGGCTTCTATCAGGCGATGCAGCTCGGCCAGTTCGAGCATCACGGCGTCGCGGTCCTCGTGCAGCATGAAGGTTGTAATGAAGCGCGGACGTTCGCGGACGTTTTCGACATTGCGCATTCCCCAGGCGACGTCGCCGAGCAGCAGAAATTCGGCGCCGTCTTCACGCTGGATGAACACCATCTGGCTACCGGGCGTGTGACCCGGCGATTTGATTAGAGCGATCCCCGGCGCGATCGCCGTGGCTCTTTCATAATTGAGAATCTGAAAGACACCCTGCGTCATCTTCGCGGGAGCCGCCTGTTCGGGATGAGCGGCCTGCTCGCGCGTCAGGCGGACGGAGGGAGTCAAACGCTGCGCCTCCGAAAACGTGGCGATGCCGCCGATGTGGTCGGGATGCTCATGCGTGACCAGGATCAGCGAAGCGCTCGACATAGCCTGAATCATATGAGCGAAGGCTTGCGGATCAAATGTCGCGCGGCCCATCGCTTTTGTGGTGGCCTGATCCATCGCGGTATCGACGATCACCGTGCGGTCGGGATAGACGATCTGATAGGAGACCGCGGGACCATCTTCGACCTTCCACGAGCCTCCGGCCATGATCGCGGCGGCAGGGAATTGAAAAGTCGCGACACGCTCGACCCGAATCTCGCGCGGCTTGGGTCCGGGAATCGAATTGGCCAGACGGCGGAGTTCCGCGATGTCGATCGAGTAATGGCCGGAGGGCACGTGGCTTTCGACGGCCAGCCAGTAATAACCGAGGGCGATCGCAAACAGCACGGCCAGGACTCGGCGCGTCCATTTAGGCATAACGCGATTTTAACCATTCGCCATTGCCGAATCGCGCGATAATAAAACATCGTTTGGATTGACGCATGGATCTGAACAAAATTTGTGTCGGCTGCATGGACAACGACACCGGGGACGAAGTCTGTCCCAAGTGTGGGGCTCCGTTCGAACTTTCGGCGAAAAACACGCTGCAAATGAAGCCGCGCACGATCCTGCGCGATCAATATTTGATCGGGCGGGCGTTGGGGCACGGCGGCTTCGGGATTACGTATCTCGCCTGGGACATCGGGCTCGAGACGAAGCTGGCCGTGAAGGAATACATGCCCAACGGCGTCGCGGGGCGCGCGTCGGGTGAGACGAAAGTCCTGGCGTATTCCGAAGCGACCAAGCAGGAGTTCGAGTGGGGGCTCGACCGGTTTCTGGAAGAAGCGCGCACGCTGAAAAAGTTCAGCAAGTATCCGGGCATTGTTTCGGTGGATACGATTTTCCGCGAGAACGGCACCGCTTACCTGGTGATGGAGCACCTGGACGGCTGGACGTTCGAAGATTTTCTGAAAAAACGCGGCGGCAAGGTGAGCCCTGAGACGGCGCTGCGGATTCTGTTGCCGGTGATCGACGCGCTGGGTCCGGTGCATGCGGAAGGGATTCTACATCGCGACATCAGCCCGGACAATATTTACCTGACACGCGCGGGCAAGGTGAAGGTGATCGATTTCGGCGCGGCGCGCAACGCGCTGGGGCAAAAGAGCCGCAATCTGTCGATCATTCTGAAAGAAGGCTACGCGCCGGAAGAGCAGTATCGCGCGAGCGGCATTCAAGGTCCCTGGACGGATGTTTACGCGACGGGCGCGACGCTGTATCACTCGATTACAGGGCAGATCCCGCAGCCGGCGCTCGACCGGTTGGCGGAAGACAAGCTGGAGCGTCCCAGCGCAATGGGTGTCGACATCGAGCCGGGACTCGAAGCGGCGCTGCTGAAATCGCTGGCCGTGAAGGCGTCGGAACGATTTCAGTCGATGGAAGATTTTCGCGCCGCGCTGAGCGGGGAACTGCCCGTCGCTCCGCTGCCGCCGTCGCCGAGCATCATTCTGCCTCCGCCGCCGGTTCAGCCGCAACAACTGCGAAGCTCGATTCAGCCGCCGGTGGTTCCGCCGCCGGCGCCGATCTCTTACGCTCCGCCCGTGCCGGCGCCCGCGTCCGCTGCCGGGGGACGTCCGCGATGGATGATTCCGGCCGCGGTCGCGGTGGCTGCGGCTGTCGTCATTGGGGTCGTGATCTCGCGCCAGCCGACTCCGCCGGCGCCCGGTCCAAGCGGCGCCAGCGGCTCGATCGCGACGGGCGGAACGGGTTCCTTACCGACCGGACCCACCGGATTTGCGCCCACGGGTCCCACCGGGAATCCTACGGGTCCCACCGGGAATCCTACGGGTCCCCCGGGTGAACCGACAGGCGCGACTGGATCCTATCGAGAGCCGAGTGGCGCCACGGGCAGTCGCCCAACGGGGGCGACGGGTGGTCGCAGAACAGAGCCCACAGGCGCGACCGGCGCTCCTTACCAGCCGACCGGTCCCACCGGATCTACGGGCGCTCCCTATACCGAGCCGACCGGTCCCACAGGGACAACGCCTCCCGGGCCATCGGGCGGCGGCGATTACGATTCGATGATCGAGCAGGCCAAGACCGCCTGGAGCCAGCGACGCTACCAGCAGGTGGCGCAAATCCTGATGCAGGCGATCCGGTCCGATCCGACCAAGCCTCGGGCGTATAGCGGGCTCGCCGAATTGCAGCTTTATATCCTGGGCGACTTGGGCGGGGCGATGCAGAACTATCAGCAGGCCGTCGCGCGCGGCGGAGATGCGGTGTTTCACGTCCTGCACGATCATTCGGCGGAGACATTCGTGGCGCACTGCCAGGGATTCCTGTACGTTTCGCGCAAGGGCGTTCGTTTTGTGCCCAGCGATTCGAACCACGGCTTTACCGCGGTTCGGGCGGATGTTCGGGAAGTGCGGTCCAACCGGAAATTGAATTTCAGTTTCGGACGCCAGACGCGGCCGTCGATCGATCCGCACGCGTTTCATATCAAGCTCGCCAATGGGCAGAACTATAATTTCGCCCCGATGAGCCGGTTCACGGAGGAGGAGCGGAATCTGATTCTCGGGATGCTCGGCGGGAATTAAGGCTCGCCGAAGCGGCTCAACCGCAAAGGGTGGGGCTCAATTCTGACGATCTCCTCACTTCTCCTGGCGAGGATCGCTGCGTTTCACTTGAGCCCTGCGGCGGCCCGTCTCCAGGTTTTCTCCGGCTTTCTGCTTCGCCGCGTCGCTCACCTTGATATTGTTCACCACCGCCTTCGCGCCCGCGGTCTTCGCCATCCGGGTCGCCGCGCCTTTGTGCTGGACAACATCTGTCGATCCTTCCCACGTCGCGACCCCGCCCTGAACGTGGACCTTAAACCCATCCTTGCCGATTTTCGATTTCTCGAGCTTCGTCCGGATCGTCGCCTCCATGGCTTTATCCTGCTGCGCGGTGGTGCCCTGCGCCGGCGGAGCCTTCTTCACGGGAGTCGTCTGGGCGATCGCGCCGAGGGCGATCGAGAGAATCAGCAGAATATGCTTCACGAAACAGTAGTTGCGAATCGTGCGTGATACTCTCAGAGAATTATGCGAGTCCTGCTGATTTTTTGCGCGGTGCTGGCGTACGGCCAGGACGATCTGGCACGGGGAAAAAAACTGTACGAAGGATTCTGCTCGCTGTGCCATGGGCAGACCGGGACGGGCGGCAAGGGTCCGAGCCTGGCGCAGCCGACGCTGCCGCGCGCTCCCAATGACGATCGCCTGGTGGATGTCATCGAGCAGGGGATTCGGGGAACCGAAATGCCCGGGTTCTGGCAGCTCACCGATAACGAAGCCCGCCAGGTGGCGAAGTATGTACGGTCGCTGGGGCGCGTCGAGGTGGAAAAACTCCCGGGCGACGCGTCGCACGGCAAATCGCTCTACGACGCGCGCGGATGCGCGGCGTGCCACATCATCCGCGGCACGGGCGGCAGCCTGGGACCCGAACTGACCGAGATCGGGGCGCGGCGCAGCTCGGCCTACTTGCGCGAATCGATCGTCAATCCGGGTGCGTCGGTGCCCGAAGGATTTCTGGTGATCAGCGTGACGACGGCGGACGGCAAAACCACGCGCGGAATGCGCGTCAACGAGGATTCGTTCACCATTCAGCTTCGCGACGCGGGTGGAAAATTTCATTCGTTCCGAAAAGCGGAGCTGACGAAGATCAATCGCGAGGTGAAAACCAGCGTAATGCCGTCCTACAACGGCAAATTTTCAGCCGCCGAACTCGACGATCTGATCGCCTATCTGGCGAGCTTGCGGGGTGAGTCATGAGAGCCTTTCTGTTTCTGATCTGCGTCGCGGCCAGTGCGCAGGTGCCGTATCAGCGCATCGTCAAAGCGTCGAGCGAGCCGGGAAGCTGGCTCACGTATTCGGGCAACTACGAAGCGCATCGATTCTCGCCGCTCGCGCAGCTGACTCCGGCGAACGTCGCGGGGATGAAAACCGTCTGGACGTATCAGGCGCACGAAGCCGGCCGATTCGAGACCACTCCGCTGGTGTTCGACGGCGCGATGTACGTCACCGAGCCTCCCACCGTCGTCGCCGCGCTCGATCTGAAAACGGGGCGGCGGCTGTGGCGCTGGGAGCGGTCGTTGCCGCGCGATCTGCAGACCATCGGATTCGGCCGCGTGAATCGAGGCGTCGCGGCGCTGGGCGATATGGTTTACGTCGGGACGCTCGATGCGCATCTGGTCGCGCTCGATGCCAAGTCGGGCGCGGTGCGGTGGGATGCGGAGGTCGCCGATTACAAGACCGGTCATTGCATCACGCTCGCTCCGCTGGCGATCGACGGGAAAATCATCACGGGGATCAGCGGCGGCGAGGCCGGCATTCGCGGCTTCATCGATGCGTACGACGCGAAGACGGGAAAACGCTTGTGGCGCTTCTGGACCATCCCCGGTCCGGGCGAGCCGGGTTTCGATTCGTGGAAAGCCGAAGGATCGTGGAAGACGGGCGGCGGCTCGACGTGGGTCACAGGATCGTACGATCCGGAACAGAAGCTGATCTATTGGGGCATCGGCAATCCTGGTCCCGACTGGAATGGCGATCCGCGGCCGGGTGACAATCTGTACACCTGTTCACTGGTCGCGCTGGATGCGGAAACGGGAAAACTGAAATGGCATTTCCAGTTCACGCCGCACGACACGCACGATTGGGACGCGACGGAAATTCCGGTGCTGCTCGACGCAGTGGTTCGCGGCAAGCCTCGCAAAGTGGTGGCGATGGCGAATCGCAACGGATTTTTCTATCTGCTCGATCGCACGACCGGAGAATTTCTGAGCGGCACGCCGTATGCGAAGCAGACGTGGGCGAAGGGGCTCGACGATAGCGGCCGCCCGATGGTGCTGCCGAATACGGAGCCGAGCGAGGCCGGCACGCTCCTGTGGCCCAGCCTGCAAGGATCGACGAACTGGTTCAGTCCGTCGTATGACGCGGGCCGCAAGCAGTTCTACGTCGCGGTGCGGGAGATGTCGTCGATTTACTACAAAGGCGAGGCGGAATATAAGCCCGGGACATTTTTCGCTGGCGGAGGCGAACGCGCTCTGAACGGCGACGACGCCTGGGGAGCGATCCGCGCGCTGGATGTATCGACCGGAAAGAAGAAGTGGGAATTTAAACTGCAGTCGCCGCCATGGGTCGGTGTGCTGAGTACCGCGGGCGGTCTGGTGTTCGGCGGATCGGAAGAAGGAAATTTTTATGCGCTCGACGCGACGACCGGAAAGCCGCTGTGGGATTTTCAAACGGGCGGCTCGATGGCGTCGAATCCGATTTCGTTCACGATCGACGGCAAGCAGCGAGTCGCGATCGCGGCGGGGCATGTGATTTTTGTCTTTGGGTTATGAACGACACCAAGAAGATTTCAGGTTGGTGGGCGTTGGTTTACGTACTTCTCATGTGGCTGCCGATTCCGTTTTGTCCGTGGTACGTCTGGATTCCGCTTGTGATCGGACTCGGCCTAGCTGGTGCCGTCGCTTATCGTCGCGCGATCTGCGCTCAGCCGCAAGACAAGAATGGATGAACCGAATCTGATCCTGCTGCCAGACCGAACGGAGCCGGAATAAACCAACGGACGAATACGATATCGCCCAACGGGAACGGACATAAGTCGGTCACACAGATTATCGACGAGCGTGTCGAGGTCGAGAAAGCGCTCGACCGGGCCTTATATCGTGCGGTTTTGCCGCACCGCCAGGCGAACGTCCCCATGTCGTTCAGCAACGAGAACGGTAATCCCTATAAGCAGGACGCTCACGACATCCCCATCCCGCCCGAATACGCCGGCCTCGAACCCTTCGGTTACTGATCCGTCATCCTCTCAGTGCTAGATTGAATTGGTGACCGGTTCCTTGTTTCGCCGGCTGTTGCTGATGGCGCTGGCGCTGCTCGCGGTAACCTTGTTTGCCGTCGATTACACGCTGACGCGCCCGGCTGGCGAGCTGCAACCCTTCCAGGTTCGCGAACGGATTCTCGCCATCTCCGCAGGCGCCGCGCTGCTCGCGCTGTTCATTGCATTTCTTGTTTCGCGATCGCTCAGCCTGCGCGTGCGGAGGTTGAAGGTCCTGGCCGGGGGCCTTCCTGGCGGCGGAACCAAGGATTATCCGCTCGAAGATTCCTCCGATGAATTGGGCGCGCTCGAACGGTCCCTGGCCGGCGTCGCCATCGAGCTGCAAAAAATGCTCGACAGCCTGCGCTACGAATCGGCACGGCGCGAGGCGATTCTTTCGGGCATGGCCGAAGGCGTCCTCGCGGTCGATCACGAACTGCGCGTCACCTTCTGCAACCGGTCCTTCCTTCGCGCCATCGATTTTCGAGGCACGCGCTTTGAAGGGAGATTTCTGCTCGAACTGGTGCGCGACACCGGGCTTCACGAACTGCTGCGCGAGGTCCTGAGGACCGGCGAGACGCAGAAACTGCGATTCCGCATCTCGGCGGCGAATGCGCGCACGTTCGAGGTTCAGGCTACCCCGCTCGACATGCCGTCAGGCCGCGGCGCGATCGCCATCCTGCACGACATCACCGATCTTGAACGCCTGGAGCAGGTGCGCAAGGATTTCGTCGCCAACGTTTCGCACGAGCTGCGCACGCCGCTGGCAGGAATCATCGGCTATGCCGACACGCTGCTCGACGGCGCCCTGGAAGACCAAAAGAACAATCGTAATTTTGTCGAGATCATCCGCAGCAACGCGGTCCGCCTGAGTAATATCGCGGCGGATCTGCTGATTCTCTCCGACCTCGAATCCGGCTCGGATGGCGGCGAGCCCGACGTGATCTCGATTCGCGGCGTTCTCGATTCGGCGCTCATCACGGTGGATTCGGAAGCGCGCGCCCGCGAAGTGAAGCTGGTTCGCGGCGATATCGAAAATGTGTTCGTCCGCGGAACACGCCTCCGCCTGGAGCAGGCTTTGCTGAATCTCATGGCGAACGCCATCAAATTTAACCGCCCCGGCGGCGAGGTGCGGGTGAGCGCGGTCGAATCCGACGGCCAGGTGCAGATCCGCATTGCCGATACCGGAGTGGGCATTCCGTCGGAGGATGTGCCCCGGATTTTCGAGCGCTTCTATCGCGTCGACAAAGCGCGCTCGCGCCAGGTGGGCGGCACCGGCTTGGGATTATCCATCGTCAAACACGTCCTCGAGCGGATGAACGGCCAGATTCGCGTCGAAAGCCAGTTGGGCCGCGGTTCGACGTTCACATTGCAACTTCCGGCCGAGCTCGAGGAGCAGGCTTGAAACGAACATCGTCATGGGACTCTAACTTGATATTCATCGATTGTTCACACGGGCCGTTTCATTTTTAGATACAGTATTGGTTGCTGTGACGCCAAGCCGATCTGAAGACCTGAAAATCGAACTCCTGGATTCTCCCCAGGGGGCGCGCGTGATCAAACTCACCGGTCCGCTGGTGCTGAGTAATCTGTTCGAATTTCAGGATGCTTCGCGGCGCGAGGCCGACAAGTCTGTGATCGTCGATATCTCCGGTGTTCCTTATATGGACTCAGCCGGGCTCGGCGCCGTCATCAGCATCTTTGCTTCGTGCCAGCGCACCAATCGCGGCTTTGCGATTACGGGTGTCTCGCCGCGCATCAAGACGCTGTTCCAAGTGACGCACTGTGATGGCCTGCTGCCATGCTTTGAAACGATCGCCGCGGCTGACACTGCAATTTCTCAATAAAACCGTAACAGTTCACCGAGCTGTAACAGAACCGTCATGGTGTTATCATTTCACGGCTATATTCTTAAGCTCCTTTTTAACGCTACAAAATAGCACCCCACTTCAGGAGCGAAACGATGAGACGAAGGATTCAGCAGCAGTGGACCGTAAAGTCGCTGCTGGCTTGCATGTTGACGCTGACACTGCCTCTGGCCGCCGCCGATCAGCCTGTGACGGGCGAATCCAGCGATTCCCGGCCCGCGGCAAACAGTTCTGAGATCGATCAGTTGAAAAAAATGCTGGCCGACCAGCAACGCCAGATCGACGAATTGCGCCGGGCCCTGTCTGATAAGAATGAAGCGCCCGCAAGCATTCATCCGAGCATCGGACGCGTGGCCAGCACGACTCCGATTGTGCCGCCTTCCCCGGCGCCGGCCCCGGCCTATTCGCCGGTGATTGCGCCGCCTCCGCAGGCCAAGTCCGACAGCGATACCTCGCCTCTGCAATTCAAGATCGGCGATGCGTATATCACGCCGGTCGGATTCATGGACTTCACTTCCGTGGGTCGGTCGTCCAATGCCGGTTCCGGCATCGGTACGAACTTCGGTGGCATCCCGTACGGCAATACTCAGGCCGGCGCGCTTTCCGAATGGCGCTTGAGCCCGCAGAACTCGCGTGTCGGCATGCGCATTGACGCGCTGGTCAAGAACTGGAAAGTCCTCGGCTACCTCGAGACTGACTTTTTGGGTCAAACGGGCAACCCGCCCAACGGCGGCCTGGCCGTCAGCAGCGATCCGTATCCGCTGCGCATGCGTTTGTACTGGGTTGACCTGAAGAAGGGCAGCTCGGAAATCCTGGCCGGGCAGACCTGGAGCTTGATGACTCCGAATCGCAAGGGACTTTCGCCCCTGCCTGGAGACATCTTCTATTCGCAAGATATAGACGTGAATTACCAAAACGGCTTGGTTTGGGGGCGCATTCCGGAACTCCGGTATGTCTACCACCCGAGCGACAAAGTCGCGATCGGCTTTGCGCTGTCGAACTCTGAGCCCTACGTCGGCGGCGGCAACGGCGGCAGCGCCGCGGTGCTTCCCGGCGCGTTCAGCTCGCAGTCCGGCGCCCAGTTGAACGGCGGAAACAGCGTGATCACCGCCCCGGCCCTGCATCCCGACATCATCGCGAAGATCGCGTTCGATCCGTCGAGCCGCGTGCACTTCGAAGTCGGCGGTGTCGAAATTACTGACAGAATCGCCAATCCTAGCGGCGTCACCGGACTTCCGAATTTCGCGACCCACACCAAAGCCGGCGGCGGCGTTTCCGCCAACCTGAACGTCGAAGTGTTCAAGAACTTCCGCCTGGTCACCAACAACTTCTGGAGCGACGGCGGCGGCCGCTATATCTTCGGCCAGGCGCCCGACTTCATGATTCGCGCCAATGGCGATATCTCGCTGATTCACTCCGCGTCGAGCGTCACCGGTTTCGAGGCCAATGTCGGCAAGACCCTGGTCTATGCTTACTATGGCGGTGTGTACGTCGGCCGCAACCTCGCGGTGGACAGCAACGGCACGACGAAAATCGGCTATGGTCCGATCGCCAACGACGGCCAGAACCGGGCCATCCAGGAATTCACCCTCGGCACCAATACGACCTTAATGAAGGACGCCAAATGGGGCGCCATCAATCTCATGTTCCAATACTCGTATCTCCAACGGAATCCATGGCTTGTGACCGGGACGAGCCCCACGGACGCCGCCGTCCACATGGGCTTCTTTAATCTCCGTTACACGTTACCCGGATCGGCTCCGACGCTCGGCAAGTAATTCGACTGTAACAATCGATTGGTTAAATACAAGGAGAGGATACTATGACTCGGAATACGATCGGTGCGATCATCGGGATCGCACTCCTGGCCGGCGCGGCCAGTGCACAGACTCTGATTAACGGGGCAGGGGCGACCTTCCCCTACCCCATGTACTCCAAATGGTTTGATTCGTACCACAAGAAGTTCCCCACCATCCAGTTCAACTACAACTCGATTGGATCCGGTGGCGGGATCCAGCAGGTAACCGCCGGGACCGTGGACTTCGGGGCCAGCGACGGCCCGATGAATGATACCCAGATCAAGGATTTCAAGGACAAGCGCGGGGCCGAAATCCTGCATTTCCCCACCGTGCTCGGCGCGGACGTGCCGGTGTACAACATTCCCGGTGTCAGCAGTCAATTGAACTTCACGCCGGAGGCTCTTGCCGGAATCTTCCTCGGTCAGATCAAGAAATGGAACGACCCGGCGATTACAGGCCCGAACCCGGGCGTGAAGCTTCCCGCCAACGACATTGTAGTCGTTCATCGGTCTGAGGGCAGCGGTACCACGTATTGCTGGACCGACTATCTGAGCAAGATCAGCAAGGAATGGGAGACGAAGGTCGGTCGCGGAACCTCCGTCCAGTGGCCGGTTGGCCTCGGCGGCAAAGGGAACGAGGGAGTATCGGGGCAGATCAAGCAGCAGCCCAACTCCATGGGATACGTCGAGCTGATTTACGCCGTTCAGAGCAAGATGACGTATGGCAAGGTCAAGAATGCGGCCGGCAACTTCGTGAATGCCACGCTCGAGAGCGTGACCGAAGCGGCGGGGTCCGTGAAGGACATGCCGGATGATTTCCGCGTGTCGATCACCAACGCACCCGGCAAAGGGGCCTATCCGGTGGCTACCTTCACCTGGCTGCTGATTCCGACCAAAATCGCGGATCCGGTGAAGAAGAAAGCCATCACGGATTTTCTGCACTGGATGCTCACCGAAGGCCAGACGATGACGGCGGCGCTGGACTACGCTCCGCTTCCGAAGCCCGTCATCGCGAAGGAAACGAAGGCGATCGCGAAGATCAACTAACGATTCTTTCATGTCGGCTTCACCCACAACTGCTGTCGGCGCCCGCTCTCCGCAATTCAGTGGAGGGCGGGTGCAGGCTTTTGTGAAGCGCGTTCGAAATGGCGACGAAATCGCGTATGCGATCACGTTTCTGTGCGCTTTTGCCGTCATCGCGATTACGGCGCTGCTGGTGTTTGAGCTGTACCGCAATTCCGAGCCCTCACGCGTAAAGTTCGGCTGGTCGTTCCTGTGGACGAAAACCTGGGATCCGGTGGCGGGCGAGTTTGGCGCGCTGCCGTTCATCTATGGAACCGTGGTGACGTCCGCGTTCGCGATGATCCTGGGGATTCCTTTGGGCGTCGGGGCGGCGATCTTTCTGGCTGAGTTAGCTCCGCCGCGGATTTCCTCCGGGTTGACGTTCCTGATCGAGCTGCTGGCCGCGGTCCCAAGCGTCATTATCGGCGTGCTGGGCGTTTTCATCCTGCTTCCTTTCCTCCGCATCGTGCAGCCTTATATTCAGGGCGCGCTCGGGTGGACTCCGCTGTTCGCGGGTCCGTTCTACGGCGTCAGTTTGTTTTCGGCGGGCGTGGTCCTGACGATCATGATCCTGCCGTTCATCATCTCCATCTCGCGCGAGGTGCTTTTGTCCGTGCCGAACGATCAACGCGAGGGCGCTCTGGCGCTGGGGGCAACGCGATGGGAAAGCACCTGGGACGTCGTCGTTCCCTTCGCGAGGAAGGGTATCGTTGGCTCCATCTTTCTCGCCCTGGCACGATCTCTCGGGGAAACCATGGCTGTTACGATGGTGGTAGGGAACGATCCCAAAATCAGCGCTTCTCTGTTTGCCCCGGGATACTCCATCGCCGCTGTGATCGCGAATGAGTTTACGGAGGCGACGGGCGACCTGTACCAGGGCGCGCTGATCGAGCTGGGCCTGGTGCTGTTCGCTCTAACCATTGTGATCAACGGAGCGGCTCGCATCCTGGTGGCCAGCACGACGAAGAGAGGGACGTCGTAGTGAGCTGGAACAAACGCCGCCGCAAAGCCGTGAACGCGATCATGCTCAGCCTGACCGCGCTCTGCACTCTGTTCGCGGCGGGTTCGCTTGTTTTCATTCTCAGCTACCTGTTCGTTCACGGAGCCGCGTCGCTAAATTGGAATTTCTTTACGAAGCTCCCCACGCCGGTTGGCGAAACGGGCGGTGGAATGGCCAATGCGATTCTCGGCAGTGCGAAGCTCCTGCTGCTGGCTACCTGCGTCGGAGTTCCCATCGGATTCCTGGGGGGGGTCTATCTCGCGGAGTTCGGGACCTCGACGTTTTCCTTTGTCGTCCGGTACGTGACCGACCTTCTCAATGGCGTTCCCTCGATCGTGATGGGCATTTTTGCTTATTCGCTGATCGTGATCCGGCAAAAGCACTTTTCCACTCTGGCCGGCGGACTCGCACTGGGTGTGATGATGATCCCCATCGCGATTCGCAGTTCGGAAGAGTTCCTGCGAGGGGTGCCGCTTTCGCTTCGGGAAGGGGCGATGGCGCTGGGGGCGTCGAAATCAAGAGCAATCTGGACGGTGGTTGTTCCCGCGGCCAAAGCGGGATTGATCACCGGAATCATGCTGAATCTGGCGCGCGTTGCCGGCGAGACCGCGCCGCTGCTGTTCACCAGTTTCAGCAATCGTTTCTGGAGCCCCGGGTGGAATCAGCCCACCGCGGCGCTGCCGGAGATGGTCTATAAATACGCCATCTCGGCTTACGACGACTGGCATCAGCAGGCATGGTCCGCCGGGTTCGTACTGCTGACCCTGGTGCTGGCCGTGAACATCGTCGCGCGAATGATTCTTTCCAAGAGAGGACCAGCGGCTCGATAGATCGTTGAGTGATAAAATGCAAGCTCCCAGCAGACAGTTGGATCCCATGAGCACTCTGCCGAACATCGGTGCGTCGAGCGGAACCGAGCCGAAAACGGCTGCGGACGCCGCCGCGAAACTGAGCGCCGATAATCTCAATTTCTTCTACGGAAATTTTCAGGCTCTGCACGGAATCTCGATGAAGGTTTACGACAAGCGCGTCACCGCGTTTATCGGACCATCCGGCTGCGGCAAGTCGACGTTTCTGCGAACGCTGAACCGCATGAACGAGACCGTGCGGCACAGCCGCGTCGAGGGCGAGATTCGTCTGGACGGAGAAAACATCTTCCGCATCGACGTGAACGATGTACGCCGCCGCGTCGGCATGGTGTTCCAGCGCTCGAATCCGTTTCCCAAGTCGATTTACGACAACGTCGCGTATGGCTTGCGGATCAATTCCTCGCTCAGCCGCAGCCAGTTGCGCGAAGCCGTCGAACAGAGCCTGCGCCGCGCCGCGTTATGGGACGAGGTCAAAGACAAGCTGCATCAGTCCGCCTACGGGTTGTCCGGCGGCCAGCAGCAGCGCTTGTGTATCGCGCGCGCTCTCGCGGTGAATCCCGAAGTCCTGCTGCTCGACGAGCCTTGCTCGGCGCTCGATCCCATCGCCACCGCGAAGATCGAGGATCTGATTTTTCAACTGAAAGATAGCTGTACTATCGTAATCGTCACGCATAACATGCAGCAGGCGGCCCGCGTCGCCGATTTTACCGGCTTCTTCCTGATGGGACGGTTAATCGAGTTCGACAACACCACCGTCATCTTCAAGACGCCGAACCGGAAAGAGACGGAAGATTACGTTACGGGCAGATTCGGTTGATTGGGTAGAGGTCTAACGTGCGCCATTTTGTCGAAGAACTGGAACAACTGAAAACCAAGCTGCTGGAGATGAGTTCGCTGGTCGAAGCGGCCATCCAGCGCAGCATCAGCGCGGTCATTCATAAGGACAAGAGCGCCGCCGACGAAGTCTTTCGCAGCGAGACGCGGATCAACAACATCGAGATCGAAATCGATGAGTTCGCCGTTAACCTGCTGGCCCTGCAGCAGCCCATGGCGGCCGACCTGCGCCTGATCATCGCCGCGCTGAAGATCAACACCGACCTGGAGCGCATGGGCGACCTCGCCGTGAACATCGCCCAGCGCGCGCGGTCGCTGATGGAAGAGCCGGTGATCAAGCCGATGATCGACATTCCTCACATCGCGGGGCTCGTTCAGTCGATGGTGCGCAAGGCGCTCGACGCCTTCGTCACCCGTGATGCGGAGCTGGCGCGCAGCGTGCTCGCCTCCGATGACGCAGTCGATAATATGCGCACGGCCTGCTACCACGAGCTGGTCAGCTTCATGGAAAAGGATCCGCAGAACATCAAGCAGGCGCTCGATCTGCTGGCCGTGACGCGAAACCTGGAGCGCATCGCCGATCATTCCACCAACATTGCCGAAGATGTCCTGTTCCTGGTCAAGGGCGTCGACGTGCGGCACCACGCCGAAGCCCGCGCGCACTAATTCCGCCATCGCGAACAAAAATCGCGTTTCCTCGGGACGCCGTCGGTCGTCTAATTCGCCAGAGTTGACGACATGATAATCCAGACGAATGACGGCACCGAGATTTACTACAAGGACTGGGGCACCGGCCAGCCCGTTGTTTTCAGCCACGGCTGGCCCCTGAACGCCGACGCCTGGGAAGACCAGATGCTTTTTCTTGCCGATCGCGGCTTCCGCTGCATCGCCCACGATCGCCGCGGGCACGGCCGATCCAGCCAGCCCTGGAACGGCAACGAGATGAACACCTACGCCGACGATTTGGCCGCGCTGGTTGAATCTCTGGATCTGAAAAACGCAGTTCACGTCGGCCACTCCACCGGAGGCGGCGAGGTGGCGCGCTATATCGGCCGCCACGGCACCAAACGTGTCGCGAAAGCCGTCCTGATCGGTGCCGTTCCTCCGCTGATGCTCAAGACCGCGGCCAACCCCGGCGGCCTGCCGATGGACGTGTTCGATCAGAATCGCGCCGGCGTGCTCGCCGACCGCTCCCAGTTTTTCATGGACCTCAGCATGCCGTTCTACGGCTTCAATCGTCCCAACGCGAAAGTGTCGCAAGGCCTGCGCGATTCCTTTTGGCTGCAGGGAATGCTCGCGGGACATAAAGCCGTGTTCGATTGCATCAAGGCATTTTCAGAAACCGACTTCACCGACGACCTGAAGAAATTCGACGTGCCGACGCTGATCCTGCATGGCGATGACGACCAGGTGGTTCCCATTGCGGATTCGGCGCTGCTGTCGGCAAAACTCATCAAAGGCTCGACGCTCAAAGTGATCCCCGGCGCGCCGCACGGCATGTGCTCGACGCTGAAGGACCGGATCAACGCGGAGTTGCTCGCGTTCCTCAAATCATGACACCCGGCATCACCACCGTCGCGAGCCCCCACTCGTTGACGGACACCGTCTTCCGATTCGAGCAACTCCTCAATTCGAAAGGCGTCAAAATTTTCGCCGTCATCGACCAGGCCCGCGAAGCCGAATCAGTGGGCCTGCATCTGCGCCCCACGGTCCTGATGATTTTCGGAAATCCGAAAGCGGGAACACCCGTGATGATCGCAGCGCCGACCGCCGCGGTCGATCTCCCGCTCAAAGCGCTGATCTGGCAGGACGACAACGGCAAAGTCTGGATCTCCTATGACGCGCCGGCTTATCTGCAATCGCGCCACAACATCCCGCAGGAGCTTCTTCCCAACATCGCCGTGATCGACGCACTGGTGGCCCAAGCGGTTGCGTGACCGTTACATCTCCGCCAGCGCGCGATGCACCAGGTAAATACTGATCGCGCCCTCGCCCACCGCCGACGCGACGCGTTTCACGTTTCCTGCCCGCACATCGCCCACCGCGAAAACTCCCGGCAGGCTCGTCTCCAGCATCTGGGGAACTCGGGGCAACGGCCACGCCGGCGCTCCATCGGCCGAGCGATCGTCCAGGTCGCGCCCCGTCAGAATGAATCCTTTTTCGTCCATCGCGACGCAGCCGCGCAGCCAGTCCGTCCTCGGCGACGCGCCGGTCATGACGAAGACGTGCTGAATGTCATGCGTCGTTCTCTCACCCGTCGACCGGTTGAGCCAGGTCACCTTGTCCAACTGTGTGCCGCCCTCCAGCCCGACGATCTCCGTATTCACATGCAGCTCGATCTTCGGATTCTCGGTGATGCGCTGGATCAGATAGCGCGACATCGTGCTCGACAATTCGTTGCCGCGCACCAGCATGTGGACCTTGCGCGCCGTTTGCGAAAGAAACACGGCCGCCTGACCCGCGGAGTTGCCGCCACCGACCACGCACACCTCGTCATCGACGCACAGTTGCGATTCGATGTACGTCGCGCCGTAGTAAATTCCCTCTCCTTCGAATTTCGCCAGATTACTGAGGTCCAGCCGGTTGTATTGCGCCCCGGTCGCGATCACGATCGATCGCGCCGGCAGCGATTCCCCGCTGTCGAGCACCACCGCGTACGGCTTCTGTCCGCACTCCAGCCGCACCACTGATCGCGCGATCATCATGTTCGCGCCGAATTTCTGCGCCTGCGTGGTCGCGCGCGCCGCCAGTTCCATTCCTGAAACACCGGTGGGGAATCCCAGATAATTTTCGATCTTCGAACTCGAACCCGCTTGTCCTCCCGGAGCGCTGGTCTCGATCACCAGCACGTCCAGTCCTTCCGACGCCGCGTACACCGCCGCCGCCAATCCCGCCGGACCCGCGCCCGCGATGATCACGTCGCGCACATGCGTCCCGTCGATGGTGCTGTTGAATCCCAGGCAATTCGCCAGGTCCTGAATCGAAGGATTGCGCAGCAGGTGTTTGGCATGGCACAACACCACCGGAATTTCCGACGCCTTCACGCTGAACCGGTCGAGCAGTTCCTGCGATGCCGGATCCGTGTCCAGATCGATGTACGTATAGGGATGCCCGTTGCGGCTCAAAAATTCGCGCAGCACCAGCGTCTGCGAAGAATGCCGCGACCCCATCAGCACCACGTTGCCGTATCCGGAGCGAATCAGCTCCAGCCGCCGCAGAATGAACGCGCGCATCAGGATCTCGCTCAGCTCCGCGTCCCTCGCCACCAGCGAGCGCAGCGCATCGTTATGCAGCTCGATGAAATCGCCGGGCTCCGTCACCCGGCCGCGTACCAGGCAAAGCTGTCCTGAAATCATGGTCAGCTCGCCCGTGAATTCCCGCGGGTGATGCTTGACGATCAGCCGTTCCCCGTCCATGCCCGGTTGCACGATTTCCATCGCGCCGGATAGCAGCACGAAAAACGAAACGTTGGTGTCGTTCGGCTCGAACAAAATTTCGCCGCGTTCGACGCGCCGCACGCGCCCCACCGGACGAATGCGGTCGATCTGCTCGTCCGTCAGAAGTGGAAACGCCTGCGTTTTCGGATCGAGCGCGCTGGGGACCAATGGGCTGGACATATCCAATTTTCTCATTCACGGCAAGTTTCGAGATCCCTCGTTCGAGTTACGATACAATCCCTGCATGCCACGGCACATCGCGCCAGGACTGCTGTTCGCCGCCACCGTCCTGCTCAGCGCGGCCGACTGGCCGCAGTTCCGAGGTCCCAACGGCAGCGGAGTCGCTCCCGCCGACGCCGCGCCGCCCGTCGAATTCAAAAATCCCGTTTGGAAACAGCCGCTCCCCGCCGGACATTCTTCCCCCGCCGTGTGGGGCGATCGCATCTTCCTCAACTCGTTCGACACCGCGACGAAAAAACTCGAATTGATCTGTCTCTCCACCCGCGATGGAAAAATTCTCTGGCGGCGCACCGCGCCCGCGCCCGAAATCGAAGAGACGCACAACGTGAGCAACCCTGCCACCGCGACTCCCGCTGTCGACGCCGACCGCGTCTACGCGTATTTCTCTTCCTACGGCGTCATGACCTTCGATCACGCGGGCGAGCCCCAATGGATGCTCCCGCTCACGATGCCCAAAACGCATCACGGCAGCGGAGCCTCGCCGATTCTCGCCGGCGATCTGCTGATCCTCAATCACGACGCCATGCAGGGCGGATATCTTCTCGCTGTCGATCGCCGCAGCGGCAAACAAATCTGGAAGCAGACCTACCCGCTCGAGCGCGGCCGCGTCGAAAGCTATTCCACTCCCCTGGTCTGGCACGACCAGTTGATCCTGCATCGCGCCGGCGTCGTCGAATCCTACACCGTCGCCACAGGCGAGCGCCGCTGGTCGCTGCCTGAAAATACCTCCGGCGCCAGCAGCCCCGCCGCGTCCGACGATCTGCTCTTTGTGGGAACCTGGAACGTCCTCGGTGAAGAAGACCAGCGCGCGCCGCTGCCGGCCTTCAGCGAACTTCTCCAGCGCTACGACAAGAACGCCGACGGCACGATCAGCGAATCCGAATTTCCCGAAGAAACGATCCGCTTCACCGCGCGCCCCGAACTGGAGGCCATCGCGCGTTCTCAAAACTTCGTCGCATTCAAGAACGTGGATCGCAACAAAGACGGCCAACTCGATGCCGCCGAGTGGGACGCGTATCGCACACGCATCCAGGGCATGGCGCAGGATCACGGCCTGCTCGCGATTCGCCCGGGTGGCGAAAAACCCGCCGTGGTCTGGCGCGAAAACACTGCGGTTCCCGAAGTCCCGTCACCGCTGCTCTATTCGGGAAAGCTTTTTCTTGTCCGCAACGGAGGCATCCTGACGTGCCTCGACCCGATCTCCGGAAAAGTGATCTACCGGACGCGCGCCCGCGCTCCGGGAGCCTACTATGCCTCGCCGATCGGCGCCGCCGGACGAGTCTATCTGGCATCGTCGGAAGGCGTCGTCACCGTGCTCGCGGCGGCCTCCGACCATCTCGACATCCTGGCTCGAAACGAACTTGAAGAAGACATCGTCGCGACCCCCGCCATCGTCGGCAAACGAATCTACATCCGCACCTTACACACCCTGCAAGCCTTCGAATAATCCCCCCCACCTACCTCAACTGAGAGCAATCATCCATCCCCAGGCAGCTATGTGGGGCCGGCAGCCATGCCGGCGAGCCGGTTGCCAAACCGGCTGGCCTTGCTCTTCCGGTCAACCAACTTTGCGCCGCCAGCCCACTCGACCGGAAAAAATCCAGCCGGTCTCGCGACGGCTCGCGGGTCGACGACGCCCCCCAAACCCTACTCAATCCCCATGTGCTCGCAAGTCCGCACCAGAAACCGGTCCGTCATCCCCGCAATGTAATCGCAAACCTGCCGATACCGCGGCTCCCCGCTCGACTCCTCGCGATAATCCGCGGGCATCAGCTCAGGACTCTCCATGTATCGCTCAAACAGTTTTCCGATGCGTTGCACCGAAGCCTGCCGAGCCTCCGCCAGCGCCTCGGAATAGTAGACCCGAGCCCGCAGCAATTCCTTCAACTGCGCCGTTCCCTCCGCCTGCTCCGCCGAAAATTGCGCGACCCGCCGCGGATGCCGCCGCACTGCATCCACATCCTGCAACCCCGCGGCCCCCGCCACCGTTCCTTCGATCAGCCCGACCACCAGCCAGTTGATCAGCCCCCGCACGATTTCCTGTATCCGCAAATGTTCGGTCGCCGCCGGAAACTGCTGCGACGCCGTCTCATCCAGGTCGCGAAATTTCTCCACCACCGCGCGAGCCTCGTCAAACGTGATCAGCCCCGCGCCGAACCCGTCGTCCAGATCCGACGTGTTGTACGCAATCTCATCGCACAGATCGATCAACTGAGCCTCGATCGGCGGCCGCAGATCTGGAAAATATTCCGCCGGGACGCAATCGGAAGAATGCTTGGCCATCCCCTCGCGCACTTCGAACGTCAAATTCAGCCCCGGAAATCGCGGATACGGATTCTCGAACGACTCGACAATCCGCAGCGCATGCAAATTATGATCGAAGCTTTCTCCGAACTGCCGCATCAGCCGGTCGAGCTCCGCTTCGCCTGCATGCCCGAACGGCGGATGCCCGATGTCATGCGCCAGTGCCAGCGCCTCGGTCAGATCCTCGTCGAGCCCCAGCACCCGCGCGACGGTCCGCGCGATTTGCGACACCTCGATCGTATGCGTCAGCCGGTTGCGGAAATGATCGGAGAGCCCAGGCGTGAAAACCTGCGTCTTGTTTTCAAGCCTGCGGAAAGCCCGCGCATGCACCACGCGATCGCGATCGCGCTGAAAATCGTTGCGGAAGGGATGAGGAAGCTCCGGGTATCTGCGGCCCTTGCCGCGCTCCACCGGGAAGCGTAAATGGGCGAGCGCGCCCGTACCTACTGTGCGCCCGCGACGTCGCCCAGCGCCTGCACCGCCGCGCGGCTGATCGCCGTCCGCTCCGTGCGCATCGGCTCCAGCATCTTGCGCGCTTCGTCCGGACTCTTCTTGCCGATGATCACCGCCAGCGCGATCGTGGCCTGGTCCTTCGAAACGGTCACCGTCGGATGCGCCATCAGGTCGCGCAGCAGCTTTTCGCCCTCGGCGTCCTTGCCCTGCGCCGCATAAACCTTGGCCAGCGCGAGCTGCGCCAGCGACGCATACGCCGCTGGCGCCGAATCCATGACGTCCTTGAACCGCTTCTCGGCTTCCGCCA
Organism: Terriglobia bacterium; assembly: GCA_020073325.1. Classification (GTDB taxonomy): domain Bacteria; phylum Acidobacteriota; class Terriglobia; order Bryobacterales; family Bryobacteraceae; genus Palsa-187. The sequence goes on along the minus strand of JAIQFJ010000034.1, from coordinate 457 downwards.
GGTTGCCTTTCTCGACGGCATCCGATGCGAGATAAAACTCGCCGATCGCGCCTTCCTGCGACCCGTGATACTTCGACGCCAGATCGGAAAACGCCTTGGCGCGCGCCTTGTCTTTTTCTTCCTGCGTCGGATAGGTCAGGAATCCCGGAGGCGCGGGTCCGATGTGCGCCTGATCGATCTTCATCGCCTCAGACAGAGCCTTCTCGCGAACATCGCCCTGATACCGCATGTAGAAAAAGATCGCCGCCACCAGCACGATCACCGCGGCCGCAATGGCGCCGTACTTCTTGACGGCGTCGCTATGCTCCGTCATGAACTCGAAACCATGCTGCATCTCGGCTGCAAACTTGTCGGTCTTCAGGTCTTTACGGGTTTTTCGATCCACAGAAACTCCAGGGAGATTTTTATTTTAGCATGTCCCCATATGTACTTGACCAGGAATGTGGGGCCGCTCGTC
>JAIQFJ010000462.1 GCA_020073325.1 Terriglobia bacterium | reverse complement strand
GCGGGACGCCTCGACACTCCGTTCCCGGCCGGAAATCGCGTACCTTCATCCGCTGCTGCGTGCAATGGCACTCAATCACAATCCATATGTTGCGGCTGCAAACCCCGACCGCATCGCGTTCCTCGAGCGGATCGTTGCATTCAATCGTAAATTGACCGCGGCTTTTTCCGCCGCCGGCGTCCCGGTGCTTGCCGGAACGGATGCGCAAGTACCCGGAATCGTACCTGGATTCTCGCTCCATGACGAACTGGATGCGCTGGTTGTTGCCGGTCTCACACCGATGCAAGCGCTGGAAAGTGCCACCCGCGCGCCTTGTGCCTGGTTAGGGCAACTCGGCAACTGTGGTGTCGTCGCCCCGGGCGCGCGAGCCGATTTGCTACTGCTTGACGGCAACCCGCTCGCCAACATTTCCAATACGAGGCAGATTTCCGGTGTGATTGTCCGCGGGAAGTACGTTGCCCGCGCGGAACTCGACCGCCGTCTCCGGGAATTAAAGATTCGCTACGAACAACCCAAGTAAGCGAATGGACAATTCCCTGTTCGTCCTTCCGAGATCCTCAAACGAAGGGAACGCTACGCCCGGCGCCCGCATTCTCCTTACTTGAAATTTACCGGCACTTCGGTCCGGAAGTAGGAGGTTGCCACCGCGGCATCGAAGCCCGGCACGTGGCTTCCGCTTTGTCCAATCCCGCATAGACTTCGCGCCATTTTTGCAGTCGTATTGGCGTAAGGAGGTTCCAAAAAGCGCCACGCTTTTGGATTTTTTTGAGGAAGCTATTCCGGAAGGGCGGCGAGTGTGCGGCGAACAGCCGCGCCGGCGCCCTCGTCTCCAACGCTCTGCGCGATCGCGAGAGCCTTATTCAGGTATTCTGCCGCGGTCGTTCGATCGCGTTCGATTTCCCCCAACGCTCGATAGCAGTTCAGTAGTTGTTTCTGAGTCGCTTGATCCGCCGGGTTGCTGATCGGTGTCAATATTTCCACTTGCCGGAGATAACAGCGGCGCGCTTCGCCCGTGCGGCTCTGTTTCCGCAACAGATTGCCCATTTGAAACAGGCTGAGCGAGTACATGCGGCGGTAGGCCGAGCTGGAAGCATCGTCTTTCAGCAGCCTCTCGCCCAATTCGAGGTCGTGGCGCAGCGCCTGTTCCGCGCGGCGTAAATCTCCCAGGCGCTCGAGGACGGCGCTCTCTTTTGAAAACGCCACGCCCAGCTCCATCCGGATCTGGGAGTTGGCGGGGTCGACCCGGAGAAGCGCTTCGTCCATCGGCCTGGTCCGTTCATACAATTCCAACGCGGCCTTCAATTGACTCTGGCGGGCGAAGGCATCCCCCAGATTCCGATACGCCAGCGCCAGATCTCGCCGGTAATGGGCGTTCTTTTCGGGCGCCGCTGCCGCCGCCAGGCTTTCACACAGGCTCACTTCTTCACGATGCATATCCGCCGCGGCATCGAACGCACCGGCACGCAGCAGAGCCTTGCCGGCCCGAGCGTAGATGATCGACATATCATGCCTGGTGTTTTCACTCATGCCGCTGCTCAGGAGCACACGCCCCGCTTTCACCGCGCGTTCGCTCCATTGGACCCCTTCCTCGACACGGCCGAGTTTGGCCAATTCGGTCCCAATGCGGCTTTCCACGACGATCTTCGGCTCCGATAATTGCGGAGACTGCTTCTCCAGAATGTCCAGGGACGTCCGATATTCGGCCAGCGCCTCCTCATTCCGTTGATCCTCGGAAAGCACGTCTCCCACCGATTGATGCAGTAGTGCGATTCGGCTCGCCGCCTCCGCGGCTCTCGTTTTCCCGGCGGAAATCGAGGTCCAGATCCTGAGCGCCTCCTGGTAACTCCGCAACGCCCCGGCGCGATCCCCCAGGTCGGCCATCATCGGATTCCCTTGAATATCGCCGACGCGCTCGTATGCCGTGGCCACTTCGCTCTGAAGTTGGACATCGCCTTGCGCGTCCTTCGCCAGCGCGCTGAGGTATTCGAGGGCTTTGCGAACCACCAATTGCCGTGCGCTCGTCGACCCCGCCAGTTCCGAGATGGCGCCGTCAAATTCGAACAGAAACGAATCTGCCAGCCGGCGGATATCCGCGAACCTGCGTTCGGCCAGTTCCCGTTGTGCCTGGGCGATATGCGCCTGGACGCGCGTCGCGATCAAACCGCCGGTCAGCGAGAGAACCACTGCGACGGCGGCGGCAAGCGTGAGTCGATGGCGTTTCATCAACTTGCCGGCGCGATAACGGAACGTGTTGCGGCGCGCCCGCACCGGCTGACCCTCCAGGTGCCTCTCCAAATCCTGCTGGAGTTCCGCGGCCGACTGGTAGCGCTGTCCCGGCTCCTTCCGCAGAGCCTTCATGACGATTGCATCCAGGTCGCCGGCGAGCCGCGTTGCAAGTTTCTCGTTTTCTCCTGCCGCGCTCTTGGTTGCCGATTTCCGCACTGCCACGCTGGGGTTTGGCGGATCGGTTTCGCAGATCGCCCGCTGCAATTCCGTCCAGCGGAGAGGTCCGTACGGTTTGGCATCCGTCATCAACTCGTAGAGGATGACGCCCAGCGAATACACGTCGCTGGATGTGGTGATCGGCTCGCCTCGAACCTGCTCGGGACTTCCATACATCGGAGTGACCGGGGCAAATCCTGAGACCGTCAGATCGAGGTCATCCTCCCTGGCCGTCTCCGGCATCAGCTTGGCGATACCGAAGTCGAGGAGCTTGACCTTGCCGTCCGCTGTCACCAGGATGTTTTGCGGCTTCAGATCGCGATGTACGATCAGGTTCTGATGCGCGTACTGCACCGCGTGACAGACGCTTTGAAAGAGACGAATCCGATCATTCACGCCGAGAGCGCGATCCCGGCAGTGCACATCGATCGGCACTCCCTCGTCCACGTACTCCATGACGAGGTAGGGCTGGCCGAGCGGCGCTGTACCGGCGTCGTGCAGAGCCACGATGTTCGGATGATTCAGCTTTGCAAGAATCCGGCGCTCCAGCCTGAATCGCTGGATGAGCCGGCGGGACAAGAGGCCAGGCCGAAGCAGCTTGATTGCGACTTGCCGGTCGAACTCCTGATCGTCGCGCACGGCTTCGTAGACAGCGCCCATTCCTCCCTCTCCGATGATGCGCACGATGCGGTAGGGACCGATGCGTTGGCCGACCATGGCCGCTGTGTCGAGGATCGGCGGCAGGTCGCTTTGCCGCTCGTCTTCCGACAACAGGGATTCGACTTCCATCCGAAGGGAGGGGTCATCTGACCCGGCTTTCGCCAGGAATGCTCCGCGCTCTTCCGACTTCAGCTCGAGCGCTTCCTCGAATATGGCTGCGATCTGCTGCCATCGTTGCGGTGACAAGGAAAACCTCCTCTGCTTTCCCTGCGTGAATGGGTTCTCACGATTATAGGGCAAGGCGGGTATAATCCAGTAGATTCGATCCAGTTATGGCAGCATCTCCTGGCGAGGTCACGCAACTCCTGCATCGGCTGAGCGCGGGCGACACGGGCGCCAGGGAGCAGTTGGTGGCTCTGGTTTATGACGAGCTTCGCCGCCTGGCCGGCTCCTGCATGCGCAGGGAGCGCCTCGATCACACGCTGCAACCCACCGCCCTGGTTCACGAGGCATGGCTGCGGCTGGTCGAGCAGCGCGAGTGGAATCTGGAAAATCGAGCCCATTTCTTCGGAATGGCCGCGCAGTTGATGCGCCGCATCCTGGTCGATCATGCCCGGGCCGCGAGTGCAGAAAAACGCGGAGGGGATAAAGTCATGGTCCCGCTGGAGAATGCGATGGCGGTCGCCCTGGATCATCCGGCGCAACTTTTGGACTTCCACCGCGCCCTGGAACGGCTGGACCAGTTCGATCAGCGCAGAGCCCGAATCGCGGAAATGCGCTTTTTCGGAGGGTTTTCGATCGACGAGATTGCGGACCTGAACGGCGTCGCGCCGCGGACAGTAGATCGGCAATGGCGCGCTGCCCGTGCCTGGCTAAGCCGCGAACTCTCCTCAAACCTGGGTGCCGTGATCTGAGAAGACAATCGACTCGCGCGGGTTCATCGCGCCGAGCGCTTTGAGTTCCCCAATAAGTCGCGGATCGCCTGGATGTCGGCAGTGCTGCCGCGGAGGTCTCCCATCGCTTTTCGCGCGTGGCTTCGATTCTGATAGGCGTTCACATAATTTGGATCCAGGCGGATCGCCGCGTCCAGATCGACGAGCGCCGAGCGATAATCGCGCGCCATGTAAAGCGCAAATCCCCGCGCGTTATAGGCCAGGGAAAAATCCGGCCTCATTTGGATCGCCTCTGTGAACTCGGCGATGGCGGCCCTGTAATTCCCGCTCTCCAGCAATTTGCGTCCGAGCCGGTGATGCTGGCCGGCGGAAAGCGAATCCGCGCCCGGCTCCGCAGTGGCCTGAGCGGACCGCTCCACTTTCACCACTGCGGGTCGATCCGGGACGCGCGGCAGTTTCAGCAGCGCCTCCTCAGAACTCGAGGTGATTTTTTGAACGCGAACCGAATCGAAGTCCGGCATGTCTCGCGGCGCGGTAAATCGGGTCACCCGGTGAGTGCCCGGAAGTACAAAATGCAGCGCCCATACGCCGTCCCCCAGCAGTGTTCGGGAGCGGTCCAGGAACTCGACCATGACATAGACGGAATCGACCGTGTAAGGACAGGCATTGGACCAGTTCGCCCAATAGTGGTCCTGATCCATTTTGAGCAGCGCGTGGACTTTAAAGCACTCGCCAAGCGCCGGCCGCGCGGCGCAGGCAATCGGCGCTGACAGAAGCGCCGCGAATGTAAGCCGGAAGAGGATAGCTCTGCCCGCCCTTCATGAATACGGAAGCGGTCCGATCATATCACAGGCGTCACGTTTCAAACAATGCAGGGCTGTCCCGGGAGTCTATTTCGCGTCCTTGCGCGTCTGTGCTTCTCCTTCCTCGATGTAGCCGGCGCGAGTCCGAACCGATAACTTCCCATGTTCCTT
>JAIQFJ010000033.1 GCA_020073325.1 Terriglobia bacterium | reverse complement strand
CGCCAAGGCGCGCGCCGTGCATATGCGAGCCAGCGCGGTGAGGCATGTCCGAACCGCGCAAACCTTGCAGGCGAACGGCGATTACATGGGCGCGATCCGGCACCTGCTGATCGCCCACTGGCGCGATCCGAAACTTAAAGAGGCGGACGATCTGTTGGAGCGAGTCCGGCTGGAGGCGGCGCGCCTTTCCGTGCAGAAGTTCGCCGAGACGCGTCGCAATATCGATCCGCGGTCGCCGGAGCAGGTCCAGCTGCAGCGCAAACTGTTGCTGGCCGAGCAGCAGATGAACGACGGCAAGATCGCCGAGGCCGAACACACCCTTCACGACGCGGAATTGACGGATAAAGACGAGCCCCGGCTGACGCTGCTTCAGGCGCGCCTTTCGGTGGCGCGCGGCGATTTCGGAAAGGCGCTGGCGCAACTCGACAACTTCGACGGGATCGCGGTTACCGCGCAGGATTTCGCGGAGGGCGAAAAACTCCGCGCCTCGGTGCAGTACACGATCGAAAGTTCGCTCGGCAAGAAGCGCTCAGAAATCGAGAACGACCTGGATCAGCAGCGTTTCGCCACCGCGCTTGAGTCGTCGGCCGAAGGACTGAAGCTGGACAACGAAAATCCGGAATTCCTGTATTTCGCCGCCGCGAACTCCTGCGTGCTTCGCCACTGCGCGACGGCCGAGCCGCTGCTGCGCCGGTTCCTCGAAGTCACGGACTCCGCGCAAGGCGATCGCGAGCAACGCCTGATGGCGATGCAATTGTTACAGGCGTCCGCGGCCGCCGCGGAAGAAAAGCAGGAGCCCAAAAAAGCGGAAAAGGGAGCCGCGAGCTGGTTTTCCGGCGCGCCGGTCGGTGCGGGCGTGTATTACGACCCCGTCAGCCTCGCGTTTCAAACCAAGGTGACGAAGATCGAGGCATCGGATCATCTCACCGTGCTTTATGAATGGTCGGAGAATCAGTTGCGATCGGTACACGCCAAACACGAAGAGAAGCAGACCGGGGGAAACATCGCGCGGCTGATGGGCGCGGCGGTCGCCTCGGGCGCGGGAATTTCCACCACCGTGAATTGGAAAACCGCCGCTCGTGAAACCAACGATTTTTTCTTCAACTATTACGATGACGCGCCGCAGATTCTCAAAGTCAGCAAGGAGAGCGCGCGCGTGGAGAGCCGCCGCATTCCGATCTCGATTCCCGGGGTTGGAGTGTATGGGCCGTTCGCGGGCGTCGGCGCGTTGGGCGCGCTGAGCAACATCGGCAGACTGGGCGCGATGACAAAACTCGGAGGAGGACTGGGCGGCCTCGCAGGTGGAGGCCTGCGGGGTCTGCCCATGGGGGGCGGACTTCCCAACATGGCGGGCCTCGGTTCGCTCGGAGGCATCGGAGGCGCGGGCAATTCCGCGATCCTCAGCCGCCTGGCCGGCTCGGGCCGGATGTCCGGTATCAGCGGATTCGCGTCGTTGAATGTATCGAAGCCGCTGATCCCGTCGCAGAATTATTCGGTGGTTTCCGATCCCAAAGGCGGCTCCGCGGAGGGATTTCTCACGCTGTGGAACAGCCCGCGGCTCGATACGCGGCTGGCCTTCAAGGTCACGGGGAAGCGGGCGGCCGTTGGATTTTCGGGCAACAAATATTTTCACCCGTTCGCCTGGGACGGCATCCATCTGTTCGAACTCGATTACGACGACGAAGGCCGCATCGCGCACGCCTGGGAACTGGACGCGCCGAACGCGCCGCGCCTCGATTTCACCTGGGACGGCCAGCGCCTGACGCGAGTCGCGGGCCGCGATGAATCCGGCGCCGTGGTTTATTCGCGCACGCTGAATTATTCGGGCGACCGGCTGACGTCGGAGCAGATTTCAGGGCAGGGCGGCTCCTCGCACATCGAATATAAGTACGACAAGCAAGGACACATGGTGGAGGCGTCGGCCGATGCGGACCACACGCTCGACGGCCGGTCGCGTAAAGTTCTCTTCTTCGACGAAGACAAGGGGAAGCACTAACATGCGCATACTTGCCGGGCTGATCTTTGTGAGCATCGCCGTGCACGCGCAGAACGACGCGCCGAAGCGCACCATCGTCGATTCCGCGCCGGCGCGAAAAGAAGCCCGCAAGGCGGAGGCTCCCGCGCGCGACCCCGGTTCGAGCGCTTTTGACGCGCTGATTTCATCCACCGAAAATCTGAACACGATTCGCGACAGCAACGTGCGGCGCCTGGCGGGCGACGGATGCTCGCCCGAAGCGTCGGCGCGCATTGCCGAGATACGCGCGCGGCTCGGCATTAAGACCGGTCCCGCCAGGAAGGATTCGACTTCCGAAACCGCGATGCTGGCCCTGGCCACGAACTGGTTCAAGGCTCCGGCAACCGGGCCTGTGGTGGCGCAGCAGAACCGGAGCGATCTGCTGGAGGCCGTCCTTCCCGGCTCGGAAAAGAAATCGGACGCGGCGCAGGACACCGCAGCTCTGCAAACCGAAATGGATCGTCTGTTGGCTTCCTGCGCCGGAGCGAAGCGATGAGATCCTTGCTGTTTGTATTCGCCGCCGCGGTCGCAGGGGCTCAGGATCCTCTGCCGCCACCGCAGCCGCCTTCATCGGTGACCGTTTCGGTGCCGCCGCTGGCGCCGGTGGATCCGAATACGCCCTATGCGTCTCCGCGCGATGCAGCAAGACATCGCCTGCAGGCAACGCTTACGGAGCTGTCCGCGAATCGCAATGTGAAAGACGGCCTGCGAGGCTTCGCCCAGGCGTTACTCGAGGATCGCACCTACGCCGCGGCAGCCTTCGACCTTGGAATCCTCGCGGCGATCGCGGAGAAATGGGACGATGCGGTCGCGGCGCTCGAAGAAGCATCGAAACTGGATCCCGCGCTCGGCAAGGCCGCCGCGCCGCAGCTCGAACGGTTGCGCCTGATCGCGAAGCTCGAAAAATCATCGGAGGGCAAGCGCCGTCGCGCGTATGACGAAGCGCTGCTGCCATTGCTCCAGAAACTTTCTTCGATGCCGCCCGGAGAAGCGGACTCCGCGCTGGCGGATTTGGGCCGGATCGATCCGAAGCGCTGGGAGGCTCCGGCTCTGCTGGCTGCAATCAACGGCGACGGTCCCAACTATCAGGCAGCGTCGAAATTTCTGGAAATCGCGATCGCCAATGCAGCCGACCCGGCGGTCCGGCAGGCCTTGGAAACCGCACGCAAGGCAGCGGAACGGGAGATCTCCTACGCTTCCACTCGCGCCGCTGCGGAGAAAGCGTCGGATCAGGGCGACTATCCGAAATCGGCGGAGCTGTATCAATCCGCCTGGAGCGGAATTCCCGCGCGTGTCGAAAACGGCTTGGACGCGGCGTCGGCGCTGCTGTTGTGCGACGATACTCCACACGCCGTCGCGCTGCTTGCCCGCTTGCGCGATAGCAAAGATCCCGAAGTGGAGGCTCCGGCGCGCGCGATGTTGAAGGAACTCGCCGCGATCGAACCGGCGGCGACGTCGGCTAGCAGCGACGCGGATCAATTCTTCCACGAACCCGGCCCGCGCGAACTGATCCGGATCGCGGCGATGATCCCGCCCGTCGATCGCAAGCCCTTCGAAATTTACACGCGCCCATTGCCGAGGCTGGTCGAGGATCCCGAGCCCGTCGCACTGCTGGCGTCCTTTATGCTCGACGCGCCGCCCTCCGTGGCGCCGCCGGCGCTCACCGCGCCATCGCTACCGGGCGAAAACCCGTGGCGCGAGGCGACGCAATCGCGAATCGAAAATCCCGCGCCTCGCGCCGTGCAAAGCGTGGACCTCTCGGCCGGCTCGTCCGAAGCGCGTTCGCTGCAGGTCACCAGCGATCCCGCGGGAGCCCGGTTGTTCCTCGCGACCGCCGTGGATCCTTCGTGCGAGACTCCCTGCACCGTGCGTTTGGCCGCGGGCGAATATCCGGTGAGGCTCAACCTTGCGGGTTATCGCGAGATCCAGCAGACGGTGCAGGTGAAAGCGGATGTTCAGGACCTGAATGTGCCGCTCGAAATCGTGCGCGGCACCGTCCTGTTGGAAACCGGGTCGGCGGCGTCGCTCAAAGTGAACGGAAACGCGATTGCCGTTGAAGCATTGCCCGTCGAATTGTCGTTCGCGCCGGGGTTGTACCGCATCGGGGCCGATTTCGGATCCGGCTATCGCGAGCGTCTTCTGTCGATCAAACCGGGAGCCCGGCTACGGCTCGGCCCGCGCTAAGAGCGCTGCGAGCAGAGTTGCCGGAGAACAGATTGGATTGGGCCCGCGTCAGAATTTTTGCGGGGTCACGTCTTTGAATTTCAGGTGATCTTTCCAGGCTTGCTCTTCGTCGCGCTCTTCCTGGAGTTGGCGCAGGTAACGAACCTCGGACCGTTCCACTGCGCGGACGTAGCCGGCCGGATCGACAAAACGGTCCGGATCGTATGCATCGCCGGGACGCCATTTGGCGAGGAGTCCGAATTGGCCTGCGTGAGAGGTCAGGAAAATGTCGCAAGGCAATTCTTTCTGCGCTTGAAACGTGCGGGCGTAGTCTTGCGCGATTTTCGGATATTTCGGATTGTGAAGCAGCGCGGTGCCTTCGTTGATATTGCCGAGATTCGCGATCAGGACGCGATAGGTCCTGCCGGCGTCGGCAATTTCCATGGCGTAACTGGCGCTGCCTTTGGTGTGTCCGGGATGATGGTAAGCGGTGATCGCGAAGCCGCCTAATTCAATCTTTTCGCCGTCGTGCAGCGCGCGATCGACCTTGACCGGCGGGAACCAGCCGGAGCTGCCAAACAGGTAATCGGTTTTACCACCGGTCTGAAGCAGATCCACTTCCTCTTGCATCGCGAACATTTTCGCGCCGGTGAGCTTCTTCATTCTGGCTTCGCCCGCGGCGTGATCGCTATGAGCGTGAGTGACCAGCAGAATCTTGATGTCCTTCAAGTGGAATCCGAGAGTCTTGAGGCGCGATTGAATCTCGGGCACCGAATACTCGAAGCCGGTGTTGATCAGGATGTCGCCCTTCGGCGTGACCACCAGGTAGCTGGCAAGGTCGTTGTCGCCGACGTAGTACAGATTGCCGGCGATTCGCAGGGGCGGGAAGATTTTTTGGGCGGAGAGCAGCAGCGGGAGCAAGAACCCCAGCAACAGCGCGCGTCTCATGCCGAACAGTGTACCGCTCCCGAAAAGCCGCCGGGTCAGTTGCCCGACGTCGCCGATTTCTCCCATAGGAATCGGTGCAGGAATGTCTCCATGCGCCCAAGCGTGTACAGCCATCGGCTGTGTTGAAGCGACTCGTGCACGTCGTCCGGGAAGACGATGAGTTCGAAGTACACATCGCGCTGGCGCAGCAGTTGCACCAGGCCGACGGTCTGCAAGAATCCAACGTTACGGTCGTCGTCGCCGTGGACCAGCAGCACCGGCGACTTCCACTTGTCAATTTCGCTAATCGCCGACGATTTGTACGAGACCGATTCGGGATCGAGCGAATTCCCCTCCAGGTGCACGCCCGCCATGTCCACACCGGCTTTGAAAATATCGGAGTTGCGCGCCAGAGCCTCCGAAGTGAGCAAACCTCCGTAGGACAATCCCCAGATCCCGACGCGGTTCGGATCGACATCGGATCTGCTCTGGAGGTACTTGCCGCCGGCCACGACATCCTTATACTCGCTGTTACCCGCCGCGCCGCTATTCGCTGCCTGGCGGAAAGACCGGCCGTAGCCGACACCGAGTCTATAGTTGATCGACAGCACGATATAACCCTGGTTCGCCAGCCACTGATTGATGCCGTAAGCCCAGTGATAAAACTGCATGTAGTGATAAGCGGGCATCATCTGCCGCGGGGGGCCGCCGTGCACAAACACGATTGCGGGCCGCCGCTCGCCCGGCTTCAGGTCTTTCGGCAGGAACAACTGATTGTGAATCTCCAGCCCGTCGTCGGCCTTGGTCAGGACGATTTCCGGTTTGACGTGCGCGTCTTTGGGAAAGCCTGGCAGGGACGTGGGAAAGACGATTTTTTGCGGCGCCGCCGCGGTGACCGGGCCCTCTGCCGCCATCTTCCACATACCGATCGATTGCGGCATGTTCCAGTCGGCGCTTAGGGTCGCCAGGTATTTGCCCGAAGCGAGCGGAGTCGGATATGTCTCGACGCCCTCACCCGTGGTGATCTGCACCGGAGTGCCGCCGCCCGCCGGCACAGCCCAGACATGCCGCCGCTCGATGTCCTTCGCGTTCGTCGAGTAGTAGAAAGTCTTGGCGTCGGCGGAAAGCGCGATCGACGTCTGATTTTCGATCAGGCCGTCGGTGGTCGTCAGCAATACGGGACGCGCGGAAGAGTCCGTGATGCGAAGAACGTAATAGCGCTCCCATTCGTCCTTGGCCAGCTTCTCCGCTTCGGGAGTCAGCGGAACTTCGGGGGCGTTTCCGGCTCGACCTGCAGGTCCTCCGCGGCCGCGCCCGCCTCTTCCTCCGCGGCCCGATCCTGGGGCGGTGTACTGGAAGATGAGTAAATCACCGGCCAGCCGGATGTTCGCAGGGTTGCTCACGATCGGGTCGTTGGGCTGGTTGTGCCAGATCTCCTGAGCCTCGCCGGTGGCGACGTCGGCTTTGTAGAAAGCGATGGTATATCCACCTTTGAAGGCGGCTCGCATCAGCCCCGGCGAATTATTCACCACCGGCTTCACGGGCGACGGCGCGCCGCGGCCTGCTTCGGGTTCGCGACCGGTGGGGGCCGCGTAGGCGGCGCCGCTTCCCGCTCCGATTTGCAGTGTCTGCTGCCCAAAGGGCAAGCCCGGCTGCCGCATGAACACCAGGTGCTTGCTGTCGGACGTCCACATCGGCAACGTATCGAAGTCCACACCTGGCGACATGTACTTCACGGACCGCGTCGCGACATCGTACACGACGATGAAACTATGATCGATGCGCGTGCTGACGAACGCGATCTTTCGGCCGTCGGGGGACCATTTCGGGTCGCTTTGCACGCCCCACTCGGTGATGAAGGCTTTCTCTCCACGATCGACTTCGCTGGCCGGCTTCACAGGGGAGAGCTTCACTCGAAAAATCTGTCCATTCCTGATGAACAGAATGGAACTGCCGTCGGGCGCTATCTCGGGATTGGCGGCATCGACGACGCGCCACGCGCCGCCCGCGACGTTGGTATGGGCGGCCCAGATCGCGTGTTCCGGCCCGTTGGGATCGGCGGAGGAATTGGGCGACCAGCCTTCACGGTTCGGCCCCTCGCCACGCAGGAACACAACGGTGCTGCCGTCGTCCGAGATCCGGATTTCAGACATCATGATGCCGTCGTCTTTCTGAAAATTGGTCAGACGCACCGGTTTGAACAAGGGCGCCGCGGCGGTGTAGGCATTGCGTTTGCCTTCGGCATAATCCACCCAGGCGATGCGATCGGCTTTCCGCGCGGCCACCACTTCCTGCGGCGACGCCGGGCTAAGAAATCGCTGGTAAGCGGGCACCTCGGGCGGCGCGGCAAGGACGGGGCTCACGAGCAGAGCCGCTGCCGCAATCGCGATTCCTGAAAGATATGTCAAAACGCGCATCGAGACCTCCAGACATCAACCGCCTGACTGCGGTGGGAGTATAACATGAGCCGGCGCCGCGAAAAGTCGAGTTAATACTTCAAGCTGAAGCGCAGCATGTGCCAGTGATACACGAACCACGTGAACCCGGCCCACGCGACTGCGACGCCTATCGCGGAGACGCGGCTCCACCACCAACGCTCCGAATCGCGAAGCGCGCGCCATCCGTCGTAGAGTGCGGCGATTCCGACGATCACTCCCAGCCATCCGACAATCTGGATCATCCGGAAAAGCGGGTCACGCGCGTCGGTGAGCTTGCCTGGATCGCCCAGAGAGGCAAGCAAACTGACCCAGGCCAGAGCGAAAGCGACCATCGCCAGGCACGCGAGCCGCACCAGCCATCGAATCCGGCCGTCGCCCGGCGCGAGCTTGAGGGGCCGCGCGTAATGCCAGCGGACGATCGCGCCGACCGGCCACAGCACGACTATCAACACCAGCACGCCGAGCGTTCCAAAGATGATGGCCTTGTTGAACGGGCCGCTTTCATACCACGGCGTCTTCTCGAAAACCATGAAGGGAAAGTCGACGCCCATGATCATCCTGCCGGAAGAGTCCTTGCGGAACGCCACACGATCCTGTCCGTTCTCCTGGCGGAACACCAGCGGCGCGACTTCGCGGAAATGTTTGGGTTGGCCGCTGAGTTGGCGATCTCCGGTGCTGATGGTGCCGTCGCTGTTCACGGAAACGCTGGTAACGCTGGCGGCTGAAATAAAGGAAAGAATCGACGTTTGCGGCCGGCGGCTCACTTGGTAGCTGCCTGAAACTTCCTGCGCGTCGCGGGCTGCGTCGGCCGGCGGGGTTGCTTCGGGAGTGCGATAGGGGAAATAGCGATCGAGAAATTTTTCCCAAACCGCCGAGCGCGGGCTGATCTCACCTTTTCCGGCGCTGTTATAGGAAATGAAAAAGCCCACACCGGCCGCCGGAATCAGGTGCAGATCGCTGTGGAAGCAAACCGTGTCGCCTCCATGACCGATGATGCGCTGCCCGTTGCGGGTCTCTTCGTAGAAGCCCAGGGCCATCGAGTTCAGGGGCGGCACGGCGACGAATTGAGCCGAATGCATCAGACGCGCGGTCTCCGGCTGAAGAATCCGGACCGCGTCATATTGTCCGTCCTGAAGGTGCGCGATCATGAAGCGCGCCATGTCCGTGGCAGTCGTCGAAGAGCTCCCGGCAGGCCACCCCTGCACGACTTCGAACGGTTTCGCGGGTTTCGACGCCACCTGGTACCCATTCGACATCATGGGCCGCAACGCCTCCGGAAGAGGCTGACGGAAGGTCGTGCGCGCCATCCCGAGCGGTTGCAGGATGTGCCGCTCGACGTAATCTTCATACGACTCGCCCGACACCCGTTGGAGGATGTAGCCCGCAAGCGCGGTCGCGTAGTTCGAATACGCCGGGGTGGTTCCGGGAGGAAAAACCCGCTCCGGAAGCGAGGCCTTCAGGTACTCGCCGAGCGGTTTGAGATCTTTCGGCTCGGCGACGAACAGATCCTTGATCGCTTCCTCGAAGCCCGGCGTGTGCGTCATGATGTTGCGCAGCGTAATCGGCTGCGGATAGGTCGCGGGGATCTTGAAATCGATATATTCGTTCACATCGCGATCGAGATCGAGCTTTTTCTGTTCGACCAATTGCATGATCGAAGTCCACGTGAACAGTTTCGAAATCGAGCCGGGGCGAAACAGCGTCGCGTCGGCGGTCGCCGGTTTGCGCTGTGCGACGTCCGCATAGCCGTATCCTTTCGAGAACAGAATCTTGCCGTCCTTGACGACGACCACCGCGGCGCCGGCGATGTCCTCACGCTGCAATTGCAGCGGCAGCACTCCGTCGAGAAACGCTTCTACGTCCGAAGCGGTCATCGTTTGCGCGTCTGCGCGCGCAAAAGCGAGGGCCATGGTCAGGAACACGATCGATCGCATGCATTTCCTCCTTACTTGAGTACGGCCGCCGATTCCGGCAGCGCAGAGTGGCTTTCATGGCGCACGGTGAGTTCGTGGATCCGCCGTTCGCGAATTTCATAGCCGAGTCCCGGGCTTTGCGGCACGTGAATCGTGCCTTGCGGAGTCACCTCGACCTCCGGCTCAATAATGTCCTCTTCCCAATAGCGCTGGCTGGCCGATACGTCGCCGGGCCAAATGAAACCGGGCTGCGTCGACATCGCGATGTTGTGTGCTCTGCCGATACCTGCTTCGATCATGCCGCCGCACCACACCGGCACTCCGGCGCCCGCGCAGTAAGCTTGAATGCGCGTCGCTTCCGCATGCCCGCCCACGCGGCCCAGCTTGATATTCACGACGCGGCAGGCACCCATCTCCACAGCCGCGCGAGCGTGGCGCGAATTGTGGATGGATTCGTCCAGGCACAGCGGCGTTGCGATCTGCGCCTGTAAACGCGCGTGGTCGTGCATATCGTCCCATTCGAGCGGCTGCTCCATCATGAGCAGGTCAAGTTCGTCGAATTGCTTCAGGTGATTCGCGTCCGCCAGCGTATAGGCGGAGTTCGCATCCACGCTCAGCCTGATCTTCGGAAACCGGCGGCGGACTTCACGAAGCACGGCGATGTCTTTGCCGGGCTTGATCTTCAGCTTGATGCGCTGATATCCGGCCGAGACCTCCCGCTCCACCATCGCCAGCATCCGGTCGATCGTGGTCTGGATCCCAAGCGAAACGCCGCAGGGAATCTCCTGCAACGTACCGCCGAGGGCTTGATGAAGAGGCAGACCGCGCGCGACCGATTCCAGGTGCCACACCGCGGTCTCCAGCGCCGCCTTGGCCATCTCATTTCCTCGAATCGGCCGCAGCAGCTCGGGCACGTCCCGCGGGCCCTCGATCTGCTTTCCGAGCACGCGGGGAATGATGAAATCGCGCAGCATCATCCACGTGGTGTCGATCGTTTCCGAGATATAGAAGGGTCCCTCGGTCGCGGTTCCCTCGCCCCAACCGGAGATGCCGTCGGCATGCACCTGGAGCAGCAGGATCCGCCGATTCTGCATCGTGCCGAAGCTGGTCTCGAAAGGCGCGCGCAGGCGCATGTGGATTTCGCGTAGATCGATCCGCTCAATCTTCATAACGCTCCAATACGTAAACGCCGCGCTCCGGTTCGCGACGAAATCCGGTGACCGCGTAGCCGCGCGCAAACAGATCCGTGCAGCGGCTTCGCAATTCCGCCTGAATCTCGCGTGCACGACCGGCGTCGTCTTTTTTCAGTTCGCGAATCCCGGAGGGGATAGAAATTTCTTCGACGCCCGCTCCGGCTTTCGGCTCGCTTTTACCCGCAAGAGCCGCTTCGACCCGGCCGGACTCCAGTTGCCATTCCGCCACGAACCGGTCGGTCGGAAAATTTCCATGCAGCGGGCTGGTCGATTCGCCATAGAAGTCCGGAATGTAGTGGCGGACGATCGCTCCCAGGCGCGCGATATTGAAGTGAGCGTTGCGCAACTCGAGCGGATCGTAAGTCCACTCGATCAGCGGGATTCCGGCGCGAAGCGCTTCCTGGCGCTGGTGCAATTTGAGCAGGCGCCCCACGCCCTGGTCCTGATACTCCGGAACAACGCCGACCATGTGGGAGTGCAGGTACCGGCGCCTGTCCCGGTCACCCGAAAATGCGAGTGCGAAGCCAACGGCATTCTCGCCATGGAACGCGAGGTAGGCGTGTCCGCCGCTATGCTGAGCCACCACAAAGATCGCCGCCGATACCAGGTCTATGTCGTCGAAGTTCCAGATGCGCCGCTGCAGCTCGACGCACACGGCCCGATCCTCGTGCGATTCGCAGGAGCGGATGGTCAAAGCGTCCGGTGCGGCTTCAGTCCGGCTCATGGAGATACCATCGCGAGCCGGACCGCTGTTCCGCGTCCACCTCGGCCAGCAATTTGAGGGTTTGGCTCCGGCGGACGTTGGCGCACTCCGCCACCAGCGCGTTGAGGATCGCCATGGGCGCCACGTAGGAAACTCCGAAAGAGGGTGTTTCGGCGGCGGCGATAAAGCAGCGATGCGCGACGCGCGCCAAGGGCGACAGCAACGTGTCCGCGATGGCGACGCAATAGGCGCCCTTTTCGCGAGCCTGCTCGAGGCCTTCCACCGTCATGCGCAGGCCGCGGCGGAAACTGATTGCGAAAACGACATCCTTCTTGTTCGCGGCGCGTGTCAGGTGCCCGATCCGGCCATGCCCCGTGCCCGCAAAAACCGGAAGGCCGAGCAGTGTCAGCGAGTATTCGAAAAACAAGACCAAAGCGGTGGCGGCGTCTCCCCCCAGAATGAGGATTCGTCTGGCTGAATGCAGCATGGCGGCGACGGCAGCCACCTGCTCCAGATCCACGCTGCTTCTTAATGCGCTGAGGTTCTTCAAATCCTGGTCGATCGACTCGCGCGCGCCCTGGGCGGCTCCATTTTTGCCGGCGACGCTCGCCCGCATCGTGTCGAGCGAGGTGGCGTAGGCAATTGAGGCTTCGTGCAGATGATGCTGGAAGGCGCGGTAATTCTCGAAGCCCATTCCGCGGACGATGCGAACGATCGTGGCGGCGTCGGTCGCGAGCGCCTTGGCTAGGTCGCGCACGCTCAGCAGAACAAATTCACGCGGATTGGCCAGCACCGGCCGGATGATCTGTTGACGGCGATCGCTTAAGCCCGTCATCCGGACGGCCAGGTTTTCGTTTTTCGCTCTGCCGTTACGGCGCGAGGTGTCCGACCGCATCGCCCCAAGCATCGCCGAAAGAAATACGATTGTCAATCTTTGTTTGGGAAGAAACATGTGTTTCTTGAGTTTCGTTTTACGCCCTTGACAACGTGAATCAAATGTTTCAGAATCGCTTCACTGCTCGAATGGGCGCGGTTCGCCGTGTGGATGGGGTTGAAACTGGTGTTTCAGGCGTGCCCTTCTCGCATCTGAAAGGAGAGTCTTGTGTCTCACGTCTCTTATTGCAGTGCGCGATGCTTTTTGGTCCTCGTTCTGACTGCGCTGGGCCTTCTGGCTCAAACCGGAGGCACGGGTGCGATCACCGGGGTGGTGACCGATCCCGCCGGATCCGTCGTCCCGCAGGCCGAGCTGAAGGTCACCAATGTCGAGAACGGGGAAACGCGGACCACGGTGTCCAATTCGAGCGGCAGCTATCTGGTCTCGCTGCTTCCACCCGGCCTTTATCGGGTGGAGGTCTCCAAGTCCGGATTCAAGCTGCTCAGCTATCCCTCGATCCGCGTGAGCGTCGCGGACACCACCACCTTGAACGCGAAACTGGAAGTCGGCACGGTGAGCGAGCAGATCACGGTCGCCTCGGACGCCGAGCAGTTGCAAACGGCATCGAGCGCGCTCGGGCGCGTCACGGGCGAAAAGATGGTGGTCGAGCTTCCGCTGGCCGCGCGCAATTTTACGCAGATCATCGGATTGAATCCCGGCGTCTCGGCCGAAATCAACAACGCAACCGACCTGGGCCGCGGCAATGGAGGCTTGAGCAACTTCTCCACCGGCGGGTCGTCGGTCAAAGACAACAACTATCAGATGGACGGCGTCGGGGCCAACGACATCCAGAACAGCGGCAGCTTCAGCGGCGGCGTCGCGATTCCGAATCCCGACACGATTCAGGAGTTCCGCGTGCAGACGCAGCAGTACGACGCCAGCTATGGGCGAAATGGCGGCGCGAACATCAACGTGATTACGAAAGGCGGCAGCAACTCGCTGCATGGCTCGCTCTGGGAATTCTTCCGAAACGAGCAGATGAACGCGAACGATTTCTTCTTCAACCGGGCCGGTCAGAAACGGGCCTTGCTTCGCCAGAATCAGTTCGGTGGAACCATCGGCGGCCCGGTGATCAAGGACAAGCTGTTCGTTTTCGGCTCATATCAGGGGACCCGCCAGTTGAATGGCGTCAGCACATCGTGCTCCACCAGTTTTGTGGAGCCGGGCTTCACCGACGACCGGTCGCGCGGCGCGCTCGGAAAGCTGTTTGCCGGACAAAAGGGTCTCAACGGCGTGGCGATCGCGGCCGACGGATCGAACATCAGTCCGCAGGGTCTGGCCCTGCTGAATCTCAAGCTTCCGAGCGGCCAGTATGCGATTCCGTCGCCGCAGCGGATCGATCCTTCGCAGCCCTTCGGAGTGCAGGGCTCATCGGTTTATAGCAGCGCCTGCTCGTTCAACGAGAATCAGTACATGGCGAACGCCGATTATGTGCCGACGGCGAAGAGCCGCATCTCCTATCGCCTGTTTCTCGCCAACAGCGATCAGGCAACCACTTTTCCGGCTGCGAACCTCGGCGGCCCGACCGCGCCGGGCTGGCCCGTGCTCAATCCCAACCGGTTCGTGAATACGACGCTGTCCCACACCTACATCTTCAGCCCGCTGCTGGTGAACGAATTCGAGGTTGGCTATCACCGGCAGTGGGTGTTTACCGAGCAATCCGAGCCGGTCAGCTACTCCGATTTCGGAGTGACCGCGCCCGCCTACGACAACAACATTCCCGAAATTCTGATCAACGGCGCTTTGACGCTGGGCGGCAACGGGCAGACCATCAAGGTGGTTCAGAATCACTACATCCTTCAGGACACGCTTTCCTATACCTGGGGACGCCACATTCTTCGGTTCGGCGGCGGGATCGAGCAGAGCCAGGACAATATCGAGCAGTTCCATTACATTGCCGGCCTGGTATTTCTCGGCTTTCCCGACGTGCTGCTCGGCGGCGCCGGCAACGTATTTCAAACCATCGATCTCCCGGGACTCTTCGATCGAGCCTTCCGCGTCTGGGACAGCAATCTTTTTGTCCAGGACGATTTCAAAGTGTCACGCCGGTTCACTGTGAATATGGGGCTGCGCTTTGAGCGTCTTGGCAACGTGAGCGATGCTCTGGGCCGCAACGGGGACTTCGACTATACCCTGGCGAATCGAAATCCTCCCGCGGCGGGGACACTCGCGGGCTTCACCGTGCCTTCGAATTACACCGGAACCGTCCCGCCCGGCGTCACACAACTGGATACAGCGACCGGGACCCGCATCGCCGGACAGAATACCTGGAACCCTCGCCTGGGATTTGCGTGGCAGGTGCCGCATACGGACCGGGTGGTCGTGCGCGGCGGCTATGGGATGTATCATCAGCGCACCACGGGTCAACCCTTTATTCAATTGCTGACCGCTCCGCCGTTCGCACTGCTGAACAATCTGGCCGGAGCGGCGTCGGCCAATCTGACGTTCGCGAATCCATTTCCGGCCGCGACGACGCTCCCGGTGTTTGCGCCGTATTCGCCCACCACCGCGCGCTCGCTGACCATTCTCGACCAGTATCTTCGGCCGCCCACCGTCAACCGCTACAGCCTGGGAGCGCAAACCCAGGTGATGCGAGACCTGGTTTTGGACGTCTCCTATACCGGCTCGCGGGACCTGCACCTGCTGCGCTCGCGATCCATCAATCAGGCGGACCTGGCGAGCGCGAGCGACCCGATTCGCGGCGTCACCACCAACACGGTCGCCAATATCGCGCAACGCGTTCCGTTCCAGGGTTTCACCTCCAGCGCGCTGACGGATATCGAGCCGTCGGGGGCAGCCTGGTACAACGCTTTGAACGTCAGCCTGGAGAAGCGATTCAGCCATGGGCTCCAGTTTTTGGCGGCCTACACCTGGTCGAAACTGATGTCGACCGATTCCAATGCCGCCAATGGCGCCAACGGCGGCAGCGCGACGGGCAATCAGAACGATCCGCGCCAACGCTACGGTCCCGACGGATTCGTCCGTCCCCAGCGCTTCGTACTGAGCGCGGTTTATGCGCTGCCCGGTCCCAAGAATCTCAATTCACTCGCGGGAGAATTGCTGGGCGGCTGGCAAGTGGGAACCGTTGCGACCTTCCAGACCGGCCAGCTGCTGACGATTACCGAGACCAACCCGAGCAACGTTTTCGGGATTACCAGCGACCGCGCGCAAATCGCGCCCGGATGTACGTACTCGCAACTGGTTACGCCCGGATCGGCGAAGCAAAATCTGAATGGCTACTTCAATAAGAGCTGTTTCCCCAATGCGTTTCCGATCATCGGCGCCGATGGCAAGGGGACCACGTTTGGAAATTCGGGCGTTGGCATCATCGACGGACCGGGTCAGGCGAACGTTGATTTTTCCGTGATCAAGAAATTCCCCGTCCTGAAAGAGCGCCTCCATGTCGATTTTCGCGCCGAAGCCTTCAACCTGCTGAATCACGCGAATTTCGCGAATCCGACGCTGGCCGAAAACTCGGCGGCCTTCGGACGAATTCTGACAACCTCCGTCAATCCGCGCGTCATGCAACTGGCGCTGAAGCTCGGTTTCTAAAAATCTACACATGAATTGCACTCGATGGCTGGTTCCTGTTCTCGCTCTCGCTTTTCTCCCGCTGCTTCCGGCCCAGGGCACGCGGGTGCTGCGGCATCCCACCGTCAGCCGGGACTCGATTGCATTTGAATATGCCGGCGATCTGTGGATCGTCGCGCGCGGCGGCGGCCAGGCTCGCCGGCTGACCTCGACACCCGGCCCTGAAAACGAACCATACTTCTCGCCCGACGGATCGCAAATCGCCTACACGTCGACCGTCGCGGGCAACACCGATGTCTATCTCATGCCCGCCGCGGGTGGGGAGCCGCGACGGCTCACCTATCATCCGGGCGCCGATCACGCGCGCGGTTGGACTCCCGATGGCAGCCATGTTGTGTTTGCCTCCGCACGGGATTCCCAACCCCAGGAGTCCTATTTCCGCCTCTGGACCATCGCAGCCCAGGGCGGCATGCCTGAAGCGCTTCCTCTTCCGCGCGGCGCGAGTGTCGCCTACGCTCCCGACGGACGCCGCATCGCGTACCAGGAAATCACTCCCGCATTCATGCCGGACTGGAACGAGACCAGCATGTGGAGGCACTATCGCGGCGGGCGAACGCAACCCGTGCGCCTAATGAATCTTGCCAATGCGTCGGTTGAGAAACTGCCCTGGGAAAACAGCAATGACACCGGTCCGATGTGGGTCGGCAACAGCGTTTATTTCATCTCGGACCGAAATTTCACGGCCAATTTGTTCTCGTACAATCTCGACACGAAACAGCTCAAACAGCTCACCCGGCACGACGATTTCGACATCATGAATGCGTCGGCCGGAGCGGACGCGATCGTGTATGAACAGGCCGGTTACGTTCATTTGCTGGATTTGAAGACCGGTCAATCGCATCAGGTCAATATCGAGGTGAAGGGCGATTTGCCGTGGGCGCATCCGCAGTTCAAGAAAGTGGCGGAGATGGTTCGCGCCGCCGCCCTGTCTCCCACCGGCGTGCGTGCGGCGTTTGAAGCGCGCGGCGACATTTTCACGGTTCCGGTGGAAAAGGGCGATACCCGAAATTTGACGCAGAGCCCCGCCGCGCACGAACGCACGCCGGTATGGTCGCCCGATGGGACTCAGCTCGCGTGGCTGTCGGATGCCAGCGGCGAATATGAGCTGATGATCGGCGATCCGGCGGGGAACGCGAAGCCGCGCAGCATCACGCTGCCCTCCACCGCATTTTTCTCCGCGCCCGAATGGTCTCCCGATGGCGCGCAGATGCTGCTTCAGGACAATCACCGTAATCTATGGCGCGTCGAACTTTCGAGCGGAAAGACGACGAAGATCGATACGGATCCTTTCCCCGATCCCTCGCGCCAATTCGATGCGGTGTGGGCGCCGGATTCGAAATGGGTCGCTTACGCGAAAGGTCTGCCCAGCCATCTGCGCGCGATCTTCGTGTACTCGATGGAGGACGGGAAAACGTATCAGATCACGGATGGGCTGGCGGATTCCGTCTCCCCGGCATTCGACGCAGGCGGAAAATATCTCTACTTTCTCTCGAGCACGGATTACGGTCCGCGAACGGGATGGCTCGAAATGAGTTCGCTCGACCGGCCTGTCCGGCGCGCGATCTATCTGGCTGTGTTGAGCGCAAGCGAGCCGTCGCCGCTGTTGCCCGAAACCGGCGACGAGCCGCGGCACGCGCCGGCAGCCGAATCCTCGAAAACCGTCAGCGTGCGGATCGATTTCGACCAGATCGGGCAGCGAATCATTTCGCTGAACGTTCCGCCCGCCGACTACGGTAATTTGTCGGCAGGCGCCGCCGGCACTATCTTTTACACGCAGGCCGCCGCTCCCGGCGCGCCCCAGCGTTTGCAGAAATATCAGTTGAAAGAGCGCGCGGCCGCCACTTTTGCCGAAGGGGTTCGATTCTACTCGCTTTCCGGCGACAAAAAGAAGCTGCTCTATCAGGCGGGCGGCGCACGTTGGGCCGTGGTGCCCACCGATCATCCCGCGAAGCCCGGCGAAGGTGCGCTCAAAATGGACGATCTGCAAATGCTGGTGGATCCGCGCGCGGAATGGGCCGACATTTTTCGCGAATCATGGCGGATCCAGCGCGAATATTTTTATGACGCCAAGATGCATGGCGCGAACTGGCAGGACGTGTACGAAAAATACCATCCCTGGCTGGCGCATGTCGGTCATCGCGCCGATCTCGGCTATCTGGTCGCGATGGTTGGCGGCGAATTGACCGTGGGACATTCCTATCTTCAGGGCACGGGCGATTCGCCCGGCGAAGAACCCACGGAGCATACCGGCTTGCTCGGCGCGGATTATGCGGTGGAGAACGGCAAATATCGCATCCGTCGCATCTACACCGGCGAGAACTGGAATCCGGATTTGCGCGCGCCGCTGAGCGCGCCCGGAATCGACGTTGCCGAAGGAGATTATCTGCTGGAAGTAAACGGCCGGCCGCTGGCCGCGCCCACCAATGTTTACAGCCTGTTCGAAGGCACCGCGGGACACCAGACCACGATTCGCGTCGGCAAAACGCCGTCGTCCGATGGATCGCGAATCGTCACCGTTGTTCCGGTGGCCAGCGAAGATGCCCTGCGCACCCGCGCGTGGATCGAAGCGAACCGGCGCACGGTCGACCGGCTCTCCGGCGGACGGCTCGCCTACGTATGGCTTCCGAACACGGGCGGTGCGGGATACACATCGTTCACGCGCTACTACTATGCCCAGCAGGAAAAAGAGGGCGCGGTTATCGACGAGCGCTACAACCACGGCGGCATGGTTGCCGATTACATCGTCAACGAGATGGATCGAAAGCTGATGGGATATTTCGCGGTGCGCGACGGCGCCCCGTCCACTTCGCCGGCAGCCGGAATTTACGGGCCCAAAGTCATGATCGTGAATGAGTCCGCGGGATCGGGCGGCGACGCTCTGCCCTATTTCTTCCAGTTGCGTAAAATTGGCCCGCTGGTCGGCACGCGGACCTGGGGCGGCCTGGTGGGCACTTTGGGAACCCCGCAAACCATCGACGGCGGCGGCATCACCGCTCCCGCCCTTGCATTTTACGATCTCTCCGGAAAGTGGGCGGTGGAAAACCAGGGAATCACACCGGAGATCCAAGTGGAATACACGCCTGCCGACGCTCTCCAGGGCCACGATCCACAGCTTGAGCGCGCGGTTGCTGAGGCGATGAAGTTGCTTCAGCAGAATCCGGTGAAGCGGGTGCCGCGGCCCGCGCCGATCGATCGCACCTCAAAGAAGTAAGGAGAATTGGAAATGCGAAGACCGGCTGCTCTGATCCTGACTTGCGTCGGCGCGATCCTCAGTCTGCGCGCCCAGCCTGTCTACACGCGCACGGATCAAATGATCCCGATGCGCGACGGTGTGCGTCTCTATACTCAGATTTTCGTTCCGAACACGACCTCGGAAAAGCTGCCGTTTGTGTTCATCCGCACTCCCTACGGAACCGGCCAGCTCGATTCGGCTCGTCTCTCTGCCTCGCTTCCTGAGCTGTCTGCCGAAGGCTACATTTTCGTCATGCAGGACATCCGTGGGCGTTTTAAATCGGAAGGTCAGTTCATCATGCTGCGCCAGCCGCGCGATCCGGGCGACAAAAAAGCGATCGACGAGAGCACCGACACGTACGACACCATCGATTGGCTGCTGAAAAATGTCCCCAACAACAACGGGCGCGTCGGGATGGCCGGAACAAGCTACGGCGGATGGCTCACCGTGATGGGAATGCTCGATCCGCACCCCGCGTTAAAGGCCGCCGTGCCTCAGGCTTCGCCCGCCGACATGTGGATCGGCGATGACTTCCACCATAACGGCGCGTTTCGACTGAGCTACGGCTTCGAGTATGCCTACATGATGGAATCTTCCAAAGAGATCACCGATCGCACGAAGGTCATCGATCACTTCGACGCCTACGACTGGTATCTCAAGCTGGGCCCGCTCTCGAATGTCAACGAAAAATACCTGCACTACAAGCTTCCGACCTGGAACGATTTCGTCAACCATCCCGACTATGATGCGTTCTGGCAGCGGCAGGGCTTTGCGCCCTGGCTGAATCGCGTCACCGTGCCGACGCTGAACGTCGCCGGGTGGTGGGACCAGGAAGACTTCTATGGCCCGCTCAAGATCTACGAGCTGCTGGAGCGGCACGATACCGCGCACCAGAACTTTCTGGTCGTCGGGCCGTGGAACCACGGCGGCTGGTCTCGCGGTGATGGTCAGAAACTCGGCCGGATCGAATTCGGCAGCGCCACCGGCGCGTATTATCGCCGCGAAATTCTCGCGCCTTTTCTGGCCTACCATCTGAAGGGCAAGGGGACCCTGAATCTTCCGGAGGCCTACACGTTCCGAACCGGTTCGAACCAATGGATGCGGCACGAGGAGTGGCCGCCCAAACACGATGTCGGGGAGCGGCGTCTCTATTTTCGCGAGGGTGGAAAATTATCTTTCGACGCACCCGCGCCCGCTTCCGGCAAGGAAGCTTTCGACAGCTATGTTTCCGATCCCGCGAACCCAGTGCCCTATCGCCCGCGGCCCATCGACGTTTCGAGCGGCTGGACCACCTGGCTGGTCGACGATCAGCGTTTCGTCGATCACCGGCCCGACGTGCTCTCCTGGGTGAGCGACACGCTGACCGGCGATGTCGTCGTATCGGGAAAAATCAGCGCGCACCTCTTCGCATCCACCTCCGGCAGCGATAGCGATTGGATCGTGAAACTGATCGACGTTTATCCCGAAAAAGGCGACGCCAACGCGCCTAAAGATCTGACCATGTCCGGCTTCGAACTGATGATCGCCGGTGACGTTTTACGCGGTCGCTATCGCAACGGCCGCGAGAAACCGGAGCCGGTTGTCCCCGATTCCATTCAACATTATGAAATCGCGTTTCCCGGCAACGACCATGTTTTTCTCAAGGGACACCGCATCATGGTGCAAGCGCAAAGCACGTGGTTTCCGGTGATCGATCGCAACCCGCAGCGATTTGTCCAGAACATCTTTCAGGCGAAGGAATCGGATTTTCAGCCGGCAACCCAGCACATCTTTCGCTCAGGCCAGCACCCTTCTTATGTAAGCGTTCCGGTGGTGACGACATCGACGAATCCGAGATAACCGCGGGAACAGAATTTCGACAATTCGATCGCCGCATCAGTCGACGTGTCCAATCATTCGAACTGCGCAGTTTGGTACGATCAGCCTGCAGGGTGCCGAAGATAGCGGTCCGTGCGCGATTCAGTTCGGCGGACGGCTCATTTTTTGAGGAATGAAGATGAAAGCAGCTCGATGGGCGTCCATCATTTTAATGGGCGCGGCGATGTGCGCGACACTCTCTGCGCAGCGAAACGGTGCTCGGACGGCGGCCGCCCAGGAAAAGCCCGAAGAGGGCATCCCGGTCACCGATCCACTGGTGATCTCGAAGTGCGGCACGTGCCACGTCAAGGACGATAAAGGCAATCTCTCAAGAATTTCCTGGGAGCGCGCGACGCCGGAAGGCTGGGAAGAGGCGATCAAACGGATGGTCCGGCTGAACGGGCTGGTCCTGACGCCTGTCGAAGCACGCTCGGTGTTGAAGTACCTGAGCACCCATCATGGGCTCGCGCCGGAAGAAGCGAAGCCGGTGATGTACATGGCCGAGCATCGCATCCTGGACGAGACGAATATTCCCAACGATGAAGTCCGCGGCGCGTGCGCCAACTGCCACGCGTTCGGGCGGCCGATGTCGTGGCGGCGATCGAAAGAGGATTGGAAGCTGCTGGCGAATCTGCATGTCGCGCTGTACGCGACGGCCGATCAGGCGTTTCACCGCGGCCTCAATGCCGGCGGAGGAGGAAACGCGCCGCTGATTGCGGAAGGTCCCGCTGCCACGCCGGAATTGCCGGTCGACGCCGCACTCAATTTTCTCGGGAAGTCCGCTCCTCTGCATACTCCGGAGTGGGCGTCGTGGCGAGCGCGAATGCGAACTCCGAAACTGGCCGGCCGCTGGCTCGTTACGGCTTATCTTCCAGGCCGCGGAAAATATGTCGGCGAACTGCAAGTGGAACCCGGCGCCGCCGACGACGAATTCACCACGCGTGTCACGCTGCAGTCGGTGAAGGACGGCTCGAAGCTGGTGCGGACCGGCACCGGGCTGGTGTATGCGGGCTATTCCTGGCGTGGACGATCG
The DNA here is from genome assembly GCA_020073325.1 of Terriglobia bacterium. Taxonomy (GTDB): domain Bacteria; phylum Acidobacteriota; class Terriglobia; order Bryobacterales; family Bryobacteraceae; genus Palsa-187. Next base: position 5,439 of record JAIQFJ010000033.1, on the reverse strand, counting down.
AAAGGAAGCGCCGCCGGCTCCGCTCCTGACGATCTTCAAAGCGAGATGCGGGAAGCTTTGTGGATCTCGCCGGATCAAACCTGGGCAGAAGGCCGCTGGTTCTGGGGCCTCTATCAGGAGTTCGGGTTCGATGTGAAGCTGCAGCGCGCCAAGAACGATCCGGTGTTGCTGTCGGTCGACCGTAGTTCTCTCAAGGCCGGGTCATCCGCGAACCGCGTTCGTCTGCTGGGCGACAATTTCCCGAGCCAGGTCGCGCCCGCGGATCTCGATTTCGGCGCCGGGGTCACGGTCCGCCGCATCGTTTCGCATACGGCTACGGAGGTGGTTGCCGAAGTCGACGTCGTCGCAAATACGGTTTCGGGAAAACGCGACGTGACGCTGTTCCGCTCGACCATCCAGGGCGGTCTGGCGGTTTACGATCGCATCGACTATATAAAGGTTGTGCCGGAATCGTCTCTCGCGCGTCTCGGTAGCGAAACGCATCCGAAGGGATTCCAGCAGTTTGAGGCCATCGCGTACCAGCGCGGCGACGACGGCAAGCTGCATACCGCCGACGACGTGGAACTCGGCCCCATCGACGTGACTTGGTCGGTCGAGGAATTCTACTCGGTCTACGGCGACGACGATAAGGACTTCGTTGGTTCCTTGAGTCCCACGGGATTTTTCACGCCGGCGTCCGACGGACCGAATCCGAAGCGCAAATTCAAGCGCAATAACTACGGCGACATCTGGGTGGTCGCGACGGCCAGGAACGAAAAAGACAAGAGCGGCAATCCGCTGGTGGGCAAGGCGTATCTGGTGGTCACCGTGCCGATGTACATGAATTGGGATCAGCCGGAGGTGGCGTGGTGATCGCTGTTCAGGACTATCGCCTCGGAGAATTTCATTCGTTCGAAGCGGGCGGCCGGCGATTCGTGTATCTCCCGTCCGGGGCCGTTTTCGAGATCGACGAAGCCACTCAATCGCTCCTCGACCGCGCGATCGACGGCAACATCCTCGCCGACGACGAAGAGTTGATCGGCGAGCTTCATCATGCGCGAATTCTGGTCACGGCTGACGACCGGCCCGAACTGCCGCAGAAGCCCCCCGCCGATTTTCCCCTGCAAACGCTGGTGCTGAATCTCACCAATCAGTGCAACCTGTCGTGTCAATACTGCTACGAATTCGGCGCCGATAAAGTCGCCACTCCCGAAGGCAAGCCGAAGTTCATGGATCTGGAAACGGCCAAGACATCGGTCGATTTCCTGTTGGCGCAGTCGCAGGGCCACCGCGGAATTCACATCACGTTCTTCGGCGGCGAAACGCTGATGAATTTTCCGCTGCTGAAGGACGTGGTCGCGTATGCGAACACTCAGGCCGCGGCTCAGGGCCGCTCGATCGATTTCAGCCTCACGACCAACGCGACGCTGCTCACTCCCGCGATCATCCAGTTTCTTTCCGACAACCGCATCGGTGTGACGGTCAGCATGGACGGTCCGCCCGACCTGCACGACAAATTACGCGTCTTCGCCAATGGCCGCGGAAGTTACGACATCATCGAGCCGAGGGTGCGCGCGCTGCTCGAAAATCACCGCACTCGTCCCATTACGGCGCGTGTCACGCTCACTTCCGGCGTGACCGACGTGGTTCGGATTTTTCGTCACCTCAAACACGACTTGGGCTTCCACGAAATCGGATTCGCACCGGTGACGACCTCGCCCAACCAGCTTTATGCGATCGGCGCGCCGGGGATGAACAGCGTGCTCGATCAGTTCAAGGCGCTGGCCGGAGAATATCTCGAATACGCGCTGCGCGGCGAGCTGCACGGCTTTTCAAACGTCAGCGACACTCTGTCCGAACTGTGCCAGGGCGTGAACAAGTCGCATCCCTGCGGTGCCGGGCTTGGACTCATTGGCGTCGGCCCGTCCGGCGACATCGCGCCGTGCCATCGCTTCGTCGATTCCGACGCCCACGCGCTTGGTCATATCTCGACGGGAATCGATCGCGCGAAGCAGAGCGATTTTCTTTCGCGCGGTCATATCGATTCCAAATACGATTGCCATACCTGCTGGGCTCGTCCGCTGTGCGCGGGCGGCTGTCATCATGAAGCTTTTGTGCGCTACGGCGACACCGGCCATCCGAATCTGCACTACTGCGACTGGATTCGCGATTGGACCGCCACATGTCTCCACATTTATGGCTCGATCAGCGTCCACAATCCGGGGTTCCTGGAGCATTTCGTCCAAAGGAAGGCAGCATGAAACACCTTCGTCCTCTGAATAAAAAGGCCCACCGCATCGACCAGCATTACGAATCGCTCGGCGACGACGTCGTCGCATTGCAGAATCCGCGGCCGCAGCAGCGTCCTCACGTTCCCATGGGATGTTCGCTGATGTTCTCGCCCGGCTGGGAAGTGGACTCCGCGGGAGGCACCGCCGGCCTGTGCCAGCCGGTGGAGCGCGATATCTACGATTGCTGGGTCACCTGTTATTGGCCCGCGCAGGTGCCGGATCACATGAATAATTCGCCGGACTGGGCCAGCAAGTGCGCCGCCGCGACGAAGGACTGGCGCAATCTCGATCTCGTATTTCCATAGAAAGCCATGAAGAAATTATTCGCATTCTCACTCGCCGTCGCAGGGCTCGCGAGCGGCGCATCGCTGTATCTGGGCGCGTATCCCAACTCCGTGATCGTCTTCGACGAAGCGAAAGGCCAGATCGTCGACCGCATTCCGCTGAGCACAGGCCTGCCCACCAGCATGCGGCTTTCGCAGGATCGCAAGAAGATTTTCGTCACCACCAACGATCACTCCGGCGTCGAAGTGATCGACGTCGCGACGCGCAAAGTGATCAATCACTTTGTGCTGAACACCGCGACCATCCACTATCGCTTCAACGGCGGAACGCCGGATCCGGACGGGAAACTTCTCTACACGGTTTCGACGCAGATGGAAAAGAAGCGCGACCGTTATGAGGTCGGAAAGCCGAAATACACCGTCATCGATCTGGCGCAGCAGAAGATCGCCCGCACCGTCGATATCCCGACGCAGGACGAGAACGCAAATTCGGGCGGATACGGGCGCGGCGGCTTCGAAATTTCCCCGGATGGAAAATATCTCTACCAGTTTCGCGACAGCGTCGTGATCCTGAGCACGGACGACTTCAAAGTCGTCGATCGCATCGAGCTTTCGAAACCCGATCTCCCGGGAATGGAGAACATCGGATTCGGCGGCTCGCTCGATTCCCTGCATGAGCCCGGGCAGCATATTTCTCTCTTCAATTCCGCCGATCCCATCGTGCACAATCGCGTTTTCGGAATCGCGCGCTTCGATCTCGCCAGCCGCCAAGTGAAGTTCGATCCCATCGGACCCTCGCCCGCGGGGATGGCCGGCCTGCAAGTCGCGCCCGACAAGAAGAATGCCTACACGATCGTCGCCAGCGGCGCGCACGGGAACAAACGCTGCGAGTTCTGGGCCTTCGATCTCACCACGAATCATGTCACCGAGACGCAGGAAGTCCCCTGCCGGTCGCGATTCAGCTTCGGCATGTCAGGCGACGGAAAGAAGCTTTATATCTACGGCGCCGGCTTCGAAATCGAGGTCTACGACGCCGCGACGCTCAAGTACGAACGCACCTGGGATCTGAACAACGATGTGACCGGCGCTGGAATGATCGTATTGCGATGAACGCCCGGCGCTTCCGCCGGTTCCTGATACGATGAACTTGAATCGGCGGCAAGCCCGAAGGAGGTTCCGTGGTCAGCATCAATGTCAATGGAGTCCGGCGCGACCTACAGGCGCCAAACGATACCCCGCTCCTTTATGTTTTGCGTAACGAGCTGGAGTTGTCCGGGCCACAGTTCGGCTGCGGACTTTCCCAGTGCGGATCCTGCTCCGTCCTGCTCGATGGCAAAGAAGTTCGTTCCTGCGTCACTCCGCTTTCGGCTGCTGCCGGAAAAGAAATCACGACGCTGGAAGGACTTCCCGCAAGATGGGCGAAGCAAAAAGGCCTGTCCGCGGCGGATGCGAAGAGCACGCTTCACCCCGTCCAACAGGCGTGGATCGACGAACAGACTCCACTGTGCGGCTTCTGCCAGAACGGAATGATGATCAAGGCGGTGGAACTGCTCGAAAGCGTCGCTCATCCGACGGTCGCGCAGATCAAGGAGGCGTTTACCACCTCCGGCCCGTCGGCGCATCTGTGCCGCTGCGGAAGCTATACCGCGATTCTCGAAGCCGTGCAGCGCGCGGCGACCGTCACGGGGAAAGGGAGGTAGATCATGCGCGAACGAAATTCACTCAAGGTTTTCGGAGCCGCGTTGACGCGCCGGAACTTCGTAAAAACGGGCGGAGCGATGTTCGTCGGCTTCGGCATGATCGGCGCGGCCAAAGCGGCGGGCACGAAAAATTCGCTCGACCCGACGCTTCCTTCCTCCTGGATCGAAATTCATCCCGACAATACCATCCTGATTCGCACCGGCAAAACGGATTTCGGCCAGGGCACGACATTCACGGCGTACAAGCAGATCGTGGCGGAAGAACTGAGCGCGACGTTCGAGTCGATCACCACGGTCGTGATGGGCGATACCGATCGCACGCCGGACGGCAGCGGCGCGTTCGATTTTCTGGGCGGCGGCATGCCGAACGTCCGCAAAGCGGTGGCGTACACCTATCAGGCGCTGCTCGACCTGGCTTCGCAGCGGCTCGGCGTTCCAAAAAATCAGCTGACCGCGAAAGAGGGCGTCGTTTCGGGCGGCGGCAAGAGCGTGTCCTACGGGGATCTCGTCAAGGGACAGCAGTTGAAGCTCACGATTCCGGTGAAGGGCAATCTCACCGAGCTGGGCGGGCTGGCCGTCACGGGGAATCCGCCGCTGAAGCCCGTCAGCGAGTACACGATCATCGGCAAGTCGTATCGGAACGCGGTGATCGAGTCGAAGGTCACGGCTCGCGAAAAGTGGGCGACGGATGTGCGGCTCCCGAATATGATGCACGCGCGGATGGTGCATCCCAAGACGCTCGGCTCGAAGCTGATATCGGCGGGCGAAGTCGACAAGACGCGTTTTCCAAATGCGCAGGTGATCGTCAAGGGGAATCTGGTCGGCGTCGTCGCGCCCACGGAGTGGGAAGCGATCCGCGCGGCGCAGCAGGTGTCGAACGCCGCCAAGTGGACCGACTGGAAGGGTCTTCCCGGACATGCGAATCTTCACAAGCATCTGAGAGAAAGCGCCGACTGGAAAACTACTCCCGTCACCAAGAGCGACAAGACCCGCGGCGCGGCTGCGCCCGCGATGGCCTCCGCCGCGAAGAAGCTTTCCGCGTCGTACGAGATGCCGTTCATGAAACACGCGCCGCTTGGCCCCACCATGGCGCTGGCCGACGTTCGGGCCGATGGCACCGTGTATATCCACACGCACAATCAGAACCCGCAGGCGCTGCGCGGCGAAATCGCGCAGATGCTCGGC
>JAIQFJ010000461.1 GCA_020073325.1 Terriglobia bacterium | reverse complement strand
GGGGCTCGTCCAAAAAACTCAAATCGTTTGGCGCCTTCGAGTACCATAAATAAACAGCCCGATGGAAACTGCCAAGCCCGTGGAGCCTAGCAAGGACCTCAAAAAGACGGTCCATCTCCCCAAGACCGATTTCCCGATGAAGGCCAACCTTCAGCAACTTGAACCCAAACTGCTCGAACGCTGGAGCGAGATGAAACTGTATCATCGCATCCGCGAATCGCGCCAAGGCAAGCCGCGCTGGGTCCTGCACGATGGACCTCCCTATGCAAATGGAGCCATCCACCTCGGCACCGCGTTCAACAAAGTCATCAAAGACTTCATCGTGAAACTCAAAACGATGGAGGGCTACGATTCCCCCTACATCCCCGGCTGGGACTGCCACGGTCTGCCGATCGAAAGCCGGATCGACAAGGAACTGGGCCCCAAAAAGGCGCAGTTAACCGTACCGCAATTCCGCGAAGCCTGCCGCAAGTACGCACAAAAGTACGTCGATCTGCAACGCGCCGCCTTCATCCGCCTTGGCGTCCTGGGCCGCTGGGAAGATCCTTATATGACGATGACGCCCGAATACGAGGCCATCATCGCCAAAGCCTTCGTCGACTTCCTCGACCAGGGTTATGTTTACAAAGGACTGAAGCCGGTCAACTGGTGCATCCACGATAAGACCGCGCTCGCCGAGGCCGAGGTCGAATACGAGAACCATACCAGTCCCTCGATTTACGTCCGCTTTGCCCTGACTTCCGACCCCGCCGCGATCGATCCCGCCCTCGCCGGAAAGCACGTCTGGGGAGTCATCTGGACCACTACCCCCTGGACCATGCCGGGGAACATGGCGATCGCTTACCACCCCAAATTCAGCTATGTAGCGGTGGAAATTCACGGCCAGGTTTATATTCTGGCGAAGGATCTTCTGGAAGCCAACGCCAAGGAATTCGGCTGGGAATCGCCTCAAATCATCGCCGAATTCCCGGGCGAGCGTATGGACCGAACGACGTTTAAGCATCCATTTCTGGAACGCACCTCGCTCGGCATTCTCGGCGACCATGTCACGCTCGATGCAGGCACCGGAGCCGTCCACACCGCGCCCGGCCACGGCGCGGAGGATTTTCAGGTCGGCCAAGTCTACGGTATCCCGGTTTATTGTCCCGTCGACGCAGCGGGGAAATTCTTTCAGGCCGAAGGCGCTGACGGAACGCTGCCCGATGTGCTCCTCGGCAAAACCGTCTGGGAAGCAAACCCGATCGTCAACGACCTGCTCTCGCATCACGGTGCTTTGCTCGCGACGCGCAAGATCGAGCACAGTTATCCGCACTGCTGGCGCTGCCACAACCCGACCATCTTCCGAGCCACCGAACAGTGGTTCATCGGCATGGAGCGCAACAATCTCCGCCAGCGCGCGCTCGACGCGATCAAGAAAATCCAGTGGACGCCGGCGTGGGGCGAAGAACGCATCTCCAACATGATCGCCGGACGCCCCGACTGGTGCATCTCGCGCCAGCGCGTCTGGGGTGTGCCGATTCTCGTCTTTTATTGCGAATCCTGCAATGAGCCGATGACGGACCGCAAGATTCTCGATCGCATCGTCGAGGAATTCCGCGTCCACACGGCGGACGTGTGGTGGGCGAAGTCGGCGGCCGAGCTGGTCGGTCCCGAAACCGCGTGCTCGAAATGCGGCGGCAAATCGTTCCGCAAAGAGAACGACATTCTCGACGTCTGGTTCGACTCCGGCTCCAGCCATCTTGCCACGCTGACCGCCGCGAACAACCTCGACTGGCCCAGCGACATGTATATGGAAGGCGGCGATCAGTATCGCGGCTGGTTCCACAGCTCGCTGCTGATCGGCGTCGGACTGATGGGCGACGCGCCGTATCGCGAATGCGCCACGCACGGCTGGACGCTCGACGACAAGGGCCACGCGATGCACAAGTCGAAAGGCAACGCGATCGAGCCCGACGAAATCATCAAGAAGGGCGGGGCAGATCTGCTGCGCCTGTGGGCCGCTTCGGTCGATTTCACCGAGGACGTGACGCTGTCGCAGACGATTCTCGATCGCCTGGTCGAGGCGTATCGAAAGCTGCGCAACACGTTCCGCTACGCGCTTGGCAACTTGAACGACTTCGATCCCGCGAAGGATTCTGTCGACGATCTTTTGGAGATCGACCGCTGGGCATTATCGAGGATGGCTGAGGTTGTCGCGCGCTGCCGCGCGGCTTACAAAGAGCTCGCCTTCCACAAGGTGTATCGAGCCGTCTACGACTTCGCCACCACCGACCTGAGCGCGGTCTATTTCGACATTTTGAAAGACCGGCTCTACACGTCGGCGACGAAGAGTCACGCGCGCCGCAGCGGGCAGACGGCGCTCTATAAAATTCACTACGCATTGACGCGGCTGGTCGCGCCGCTGCTGTCGTTCACCGCCGAAGAAGTCTGGTCGTATACAGCGCGGCCCTCGGATGCGCCCGAAAGCGTCCACATGGCGCTGTTTCCGGAGCCGTCCGAACTCGCGCCCGGCCTGGACGCGGCGAAGCTTGAGAAGTGGAATGTGCTGATGCTGATCCGCGAGGATGTTCTCAAAGCGTTGGAAGAAGCGAGGCAGGCCAAGCTGATCGGCGCGCCGCTCGAAGCTCGCGTTCGTCTCTCCGGTTACGACGTCGCAGGCTATGAGGCGCAGTTGCCCTCGCTGTTCATCGTGTCGCAAGTGGTGATCGACGCGGGCTCCGAAAAGTCGGTGAAGGTCGAACGCGCCGACGGCGTGAAATGCGAGCGCTGCTGGAAATATTCGACTAAGGTCGGCGAGGATGCGGAATATCCCACCGTCTGCGACACCTGCGCGGCCGCGCTGCACGAGATGCTATGAGATCGGAAGGAGGGCGGGCTTTAGCCGGCGCGGAGCTTCAGCTCCGCTTAGCAAGTGGGATTCATCTCCGCTCGACCAGCGAGGCTGAAGCCTCGCGCCGGCTGAAGCCCGCCCTCCAGGGTTACACATGAGTGCTCGATTTCGTTCCGCCGTGATTATCGCCGCGGTCGTCGTTCTCGACCGCATCACGAAAATCTACATCCGCACGCACGTCTCGCCCTTCGACGTGCACCCGGTGATCGCCGGATTCTTCAACATCATCCACACCGAAAACCCCGGAGCCGCCTTCGGCATGCTCGCCGACAGCACGTTCGCCCTGCGCCGCTGGCTGCTTCTCGGCGTGTCGATGGCTGTCATGGCGATCATCGGCTGGATTCTGTGGCGGCCCGCGCGCGCCGGGCTCGGCGACGGCGTCCTGCTTCAAACCGGCTTTGCTTTAGTCCTGGGCGGGGCACTCGGAAATTTCATCGACCGCGCCGGGCCCGGAACCGTCACCGATTTCCTGCAATTCTTTTTCGGATCGTACGAATTCCCGTCCTTCAACGTCGCCGACAGCGCCATCACCATTGGCGCCGGGCTCCTGATCATCGACCTGTGGACCACCAGGAAGCGCTGATCAAGGAGTGATACGATAGCAAAACGCTGCCGAGTTTCGACGAGGCGCACAAGACTGTAAAAAAGCACGGGGTTGATCGGAGGAAGTAACAAGTGTTCCGTGAAATACCAAAGGAAGTCCTTAAGTATCTCAAGCTATCCGAAGGATTGGCTTATCTTCATCGGATGAAGCTGGACCCCGATTCTCGCGGGGTCATCCGGCGCGCTCTTGAAAATCGCGTGCCGAATTTTCTGGAACTGGCCGGGAAAGTTCTCGGCGTTCCCCAACATCCTTACGCGCAGCTCTTCGCCGTAGCCGGCTGCACCTATGCCGACCTGGAATCGGGCATAAAGAAGAACGGGCTCGATTCGACCCTGGACATGCTGCTGCGCGAGGGCGTGTATCTGACGCTCGACGAATTCCGCTGCAAGACGAAAATCGTCCGCGGCGGGCGGCACATCCCGGCGTCGATGAAAGATTGGGACAACGCTCGAGGCAGCGGTCCTCTGAAAGCTTTTTCGAGCGGGACCTCGGGCGGAAAGCGCGTCGAGACCAGCCATAGCCTGGAGAACGCGCGATTCGGACTCGCCGGCAGCCGCGTGATGCTCGACGAATTCAATCGAAGCACCGGGGCTGCGATCGCTCTCGGGTCGATCCTGCCCAGCGCCATGGGCCTGGGAACCTGCATCAGTTCGTCGCGGCTGGGACATCCGATCGAGCGCTGGTTTGCGCTGGGCGGCTCGAATCGCGAAAACTGGCATTACAAAGCGCTGACCCGCGCGATCGTGACGCGGCTCCGGCTCGGCGGTGCGAAGATTCCATATCCGACCTATCTTGAGGGCGACGATTTTTCTCCGGTCGCCGAGTTCATCGCGCGGCGCAAAAAAGAAGGCGCCGAGGTAGGGATGAGCGGCATGGTGAGCTCGGTGGCGCGCGTCGCGGGCGCCGCCATCGATCGCGGCCTGGACATTCGCGGGAGCTGGGCGCTGGTCACCGGCGAATCGCTGACCGACGTCAAACGAAAGCTGATCGAAGCGTCCGGCATCGACGTCTTTCCGGTCTACGCGACCAGCGACTTCGGCGGGATCGGCGTGCCTTGCCGGCAGATGACCAGCGGCGATTGCGTGCACATCGCGGAGGCAAGCATCGCGCTCACTTCGCGTCCCGTGGATTTTTGGGGCGATGGCGAGACGGTCCAGTCGCTGCATGTCACCGCAGTGGTCCCGTTTGCGCCGCGCGTGCTGATCAACGTGGAGATCGGCGATACGGGCGTGATGGAGCCGTCGCATTGCGATTGCGAATTTTCGCGCCTCGGATATACCCGGCAGGTGCGGAACATCGCGGCCTTCAGCAAGATCAGCGCCCAGGGGTCGACGCTGTATGCTCCGGAGCTGGTACGGCTGCTCGAAGAGTCGCTGCCGCAGAAGTTCGGCGGGCGTCCTGGCGATTTCCAGTTGCTCGAAGTCGAAGGGAAAGCGCAGACGGAGACGGTACTGCGAATCCACCCGCGTCTGAACGTCGGGCCTGAAG
>JAIQFJ010000460.1 GCA_020073325.1 Terriglobia bacterium | reverse complement strand
ATTCCCGGTGGCGAAATCGGGCGCGTCGTTCCAGATCACGCCGCTCGCCGGAGTGTCGGCGGGAACCAGGTTCGATCCCTTGATGACGATCCACGTATTCTGCGCGATTTCCGGTCCGGCATAAGCCGTCGTGACCGAGCTGATCACGGGTCCGCTGGTCGACGCAGAAGCCCGCGACAGCAGATTTCCGGCTTTGTCGTAAGTGTAGGTCACGACAGACCCGTTGCCGTAATCGACTTTCGTCAGCCGGCCTGCGCTGTCGTAAGAATAATTGATGCTTCCCGCGGCGGCGACACTTGCCGCAAGGAAGAAAACGATGGCATGCCTCATGGAGCGCCCCCCGTTTTCGACCGGCCTGTGTGGGTTGTCCTCTCCGACGGCCGGCCAAGAATGTTTCCTGCTTGCGAGGGAATTTTACCACACGGTGTAACGTGACAACCCGTGCCTGTTGACATCGGCCTCATAATCGAATACCTTCGTCGGAAGATGAAAACCCTGGCTGTTCTTCTCGCTTCGGCCGCTTTGTCGTTTGCGGCTCCCAAGACCGAACTTGGTGTGATTAACGGCGCGGCGTTCCGGATCGACGTGCCCGACAACTGGAACGGCAGCCTGGTGGTCTATTGCCACGGCTACAACGCGCAGCCGATGAAGTTCAACGATCAGAAGCTCAACCCGGTGCTCGCGGTGTTCGCCGATCAGGGATTCGCCGTCGCGCAATCGGGCTACGCGGCGGGCGGATGGGCCGTCGAACAGGCCGCGACCGACACCGAAAGTCTGCGTCGTTATTTCATCGACAAGTACGGCAAGCCGAAGGAAACCTATATTACCGGGCACTCGATGGGCGGGTTCCTGACCATGATGTTGATGGAGACGCATCCGACCGCCTACGATGCGGCGCTGCCGATGTGCGGGCCGCTGGCCTCGACGGAACAGTTCATGGGCCGCGGCGCGTTCGACAGCTACGTGCTGTTCAACTATTATTTTCCGGGCGTGCTGCCGGAGCCGACCAAGATCCCCAAAGATTTCGTGAACAATCGCGAGTTGATGGCGAAGATCGAAAAGACGCTGGACGGCTCGCCTGAAAAGGCCGCGTCGCTGCGCAAATTTCACGACAGCAATCTGAAGAGCAATCGCGACCTGGCCTCGACCACCGCGTTCATCGCCTACATGATCAAGGAGCTGAATGAGCGCGCGGGCGGCAATCCGTTCGACAATCGCAGCGTGATTTACAACGGCACGCTCGACGACAACAAGATCAATTCGGAGATTCCGCGCTACGCGGCCGATGCAAAAGCGGTCGCCTACATGCGCAGCTTCTATACGCCGACGGGCCACATCTCGAATCCGATGCTGGCGATCCATACCAGCTACGATCCGCTGGTGCCGGTGTGGATTCCGAATACGTACAGTTCGACCATCGACGTGGCTGGCTCCTCGCCGCTTTACGTGCAGCAGTTCGTCAAGCACGACGGCCATTGTGCGATCACGCCCGCCGAGACCGCCGCGGGTTTCGCCGAATTGCGCGAATGGAAGTCGCGCGGCAACAAACCCAAGGGCGGCGAAGTGCCCGCGACCTCCGCTGGGAACAATTGAGGCAAGTCAGCATGTGGCATGCAGCCTCCTGATGCCGTCGTTTCGCTTCGCCACGTCACCAAGCGCTACGGACATCTGGAAGCGCTGAAAGCGGTGACGCTCGAAGTTCGAGCGGGAGAAATTTTCGGGCTCCTCGGCCCGAACGGCGCGGGTAAAACGACGCTGATTCGTTTACTCACCGGCTCGACGCGTTTGAGCGGCGGCGAGATTCACGTGCTCGGCGGCGATCCGAAGGCGGCGCGCCATAACCTGGGGTACATGCCGCAGGCTCCGGCGCTTTATGAGGACCTGAACCCTCGCGACAATCTGCGATTCTTCGGCCGCGCGCATGCGATCGAGTCGCTGGAGACGCGCGTCGATGAAATGCTCGATTTCAGCAACCTGCGTTCGCGCGAGCGCGATCCCGTCTACACGTTTTCGGGTGGCATGAAACAGCGCGTTTCGCTCGCCTGCGCGCTGCTGCATCGTCCGCGCCTTTTGCTGCTGGACGAACCGACGGCGGGTGTCGATCCGCGCCTTCGCGCCGAATTCTGGAAATATTTTCGCGACCTCGCGCGCGGCGGCGCGACGCTTCTGATCAGCACGCATCAAATGGACGAAGCGCTGCTGTGCGATCGCCTGGCGGTGCTCAGCGACGGCCGCCTGATCGCGTGCGACACGCCGAAAAATCTGCTCGACCGCGGCACGACGCGTATTCACGTGTGGCACGGCGAAGAGACCGTCACCGAATCCGTCGAAAATTATCCCGAGCTTCTGCCGCAGATCCTGCGCTCGTATGGCCTGGACCCGCGCGTCACACGGATCGAAATCGAGCGCGACACGCTGGAGGAAATCATCCTCAGGTGGATCCGCCCGTGAACCGGCTGCTGGCCGTGGCGCAGCGCGTCCTGCATCAGCTTGGGCGCGACCGCAGGTTTCTTGCACTGTCGATCGCGGCGCCGCTGCTGGTGATTTACGTGAGCAAGGTCGCGCTGGACAGTTTCAACGTTCCGTTTATCAACGTCAGCCAGTTCGTGGTGCCGATCGGCGCCTTCGTCGTGCATTTTGCGACCTATATCCTGTGCGCGATCGTGCTGGTGCGGGAGCGGACCGCGCAGACTCTGGCGCGCATGTTCGTCAACGGCTACACGCAGCCGGAAATCATCGGCGGCTACGTGCTGGCTTACACCTGCGTCGCCACGATGCAGACGATCCTTGTGATGGTCGAGCTTTCGTGGCTCTTTCACTTGAACTACGCCGCTTCCGTGCTGTTCTCGATTTACTTCGTGATCTGGCTGCTGGCGATCATCAGCATCTGCCTGGGAATTTTCGTGTCGAACTTCGCGCGCAACGAGGGGCAGGTGCTGCCGTTCATTCCGCTGGTGACGATTCCGGGTGTGTTTCTGTCGGACGTGATTTTTTCGGTCGACCGTTTTCCGAAATGGGCCCAGTGGCTGAGCCGCGGGACGCCGCTGTTTCATGCGAATAAGATCATCCAGAGGCTGCTGCATGACGGGACGCTCCGCGAGGATTGGCAACGCCTCGCGCTGTTGATCGGTTACGGCGCGATCGTGCTGCTGCTGGCGACGACGACGTTGAGAGAGTCGGATTGAGAAGGTGGGGCGGGCAGCCATGCCGGCGAGTTGGGTGTCAAACCGGCTATTCGTGACGAGTCCCGAGCAGCCGGTCAGGCGACCGGCTCGCCGCTTTGACAAGCGGCCCCACGTAGGACCTTACCAAAGGACCGATTTATCGATGCTCCTGAGCGTCGGGCGGCCCATCAGCATCATGGTCATCTCAAATTCGCGGCGTAGGATTTCGACCACGCGCGTGACTCCGGCCGATCCTGCCACGCCCAGGCCCCACAGATACGGGCGCCCGATCTGCACCGCCGTCGCGCCGCGCGCCAGAGCCTTGATCACGTCAGTGCCCCGGCGAATCCCGCCGTCGACCAGAACCGGCACGCGACCCTCGACCTTTTCCGCCACCAGCGGCAGCGCATCGATGGTCGCGGGAACCGTGTCGAGATTCCGCGCGCCGTGATTCGACACGATGATCCCGTCGACGCCGGCCTTGACCGCAATCGCCGCGTCGTCGGGATTCAACACGCCTTTCAGCACCACCGGAGTCTTCGCGAAGCCGCGCAGCCAATCGATGTCTTTCCAGGTCAGAGTGGGGTCGAGATAATCCTTGCCCTTGAGATTCGGCAGCTCGCGCGGAGGCAGTTCCGATGCCGCGTGCTGTTCGCGATTGCGCGCGCCGAACGTCGGCGAATCGACGGTGACGCACATCGCGCGGCACCCGGCGCCTTCCGCTCGCTGGACCAGTTCTTTCGTGAATCCGCGATCGCGCTGGACGTAAAGCTGGAACCACACGGGACCAGTCGCGGCCTTGGCCACGTCTTCCACCTTGATCGACGCACTGCTCGAAATACAGATCGCCGTGCCCGCCGCGCCGGCTCCGCGGACTGACGCGAGGTCGCCTTCGGAATAAACGAAGCCTTGCGCGCCGGTCGGTGCGAGCACGATGGGGAACGGCAGATCGAGCCCGAACAGTTTCACCCGCGTATCGACCTTCGAGACGTCGACCAGGATCCGCGGCTTGAGACGGATATGCTCGTAGGCCTCGTGATTCCAGCGCATGGTGATCTCGTCGGCGGAGGCTCCCATGATGCGCTCCCACGCGCCGTGCGAAATATGTTTTTGCGCTTCGGCCTGAAAATCGAACAGCGACAGCAGCGCATCGAGCTTGGCCTTCTCCTGCGCCCCGAGCCTCAGGGCGGAAAGCCCGAGCGCTGAGATCAAAACGTCACGCCGCGATGGCATGAACCGGATTATATCGACTTTGTGCAAACCAAAGCGAAGTAAAATCGTATTCCGATGGACAACGAGATCATTTCTTACCTCGAGATGTGCCACCGCGAGTCGTCGAGCCTGCAACGGGGCATGAACTTCAACGAGACCAGAGACTACGCTGTTGTGCTCATGTCTGTTCGACGAGGCGCTCCCTACCGAGACCGCACAGAGGATGATGGTCTAACGATCATCTACGAAGGACATGACACACCCCGTTCTCCGGCTCGAAGGGATCCCGGAACTGCATTTTGATCACGATCTTCCGTACTCGCTTGGAGGAACCTCCGTAAGAGCAGAAAACGTCCAGCTACTCCGCGCGCATCACAATTTACAGAAGGGCTCCAAGATCGAATAGCGTGGGCAGAGCCACAGGGTTGGCTGTAACTCGGCTCTTCATCGAAAACGGGGGCAGTGAGCCGACTCTTTAGCTGAAACATAAGCTAAGGAGGATGTTTCCATGGACTCAGAAGCCGTGATCGGGCTGGCGAACTATGAGATCGTCAGCATCGAACACCGCGGTGGAGCAGTGCGGATTTCTGCTCGCTACAGCGGAGC
>JAIQFJ010000459.1 GCA_020073325.1 Terriglobia bacterium | reverse complement strand
GAACGCAACGCGATTGGCGCGCTCCGCCTCATCCAGATATGCCGTGGCGACGAAAACCGTGAGTCCGTCGCGCACCAGATGATACAGGATGGCCCAGAAATCACGGCGCGATACCGGGTCGACGCCGTTGGTCGGCTCATCGAGAAACAGCACGCGAGGCTTGTGCAGCAGTGTGCACATCAGCGCCAGCTTCTGCTTCATCCCGCCCGATAATTTTCCCGCTGGACGTTTCGTGAACGGATCCATGCGCGTCATGCGCAGCAGGCGCGTGCTCAGCTCGTCGTATTCGCGGCCGACAATTCCGAACAGGTCGGAATAGAAGCGCATGTTCTCTTCCACAGTCAGGTCGACATACAATCCGAACCGCTGTGCCATGTAGCCGATCTGGTCCTTCACCTGGTCGAGCTCTTTTGCAACGTTATGGCCTGCCACCACCGCCGTCCCTTCGGTCGGATCCATCAGGCCGCACAGCAGGCGCATGGTGGTCGTCTTGCCCGCGCCGTCCGGGCCCACCAGCGCGAAAATCTCGCCCTGCTCCACGTCGAGATTGATATGATCCACCGCCGTGAGCTTGCCGAACTTGCGGGTGAGATTCTCACCATGGATGAGGGTGCTCATAGGATGATTTCAGCGTCCACCGGCATGTTGTTCTTCAGCTCATGGCTGGAATTGTCCACATCGACTTTGATGCGATAGACCAGCTTTACGCGCTCTTCTTTTGTCTGGATCTGTTTGGGCGTGAACTCGGCTTCGGACGCAATGTAGGAAATCGTGCCCCAATACGCTTTGCCGGGAAACGAATCCGTCGTGAGCTTCACCTTCTGGCCCAGCTTCACGCGGCCCAGGTCGGTCTCGTTAATGTAACCGCGCAGCCAGGGATGCTCCAGGTCGCCGATCGTGACGATGGTGGTCCCCGCGCCGAGCACCTCGCCCGGTTCGGCCGACTTCACCAGCACCACGCCGTCGATGGGCGTGAACACCTCGGTATCGCTGAGCTGCGCTTCGGAAATTCCCGCCTGCGCGCGCGACTGCTCGATGGCGGCTTTGCGCTGCACCAGTTCCTGCTCCTTGCGCTGCAGTTCCAGCCGATTCGCCTCGGCCGTCCTTACCGCCGCCTCTGCGCGAGCCACCATCGCGCGCTGCCCCGCGATGTCTTCCTTGCGCGGACCCTCTTTCACCAGCGAATACCGCTCCTGCGCCTGGCGCAGCAGCGCCTGCGCGCTGTCGACCTTTGTTTTGGCCTGGTCGTATTGCTGCCGCGAGATGTCCTCGTTCTTGAACAGCCGCTGTGCGCGTTCCCAATCCTGCTGCGCGAGCTGGAGCTGCGCCGTCGAATCCGTCACCGCGGCCTGCGCCTGCTGAATATCCTGGGAGCGGCTGCCGCTGAGCAGCGCGTCGAGCTGCGCCGACGCCTGATTCAACTCCGCGCGCCGCGCCGCGATGTCGCTTTCAAGCGTCGCGCGCTGATACGCGATCGTGGTTTCAAGCTGCCGGTAGCTCGACTCCGTGCCGATCACCGTCGCCTTGTCCCGAGCGGTCTGCGCTCGCAACTGAATCGGATCGAGCCGCGCGATCAACTGATCTTTCTTGACCCAGGTTCCTTCGTCCACCGTACGCTCGATCAGGCGTCCCGCGATCTTGAAGGAAATATCGACCTGCGTCAGCTCCAGATTTCCGGAAAGGACGATCCGGTTCCCGTTGTTGTCGTGTTCGGCGCGCCACACATACCAACCCGCCGCGCCGATGGCGCACAGAAGCAACAGCAGAATGATTCTTTTTTTCATTGATTCACGTACTCCCGGATTTTTCCTGTTGCCGTGGCCAGGTCGATGCGAGCCACGTTGTAGTCGTACAGCGCGTTGATCTGGTTGTCGCGCGCGCGATCGAGCCGCGTCTGCGCGTCGGTCACTTCGATTGAATTCGTTACGCCCGCTTCATAGCGGCGCCGGGCCTGCGCCACTTCCTGCTCGGCGAGCTGCGCGCCTTCCTGAGCGGTCTGGACCTCCGTCGCCGCGGAACGCACGCTGTCGAAAGCGAGCCGCACATCCAGTTCGACCTGCTGTTCCACATCGCGCGTCCGCGTGCGCTCCTGCCGGTACTGCGAAAGACTTTCGATGCGCCGGGCATCGCGGCGTCCGCCGTCGAATACCGGAACACGCACGGAAAGCCCGTAGGTGTAGGTGGGCATGGAGCCGACCAGCTCGCTTCCGATCGATCCGTAATCCGCCGACGCGCCCACCGAAGGCAGGCGCTCCCACTTCGTCGCGTCGTAGCTCAGCTTGGCCGACGATTCGCGCTCCTGCTGCGATTTCAGCTCCGGCCGGATCTTGCGCGCGTCGGCCAGTGCCGCTTCGATGGTCCCGATCTCGACGGGGTGATAGGCCAGCTTGTCGGTCAACTCGACCATCGCTTCGAGTTTCAATCCCATCACCCGAAGAAGATTGAGCGCGGCGCGGCGCCGGTCGTTTTCGGCGACCACCAGGCGTTGCTTATCGTTGGCAAGCTGCACCTGCGCGCGGACCACTTCGATTCCCGTCCCGGTTCCCGCGTCCTTTTGATCCTGCGCGCTCTTGAGCAGCGCCTGCGACAAATCCACATTGGCTTTCGCCGCATCGAGCGCGGCATCGGCCCGCAGCGTCAGCGCGTACGCGCGAGCCACCTGGTCGCTGATCTGATTCCTGGTGGTGTCGTAATCGGTCCTGGCCGTTTCGATGTTGACCTTCGAAGCCTGGAAGCGCTTGTACGTGCTGAAGTCGAAAACCGTCTGCGACGCGGTTGCGCGCGCGTCGAAAACGGAAAAAGGTCCGACGATGGTCGGGATCGAAAGACCCGGAATCGGAATGGCGAAATTGAACCCAAAAGCCCGCAGATTCGTGGTCTGGCGGCGATCGTTCACCGACGCTTCCACGTCGGGCAGAAACGCCGCGCGCGCCTCGTTCTTGCGCATCTCGGCCTGTTTGATCGTCTCGAGCGCCAGTGAAACGCGCGGACTGCCTTCCGGCGTCAGTGCGATTTCCACGGCGTGCTTCAGAGTCAGAGGTAAGACGCCCTCCACCGGCCCGCCCTCCTGCGCGACGGCAAGAGCCGGGATCCACATAAGAAGCGCTGCGCGCATCTTAGATTCCCTCCTTCGCGCGGAACCCGGCAGCGGCGAACGTCACCAGCTCGGCCAGCGCAGTCTGGCAATCGAATTTCGTGTCCGGCATCAGTTCCGGCAACATGTAAGCCCTTGAAAGCACATGCGCCATGGCCCCGGCGGTGAAGTGCATTTTCCAGCGGATCTGGGTTTCAGTAAACTCCGGTAGCGCTTTGCCGAACGCTTCGCCGAAACGTTCGATGATCAGCCCCAGGTGTCTCTTCAGCAGGTGGGTGACGAACGTGTCGGGAGTCGCCAAAACGCGAGCCATCAGAGGGTAAACAACCGAAAAATCGTGCTGCATCAGCGGCTGCAGGAACGCGATCAGAAGCTGTTCCAGCGTCGGGTTCTCGCCCGCCGCTTCCAGCATTTCCAGGCGCCTTTGGTTCACCGGCTCGACCCGCCGTGCGATCACAGCGTCGATCAGGCTGTCTTTCGACTGAAAATGATAGTTCACCGCAGCCAGGTTTACGCTGGCTTCGGCGGTAATGTCGCGCAGGGAAGTGGCGTCGAAGCCGTTCTTTCCAAACAACTTCTCCGCTGCATCCAGGATCCTGGTTTTGGTGTCGACTGCTTTCGGAATCATACGTTCGTTTAAATCATACGATTGATTCCGGGCTCTGTCAATGCTTTTTCAGAGTTGCAACGAGCTTCGCTTCTTCGTCCGGCGAGACGGTTCTCAGGTCGAGCAACACCCGGCCGTTTTCGATGCGTCCGATCACTCCCTGCGAACGGAGCCGACGTTCCGTCTCAACTGCGTCGCCTGAAATCGCCAGGAGCCAGGTTGGCAAGCTTTGCTCCGGCGTCGATCCGCCGCCCGCGACGCTCTTGCCTGCGACGATCTCCAGGTCAGGGACCTGCTGCTGGACGCGCAGCGCCCGTTCGCGGATTTCTTCCGCGCTGATGCGGATCATCCGCAGCGCAGGGATTTTTTCCCACTGTTCGAAGAGCATGCACCGCAGAGTGGTTTCGAGCGCCTGCGTGATCAGCTTGTCGAGCCGCAACGCGCGAAACAGCGGATTGCGCCGCACGCGCGCGACCAGGTCCGCATCGCCCGCGATCAGGCCGGCCTGCGGTCCGCCCAGAAGCTTGTCGCCGCTGAACGAGACCAGGTTCACGCCCGCTTCGAGGCTTTCCGAAACGCGCGGCTCGTCGATGCCGAAACTGGAGAGTTCCGCGATGCAGCCGCTGCCGAGATCTTCATAAAGCGGCAGCTTCCGTTCGCGCGCGAGCGCGGCCAGTTCACGCAGGCCCGGCTTCGACGTGAATCCCTCGACGTGAAAATTGCTCGGATGGACGCGCATGATCAGCCGTGTACGGTCGTTGATCGCGGCGCGGTAATCGTCCAGATGGGTCCGATTCGTGGTGCCCACTTCGCGCAGGATCGCTCCGGAAGCGGACATGATATCGGGAATGCGGAATCCGTCGCCGATTTCAATCAACTCGCCTCGGCTGACGATGACCTCGGCGCCGCGCGCCAACTCATGCAACACGAGCAGCACCGCCGCGGCATTATTGTTCACCGCGATCCCGGGCTTTCCGCACAGCCGCTCGATCAGCCCCGAGACATGAACGTCGCGCTTGCCGCGCCGTCCCCTGGCCAGATCGTATTCGAGATTCGAGTATCCTTCGAGCGCCGTGAAGGCGACCGACGGCGCGCGGCCCAGGTTCGTGTGCAGCACGACACCGGTCGCATTGATGACGCGCCGCAGCGAGGGTCGGGCGAGTGCGGCGATGCTTTCTCGAACGCGGCCGGCGGCGCTGGCCGGATCGATCTCGTTTCCCGCGGAAAGATCCGCGCGCATCGACGCGAGCACGCGCCGCGTTTCGGAGACAACCAGAGCGCGCGG
>JAIQFJ010000458.1 GCA_020073325.1 Terriglobia bacterium | reverse complement strand
GAGGTCCACGAAGCCTGCGGTTTGGATGTGGACGCGATGTACGTCATGTTGAACGCGCTACGCGATGCGGAGTTGATCGAGTTGACGGGCGAATATCCGTTCGAGGAAATTCGAATGACGAGCGCGGGACGGGAGTGGGCTGTGCGGTGGCACGCCGATGATGGAAGCCTTCAATCTCGCTGATCAATTCGTCGACCGTCATCTGCGCGAAGGCCGTGGGGAGAAGATCGCGATTCGCTGCGGCGATCGCGCGGTCACCTACGCGCAGGTTGCGGAAGACACGACTCGCGTGGGGAACGGGCTTCGTGCACTGGGAATTCAACCGCCAGAGCGCGTTCTGATTGCGCTACCCGATGGTCCCGAATTCGCGGCGGCTTATTTCGGCGCGATGAAGATCGGCGCGGTCGCGGTGCCGACGAATCCGTCGCTAAAGCCCGCCGACTACGCCTATCTGCTGGATGAAAGCGAAGCTGCGGCGCTGATCGTGCAAGCCGACGTTCATGCGCAGATCGAGCCGGTGCTGGCGGACCGGCGATTTCTGCGACACGTGATCGTGTGCGGACCAGACTGGGACGAATGGCTCGCGGCGCAATCCGCGGACCTGACAGCGGCGCTCACGCGAGCGATCGATCCCGCGTTCTGGCTGTGGACTTCGGGCAGCACAGGGATGCCGAAGGCCGCCGTTCATCTGCATCGCGACTGGATCTGCTGCTGCGAAAACTACGCTGGCGGCGTTCTTGGCATCACGACGGACGATGTGACGTTTTCGTCGTCGAAGCTGTTCCACGCTTATGGGCTCGGCAACGGATTGATGTTCCCGTTTCACGCCGGCGCCACGACGGTCCTCTATCCGGGCCGCCCGCAGGCCGCGGCGATTCTGAAAGCCGCACAGGAATTTCGGCCGACGCTATTTTTCTCCGTGCCGACGTTGTATGCGGCGATGCTCGAGGACGGCGGCTCGTACGATCTCGGGAGCGTGAGACTGGCGGTGTCGGCCGCCGAACCATTGCCGGCCGAAATGTTTCGACGATGGAAGCAGCGGTTCGGCGTCGAGATTCTGGACGGGATCGGCTCCACGGAAGCGCTGCACATCTATCTTTCGGCGCGTGCGGGAAAAGTCCGTCCCGGCAGCACCGGCGAACCTGTGCCCGGCTATGAGATCCGTATTGTGGATGCGGAAGGCGCCGATGTTCCGCGCGGATCGATCGGCGATCTGCTGGTGCGCGGCGAGAGCACGGCGCGGCTTTATTGGAATCGTCCGGATCTCAGCGAGCAGCGCATGCGCGACGGCTGGTTCTACTCTGGCGACAAGTATTGGATCGACGAGGACGGCTATTTCTGGTATGCGGGGCGCTCCGACGACATGGTGCGAGTCTCGGGCCAGTGGGTTTCGCCGATCGAAGTGGAGAGCGCGCTGGTGGAACACGAAGCGGTGATGGAAGCGGCGGTGGTGGGGCACACGGAACCGGGCGGGCTCGGCACGGTGAAGGCTTTCGTCGTGTTGCGGCAAGGCTTCGCCGGCACGGACGAACTGATTCGGGACCTGCAGGCGTTCGTCAGGCAGCGGATCGCGCCTTACAAGTATCCGAGGCGCGTGGAATTCCTGGCCGAGTTGCCGAAGAACGCGACGGGCAAGCTGCTGCGCTACAAGCTCCGCGAACTCGATTGCGGCCAAGCGGGACTTTAGGATAGGGCCGGCGGGGGCTCGATTCCTGCCAAATTCGCAACGATCATTCTAGAACCTGTGGGCTAGAATGGACAATCCAGTTGGTATGAGCGTCGCCGCCGACACAGTTGCGCTCTTTATGGGACGGTTCCGTCAAGGCGATCGCCAGGCGGCCGCGGACTTGGTGGAGCTGTTCTATCCACAACTCAAACGGCTGGCGTCCGCGCGGATGCGCTGCGAGGCGACGCCGCACACCTGGCAGCCGACCGCGCTGGTGAACGAGCTGTATCTGGAACTGGTGAAGATCCGCGCGCTGCAATCGGCCGATTCGGATACCGAAGAAAAGGACGCATTTCTCAGGCTGTCGGCGCACCTGATGAAGCGTTTGCTGATCCACCATTCGCGGCCGCTTGCGCGGCGCGTCGCCAAGGAGCCGATGGATGACGAACTGCTCGGCAGCCAGGACGGTCCCGAATCGTTGTACGAGATCGACAATCTGCTCAACCGGCTGTCCGGCATCGACCCGCACCTTCGTTCCGTGGTCGAACTGCGCGTGTTCGAGGGACTGACTGTGCATGAGGTGGCCAAGCGCATGGGATCGTCGGAACGGACCATCGCGTGGCACTGGAATTTCGCACGAAACTGGCTGGCCCAAGAACTGAACCCGCAGTGACACCCGAGGATTGGCGCAAAGTCTGGTCGATCTATGAACGCGCGGCGGAATTGGAGCCGCGCGAGCGAAATGCCTTCGTCGAGGCGTCGCTCGATTCAGGCGGACTGCGCGACAAAGCGTTCGAGCTTTTGGCGGACCTGGACCAGGCAGCCGCCGATGACTCGGTGGAAGCGCATCCGGATCCGCCATGGTCGCTACTGGGGCAATCGTTCGGCCGCTACGAGATTCGCGCGCCGTCGCCGGAGCAGGGCCGAGCCGACGCGCTGACGCCGGCCACCGACATTTTTTCTCTCGGCGTGGTGCTCTACGAACTTGCCACCGGCGTCCATCCCTTCGCGCCGTCCAGCGGAATCGATATCACCATGGCTGTGGTTCGCGCGGCTGCGAGCCATGCGATTCAGCCCGCTTCTAAAATCGCGCCGAAGATCCCAGCCGAATTCGACGCTCTGCTCTTCGCGATGATGGCGAAGGATCCGCAGTCGCGTCCCTCGGCCGAAGACGTCGCGAAACGGCTGGAGTCTGTGCTGAAGCGCCGCTTGTCACGCGCACGCATGTCGATCGCAATTGCAGCGGGAGTCGCGGCGCTGATCGCCGGCGCGCTGCTGGCATCCACTCTGTCGAATCGCGCGCAGCGCCGTCCCGACACCAGCCGGATTCGCGCGGTTCCGTTCACAAGCTATGAGGGAAGTGAGACCGAGCCGTCATTCTCTCCCGACGGGACGCAGATCGCTTTCGCCTGGACCGGCAGCGACGGGCTGAATCGCGACATCTACGTCAAGGCGATTGGCAGCGAGCAGGTGCGCCGCCTCAGTTCGGATCCTGCCGAGGACTTTTCGCCCGCGTGGTCGCCCGACGGGAAGCAGATCGCTTTCCTGCGTCGTGCGCCGGGAACCAGCGCGCCGCTGGTGATGATCGTGCAGACCGAAGGAGGAGAGGCGCGGCAGGTCGCACAGATTTCGGATCCCGAGGGATATCCCGGTCCGCTCGGCTGGTTGCCCGATTCCAAATCGATCGTCGTGCGCGATTCGACAGCGGCCGGCCTCGCGCTGGTGCGGATCGCCCTCGCGACCGGGCGGCGGACGACGCTGACAAATCCACCCGAGGTCGAAACGGACGGCTTGCCCGTGCTGTCGCCCGATGGCCGCAGGATCGTCTTCACGCGCCGCCGGCCGCGCGCCGGGTCGGTCTGCCTGCTCAGCGTGGACACTCTGGAATCGAAGTGCGTCCACCAGGTGGAAGATCCAGGGGAGACGATCGGCGGAGTCATCGGCGGATTCGCATGGCAAAAGGACAGCCAGGGGCTGCTCTATTCCGACAAGACCGGAATCTGGAGCCTGAGCCTGGATGGCGACCGCGTCAAGAGCGTGGCGCGAATCCTCCAGGGAACATTTCCGTTCATGACCGGGGACCCGCAGGGGCGCCGCCTGGCTTTCGGCAAGATTTATTCCGACGTGAACATTTCGAGAATGACGGTCGACGGCCAATCGGGCGGCAAACTCGCGGCGTCGAGCGAAGAAGAAAGCGAGCCGGAGTTCTCAGGCGACGGTGCGAAGATTCTTTTCAGGTCGCGCAGGACAGGGACCTACGAAATTTTCGCCTGCTCGCGCGACGGGTCGGATTTGCGGCAGATTACGCATTTCGGCGGACACCTGGGGAGCGCGCGCTGGTCGCCCGACGGAGCATGGATCGTTTTAGACGGCTATGCGAGTCCCTCAGATCGTGCAACGAACCATACCAATATTTATGTCGTCTCTTCCGCCGGCGGGGTTGCGCGGCGCCTGACGGCGGATACGGCCGAGAGCACCGTGCCCGCGTGGTCGCACGATGGACGATCGATTTACTACATTCAGTCCGACGGAAATCGCCAGACCACATGGAAGATTCCCGCGGCCGGAGGTGCACCGGTGCAAATCGCGAGGTACGGCATGTTCGACCTGACGGAGTCCGCCGATGGTAGCGAACTCTTTAATGTCAATCGCTACGGCCGAAGCGGCATCTGGCGCCGCGCCGTCGCGGGCGGCGATCCAGTCCTATTGAAAGGAGTCGAGCGGGTGCAGCTTCTCCGCTACTGGTCGCTTTCCAGCAAGGGAATTTTTTTCGTCGACGGCCACGCGGACCCTGCGATTCAATTCGTCGACCTTGCGACTGGCGAGGTGCGCCGGTTCGGAGAGATCCGGCGCGGAATCATTCGCGGCCCTCGCGGCCTGGCGGCGTCGCCGGACGGAAGCGAAATTCTTTACACGGACGAAGACCTGACACTGAGCGATATTATGCTGCTGGAAAATGTCTTCCCGTGATTTATTTGATTCGAAAATATTCAAATGAGCTAGAATAAGCCCCAATGAGCGCCGATGTGACCGAACTTCTGCAACGCGCCGCGCGCGGCGATAAACATGCGGAAGCGGATCTGCTGCCGCGGATCTATCGCGAGCTGCACAAGATCGCGCGCGCTCATCTCAGCCGGGAGCGTCCTGGCCACACGCTGCAGGCCACCGCGCTGGTCCATGAAGCCTACCTGCGGCTGGCGCAGCAGAATGCCTCGGAATGGAAAAGCCGCACGCAGTTTTTCGGTCTTGCGGCGCAGCAGATGCGGCGGATCCTGGTGGATTATGCGCGCCAGCGGAACGCGGCCAAGCGCGGGTCCGGCAAGAGTCCGCTG
>JAIQFJ010000457.1 GCA_020073325.1 Terriglobia bacterium | reverse complement strand
CTCGCACTTGGGAAAAATTGCTTTGAGCTTCGCGGCGAAGTTCCGTTTCCCGAACGCCGGAAGCGAACCGAGCAGCGCAGCCGTCTTCGGAAGGAATTCGTTCAGCGCATCGAGCAGCACGGACGTCTTCCAGAAAAACATCCCCGCGTTCCAATAAAAATTGCCTGCGGCGACGAACTCCGCGGCCGTCGCCGCATCGGGCTTTTCGCGAAAGCTGCGGACATCCGCCGCATCGCCCGGCTGAATGCCTTCGGGAAATTCGATGTAGCCGTAGCCCGTCTCCGCCCATCGCGGCTGGATCCCCAGCACGACAATCTTGCCCTGCTGCGCCATCTTGAACGCAGGTTTGACCAGCCGGACATAATCGCGCGGCCGCCCGATGACGTGGTCCGCCGGAAAAACTCCCATCACGGCTTTGGGATCGATCGATTGCAGAATATGCGCCGCGAGTCCGATCGCCGGAGCCGTGTTGCGCTGCGCGGGCTCGGCCAGGATCTGGCGCTTGGGAATTTCCGGAAGCTGGCGCACGATCTCCTCGCGCAGATGATCGTTGGTCAGGATCCACAAACGCTGCGGTGGCAGCACCGGCCGTAGCCGGTCGACGGTCTGCTGAATCAGCGACTGCTCGCCGAAAAATGGCAGGACTTGCTTGGCGCGCGACCGTCTGCTGCGCGGCCAGAATCGCGTCCCGCGTCCCCCGGCGAGAATCAATCCGTAGTGGTGAGACATGTCTACGCTGAACGCGAAAGACTTACTGAATCGGATACCCGCGCACCAGCTTCAGCGTGCGATCCCAGCGGGTTTTCTTGAAGAAGTTAAACGCCAGATCGATGAAGTGATTCGCGCTGTAATCCACCCAATCCTCGGTCGGCGCATCGTAGGACCAGAAGATCACCAGCGGCTTGCCGATGATGTTCTCGCGCGGCACGAAGCCCCAATAGCGGCTGTCGAGCGAATTGTCGCGATTGTCGCCCATCGCGAAGAAGCTATCGGACGGAACCACCAGTTCGCCGTTCACGACGTTCTTCGCCAGCATGTCCCGTGCGCGATCGTAGACCGGACCCCACGGCGACGACGGAAAATTGTCGCGATACGGCTCGATCCCCGGCGCGATGTGCTGAATGTAAGGCTCGTTCAGCGCCTTGCCGTTCAGATAAACCACTTTGTCGATCACCTTGATGTGATCGCCCGGCACGCCGATCACGCGCTTGACGTAGTTCTGAGAAATATCCATCGGATAGCGGAATACGATGATGTCTCCGCGCTTCGGCTCGGTGTAGGGCAGCAAATATTTGCTGATCGAGCCCGGGGGCGCATAGGACAGCTTGTCGACCAGAAGATGATCCCCCACGCGCACCGTCGCATCCATCGAGGGCGTCGGCACGATGAACGCCTGCACCAGCGTCGTGGTGCCGAACAGCAGAACCAGAATGTTGATGGACCATTCCGTAACGAAGTCGCGTGTCGAATCGACGAATTTTTTCATCTTCATTTATAATCGCGCACAACTGTGCGCTCTTACTTAACAGGATACCCGTGGATCAGCATGAACGTCCGGCGCCAGCGCGTTTTCGAGAAGAAATTCTCGGCCAGGTCGAGCACGTGAGTGAAGTTCACGTTCGGCGAATTCAGCTCCGACGTCGGCGCGTCGTAGGACCAGTAAATGATCAGCGGCTTGCCGATGATGTTCTCGCGCGGCACGAATCCCCAATAGCGGCTGTCGAGCGACGAATCGCGGTTGTCGCCCATCGCGAAGTAATAATTCGGCGGAATCACCACCTCGCCATTCACCACGTGGTGCTGCAGCATGTCGATCGCGCCTGGATACACGTTCGCGTTCGGCTCACCCGGGAAATTGTCGCGGTAGGAATCGATGTAGTCGGTCTTGTTGACCTTGTACGGCTCGTCGAGCTTCACGCCGTTCAGATAGACCTGCTTGTTGATGATGCGGATGCGGTCGCCCGGAACGCCCATGCAACGTTTCACGAAAGTCTGGGTGATGTCCACGGGATATCGGAAGACGATGATGTCGCCGCGCTTGACCTGTTCGTACGGCAGAACGAAGTGACTCACCGGACCCGCCGGCGCATACGCCAGCTTATCGACCAGCAGGTGATCCCCCACCAGCAGCGTATCTTCCATCGATCCCGTAGGAATCACGAAGGCCTGGACCAGCGTGGTGGTAAGGAACAGCAGCAGCAGGACCGTAATGGTCCACTCCGCGATGGTTCCACGAGGCGGCTCTTCATCGACGTGCGGTGCGTTTGTCGGAGGAGGAGGCGCTGTTTCGACCGCTTGGTTCACCACCGGGTCGGCTGCAGGCTGGGGAGCGGCGACGGGATCCGCCGTGTTTTCCGGAATCACTACTATTAGTTTAACCGACGCTGGCAATAAACGCGGCCCGGAACGGGTGGGATGCGATAATCGTGTGGTGGCGCGCTTTCCCGGTAAACACTTCCTTCGCAACCTGGTCGAACGGCGGACGCTGCTGATGCAACTGGTCCGTCGCGATTTTCAGCAGCGCTATGTCGGCTCCGCCGCCGGATGGCTGTGGGGCGCGATTCATCCGCTGGTCCTGCTGCTGAGTTACTACTTCATCTTCGAAGTGTGCCTGAAGACCACGCTGCCTCCCGGCGAAGTCACCGACAATTACCTGGTCTACCTGTTCTGCGGATTTCTGCCGTGGCTGCTGTTCCAGGAAACTGTG
This sequence comes from Terriglobia bacterium, assembly GCA_020073325.1. Classification (GTDB taxonomy): domain Bacteria; phylum Acidobacteriota; class Terriglobia; order Bryobacterales; family Bryobacteraceae; genus Palsa-187. The sequence continues at coordinate 2,328 of JAIQFJ010000457.1, read as the reverse complement.
ATGCGATCGGCCGGGTCGCTGATCGAGCACTCGAATCTCATCACCAAAACCGTCTTCCCCGCCGAAGTGGTCCCGGTCTCGATTTTTCTTTCTTCGCTGATCCATCACCTGATCGCGCTGGGCGTGCTGATCGGTACCGCGGCGATTTTCGTCCAGCTCAGCCCGAAAGTTCTGCTGCTCCCGGTTTACATGTTTTTCATCGGGCTGCTGGCGGTGGGCGTCGGCTGGATCGTTTCGAGCCTGCACGTTTATCTTCGCGACACCGCGCAAGTCCTGACCGTCGTCATGACGTTGTGGTTTTGGGCGACGCCGATCATGATCACCGAAAAGCAGATCCCGGAGCGCTTTCACGCGCTGGTCGCGTTGAATCCGATGTCATGGGTGGTCAACGCGTATCGCTACCGGCTGCTCTCGCCGCAATGGCCGTCGCTGCGGGAAATGGCGGTGCTGGCGGCGTACTCGATCACGGTGTTCGTGCTGGGCGGATTATTCTTCCGCCACCTGAAGCGCGGCTTCGCCGACGTGCTCTAATCTACGCCCGCGCCAGAATCTCATCCCGCTGATTGTGCATCACCAGCACCAGGCACCCGCCCTGCGACGTTGCCGGAGCATGGTCGGTATCGGAATCGGACGCCTCGTAGTCTCCGGCATACAGCGTGTGGTCGTGAAACGCCAGGTCGCCTTCGAGCACATAGATATGTTCCAGGCCCGCATGCCGATGCGGCGGATACTTCGCCCCTGCTTCCATCCGCAGCAGCGATGTCGTCGCGCCGGTGGCAGGATCGGCGAACAGAACCTTGACCTGGATTCCAGGAAACGGCGTGGAGCGCCACTCCATCTCACTGGTCCGCGCGATCGACGAACGCGGCGGCTGGATCCGGTCCAACAGCTTCGCGCGAAGGTGCGCAGGCGGCGCAGCTTCTTCGGCAGAACAGACGATGTCAGCGGCGGCTTCGCGAAACCGGCTCAGTTCCTGGTGGCACACCGCACATCCGGACCGGACATGCCGCTCGAAATTCTCTTGCGTTTCCGGATCGAGCAGGCCGAGGCTGTGCAGCGCTGCCAGTTCCTGGACTTCTTTGTTCGGCGCGTCATGCATCGGTTCTTGCGTCACGCGGATTCCCCCAGAACTTCGCGAATTTTCATCATCCCGAGCCGCACCCGGCTCTTTACGGTCCCCAGCGGCTGATTCAGCGCGGCGGCCAGTTCGGTATGCGTCAGCCCGGAAAAAACCGCCAGGTCGAGCGCCTGCTTCTGCTCGGCGGGAAGCGAGTCGATCGCGGCCTGCACGCGGCGTCGCTGCCGGTTCCACTCGATTTCTTCTTCAGGGCCGGGAATGGGCGACGCGTAGTCCGCCGATTTCGGTATCGGCTCCTCGATGCGCGCCCGGCAGGCTTTCGAACGTAGACGGTCGATCGCACGGCTGCGCGCGAGCATCACCAGCCAGGTCGCGACACTGCCGCGGCGATCGCTATAGGATCCCGCGCTGCGCCACGCCTGCGAATAAACGTCGAGCGTCACTTCTTCGGCGTCCGCCGGCTCGCCCAACATACGCAGCGCGATTCCGTAAATCACACGGCTGGTTTCGTCATAGAGCGCTCCCAGGGCGGCCTGATCGCCGCGCGCGCAGCGTTCGATATATGCCGCCCACGCCGCCTGCTTGACGGCAGCCTCCGACCGCAGCCAAGACTGCGGCTCGGCGGGCGAGGCTCCCGTCGCTTCCCTTCGAAAATCAGCCATTTTCGCGCATCTTCATCGTATCCGAATCTTCAGTGCTTTACTCCCGCGGTTCAGCATACAATGGAAGAAGCGCGCCCGTAGCTCAGTCTGGATAGAGCGCTTGCCTCCGGAGCAAGAGGTCGTAAGTTCGAATCTTACCGGGCGTACCACCCTTCCCATTCGTTCCGCGGTTTCGCAGGAGGATCGACGATGAGAACATTCGCGGTCGTCTTCGCAATTCTTTTCGCCGCCGTCGCGGCACAGGCCCAGCTCTCCCGAGGCGAATGCATGGGACGATGCGTTCTCTGCGGCGACGACCCGGTCTGCGCGACCATCTACGAAAACTGCATCCACACCTGCATGACGAACGGCAAAAAGGCTCCCCCGCCGCTGCCCGATGTGTGGGGCGCGATCGCGGTGTCGCCGTCGGCTCTGGTCCAGGGCCATTCCTGGAATTACAAGAGCGAAGAAGAGGCCAGGCAGCGCGCACTCAAAGAATGCGCGGCGTCGACGGTCGCGAAAGATTGCAAAGTGGTGGTCACCGTCGCCGACGTGTGCGTCGCGCTGGCGATCAGCAAGCCGGAAAGAATCTACACCATCGGCGGTCCC
>JAIQFJ010000032.1 GCA_020073325.1 Terriglobia bacterium | reverse complement strand
GCCCTTGAAGAACGGCGTGTGCCGCCCGCCTTCGTCCTTGCTCAGCACGTAAACTTCGCCCTTGAACTTCTTGTGCGGCTTGATCGACCCCGGCTTCGCGATCACCTGCCCGCGCTCCACGTCGTCTTTTTCGATACCGCGCAGCAGCAAGCCCACGTTATCGCCCGCACGCGCTTCGTCCAGCAGCTTCTTGAACATCTCGACGCCCGTCACTACCGTCTTGCGCGTATCGCGGAACCCGACGATCTCCATTTCCTCGCCGACCTTGCCGATCCCCTGTTCCACACGGCCCGTGACGACAGTACCGCGGCCCTGAATCGAGAAAATATCTTCGATCGGCATCAGGAACGGCTTGTCCACCACGCGCGCCGGCATCGGCACGTACTTGTCGACCGCATCCATCAGCTCGTCGACCGTCTTTTCCCACTTCTCTTCGCCGTTCAACGCGCCCAGTGCGCTCACCCGCACCACCGGCAGATCGTTGCCCGGGAACCCGTAGCTGGTCAGCAGCTCGCGAACTTCCAACTCCACCAGCTCAAGCAGCTCCGGATCGTCCACCATGTCGACCTTGTTCAGAGCGACCACGATATACGGCACACCCACCTGGCGAGCCAGCAGAATATGTTCGCGCGTCTGCGGCATCGGACCGTCGGTCGCCGCCACGACGAGAATCGCTCCGTCCATCTGCGCCGCGCCCGTGATCATGTTCTTGATGTAGTCGGCGTGACCGGGGCAGTCCACGTGAGCGTAGTGGCGATTCGCCGTTTCATACTCGACGTGCGCCGCCGCGATCGTGATTCCGCGAGCCTTTTCTTCCGGAGCATTATCGATCGAATCGAAGCTGCGGAACTTGACCTTGGGATTATGCTTTGCCAGCGTCTTGGTGATCGCCGCCGTCAAAGTCGTCTTGCCGTGATCGATATGACCAATCGTGCCGACGTTCACGTGCGGCTTACTGCGATCAAATTTTTCCTTCGCCATTTTGTCCGATTTCTCCTGGTTCTCTATGAAGCCTTAGCTCGCTACCTTCTTAGCTCGCCACCTTGCCCTGAACTCTGCTGGTGATTTCTTCCGCAACCGACTTCGGCACTTCTTCGTACTGCCCGAAGTGCATCGTGAACGCGCCGCGCCCCTGCGTGCGCGAACGCAGCTCGGTCGCATAACCGAACATTTCCGAAAGCGGGACCATCGCTTTGATGATCTGCGTCGATCCCAGAATTTCGGTGCCCTCCAACCGGCCCCGGCGCGAAATCAGGTCGCCGTTCACCGGACCCATATATTCGTCCGGCACCACCACTTCCACCTTCATCACCGGCTCCAGCAGCACCGGCTTCGCCTTGCGCGCGGCTTCTTTAATACAAATCGACGCGCAGATCTTGAACGCCATTTCCGACGAATCGACGTCGTGATAATCGCCGTCAAACAGCGTGACTTTTACGTCAGACATCGGATAGCCCGCCAGGATTCCGTGCTCCAGCGCCTCAACCACGCCCTTTTCGACAGCCGGAATGTATTCCTTGGGGACATTGCCGCCGTGAATGTCGTTAACGAATTCGAAGTCCGTGCCGGGGCTGGGCTCGATGCGCAGTTTTGTGCGCGCGTATTGACCCTTTCCGCCGGTCTGTTTCTTGTGCGTGTAGTCGTCTTCGGCACTCTGCCGGATCGTCTCGCGATAAGCCACCTGCGGCTTGCCGACGTTCGCCCCGACATTGAACTCACGCTGCATGCGGTCGACAATGATTTCCAGGTGCAGCTCGCCCATGCCGGCCAGAATCGTCTGCCCCGTATCCGGGTCCGTCGACACCTTCAGCGTCGGATCTTCCTGCGCCAGCTTGGCGATCGCCATGCCCAGCTTTTCCTGATCCTGCTTCGTCTTCGGCTCGATGGCGAGCTGAATCACCGGCGCCGGGAAGTCAATCGACTCCAGAATCACCGGGTCCTTTTCATCGCAGATCGTGTCGCCCGTGATGACGTTCTTCAACCCCACCGCCGCGCAGATATCGCCCGCCAGAATCTCGGTGATTTCTTCGCGCTTGTTGGCGTGCATCTTGACTAGGCGCCCCACGCGCTCCTTGCGCCCTTTGGCCACGTTGTAAATCGAATCGCCTGCGGCCAGCCTTCCCGAGTACACGCGGATGAACGCGAGCTGGCCGACAAACGGATCGGTCATGATCTTGAACACCAGCGCGGCAAACGGAGCGTCGTCTTCCGGCTTGCGCTCAACGATCTGCTCTTTGTTTTCGACGCCCGTGCCCTTCACCGGCGGAATGTCGAGCGGCGACGGCAGATAATCCACCACCGCATCCAGCAGATTCTGGACGCCTTTATTCTTGAATGCCGTTCCGCAGATCACCGGGAAAATCTTCTGCGCGATGGTCGCTTTGCGAACCCCCGCCCGTAATTCCTCTTCGGTGATCGGCTGGCCTTCCACGAACTTGGTGAACAGGTGATCGTCCGACTCGGAAACCGCTTCCACCAGCTTGTCGTGGTATTCCTTGGCCAGATCCATCAGATCTTCCGGAATCTCGACATCGTCGTACTGCGCCCCCAGCGACTCGTCGCGCCAGATGCGCGCCTTCATCGACACCAGGTCGACAATCCCCTTGAACTGGTCCTCCGCCCCGATCGGCAACTGGATCGGCACCGGACGGCACTTCAGCCGGTCGATGATCGTGTCGACGGCGCGATAAAAATCCGCCCCCACGCGGTCCATCTTGTTGATGAAGCACAAACGCGGAACGTGATATTTGTCGCCCTGCCGCCAGACCGTTTCGGTCTGCGGCTGAACGCCCGCGACAGCGTCGAACACCGCGCAGGCTCCATCGAGGACGCGCAAGCTGCGCTCCACTTCCGCCGTGAAATCCACGTGGCCCGGCGTGTCGATAATATTGATCGTGAAATCGCGCCACTCGCACGTGGTGGCCGCGGAGGTGATCGTGATCCCGCGCTCCTGTTCCTGCTCCATCCAGTCCATGACGGCAGTGCCTTCGTGCACTTCACCGATCTTGTAGGTCCGGCCGGTGTAATAAAGGATGCGCTCGGTGGTAGTGGTCTTACCGGCATCGATGTGCGCCATGATGCCGATATTTCTCATCTTCTCGAGCTGTACTGTGCGAGCCATAAACTTCTTAGATAATTACCAGCGATAGTGCGCAAACGCCTTATTGGCTTCCGCCATGCGATGCACATCGTCCTTTTTCTTGATCGCGCCACCCCTCAGGTTGGCCGCGTCGTTCAATTCATTCGCGAGCTTGTCGGGCATGCCCTTTTCCGGACGCGTCCGCGCGTTGATCAGGATCCAGCGGATCGCCAAAGACGTCCGCCGATTGTTGGGCACTTCCACCGGCACCTGATAGTTGGCGCCGCCCACGCGCCGCGTCTTCACTTCGAGCAGCGGCTTGCAATTCTCCACAGCCTTCTTGAACAGCTTCAACGGATCGTCCTGAGTCCGATCCTTGATGGTGTCCATGGCTTGATAAAAAATCTTCTGCGCGACGGCCTTCTTGCCGTCCCACATCATCGAGTTGACGAATTTTTCCGCCAGAGTCGAGTTGTACACCGGATCCGGCAGAATCTCGCGCGATTCAGGTCTGCGTCTGCGTGGCATGATTTATTCCAGAAAAGCCTATTTCGCGGGCCCTTTCGGCCGCTTCGCTCCATATTTCGAACGTCCCTGCTGGCGTCCGCTCACGCCCGCCGTATCGAGCGTCCCGCGCACGACGTGATAGCGCACACCCGGCAGATCCTTCACACGACCGCCGCGGATGAGCACAATCGAGTGCTCCTGCAGGTTGTGGCCTACACCCGGGATATAGGTGGTCACCTCGATCCCGTTGGTCAGCCGGACACGAGCCGCCTTGCGCAGCGCCGAATTCGGCTTCTTCGGAGTCATGGTAAAAACGCGCGTGCACACTCCGCGCCGCTGGGGACATGCCTGCAGCGCCGGACTGGCCGTCTTATAGCGCGTGGGGCGCCGCCCCTTACGCACAAGCTGGTTGAACGTCGGCACGAACTTCCTCTCTTAACTGAACGAACTTCGTTGGCTGATTCCACCGGAACCCAGTACACACGCGCAAACACGCGCAAAATACCCGATTCCCGCAAAAACTGGCGAAGGTGAAAGACTTCGGACTAGCCCATACCCCTGAAAGTGTAGATACCGTCAGGGTAGCGGGGCCGGCCTCCGGCCGGTCTGCCTAAATAGACAGAGGTAGCACAGAAGCAGAAGATCACTCGCTAACTCTATAGAGAATACCGAAACCCCGAGGGGTTGTCAAATTGCTGCCACGCCGGGTGGTGGCTCAATTTGATCCTCCGTCTCCCGCCGCTCCGTTTTACTCGCGCTGCCGTGCGCGTCCGCGGCGTCCCGGAGTAGGACAAACACGTAAATCTGAATCATAAGTCCGCGCAGATCAGAGATTTGCCGCGAAACGAAATCAATCTGGTGTCATCTAACCGGACTCATGGATACACCACCCAAACCAGTCGAGTCTGTCGATCCGAATGAAGTCGAGGAACAGGTTCGCTCGGCGGTCGAGAGGATTCGGGCGAAGCTAAGCCAGACCCTGGAGCACGGCACCGCCACGCCGGAGGACCGCCCTACAGACTGAGGTCGGGATCAAAGTCGATGGAAGCGCCACAGGATCCACACGGCTACGCCGGCGACGGAAAAAATTCCGAACGCGATCGCGATCCAGGCCGGAAGCCCGCGCGTTCTTCTGATCTCCGGATCCACCAGGGAGATTTCCCGCCCCCAAAAAAAAGCGGTGCGCGCATTGCACTTCAGGCAGCGCCGAATGTCCGCTCCCCACACATAGAGCGTATTTTCGAGCCATCCACGCGGCTTCGATCTGACCGCAGCCTCTGGTAAGCAGGGGGTGCACTGCATGATCCGCTAGCGGCATTTTACCAAAGACAATGCGCCCGGATAAAGAAAAATTTATACCGAAAATCCTCTAGCTGGCCACCGGAGCAGCCTTTTTCTTGGAGCTGCGGCGCTTTTCGACCGGAGGCTGCCGGTCGCTCTTCTTCAAATTCGGCAGCACGATCTGGAGAATGAACTTCTTCTCCCCGTGGTCGTCGAACTTGATCACGATATACTCTTCGGTGCACGACATTACGCTGCCCAGTCCGAACTTGGGATGTTCGACCTGAGCGCCTTGTGCGAAGGCAGGTTTTGTGGCCATGGGTGGGTGTGAGCCTCAATCCATTGTAACAAAAGATCGTAACAGCGGGCGACCTCTCCCAATCTTGTCACGGTATCCTTCTCCTCACAATTTTCGTCAGAACAGGTAACGTCAGAACACGAAAGTCCGATTGACGGGTATGAGAGGACTGAGGAGCCGTTCATGAAGCGCATCGCCCTACTTCTTATTTCTGCAGCCATATGCCTGGCGCAGGCGATTCCGAATCATTACATCGTCGAATACGACACCGAGCCGGGGGCTGCCGTGGCCATCGGCGAAAAGCGGGCGCTGGCTGCGCAGGAAGTGAGTGACCGCCGCGCCGCTCTCGTCGCCGAGCACATGGCCGCCGAGCAAACGATCCGCCGCCTGGGCGGGACCGTCACCGGCCGCTACACCACTCTTCTCAACGCCATGGCCGTCCAGATCGACGCCGCCGGAGCCGACGCGCTGCGCCAGTCGCCGGGCGTCGCGCGTGTTTATCCCGACATGCGGCATAAGAAATTCATGGATCAGGCTGTTCTGGTCCACAATATCCAGGCGGCGTGGGGGACGCTGCCGAACGGCCAAGCCACCGCCGGGGCCGGCATCAAAATCGCCATTCTCGACACCGGCATCGATATCACTCATCCTGCGTTCCAGAATTTCTCGACTCCCATGCCGAGCGGATTTCCCATCACCACGACCGCCGCCGATCTCCCCAATACGAACAATATAGTGATCGTCGCCCGCAGCTATCTCGCCGCCAGTTCCACCGACGTCGATGGACACGGGACCGGCGTTGCCATGATCGCGGCCGGCAATCCGGTGGATCCGCAGACTGCCGGCATCGGCGCGTTTTCGGGTGTCGCCCCGGGAGCCTGGCTGGGGAATTACAACGTCTTCGGAACCGATGGATATTCCAGCGATTCGGCATTCCTTCAGGGGCTGGAAGATGCCGTGAACGACGGAATGAACGTGATCAATTACAGCGCCGGCGGCCCGTCGTTTGATCTCGCCGATGAAACCGGCATCGACCAGCGCGCGATCAAAGCGGCCTTGTCGCTGGGCGTTGTGGTGGTGGTCGCGGCCGGGAATTCCGGATCGGACCCCACCAGCATATCGAGCCCCGCTATTGCTCCCTCGGCGATCGCCGTGGGTGGAAATGAGAGCCAGAGATTGTTCTGGAACTCGGTGACGGTGGACGGCATGGCGCCGATTCTCTCGATTGTGCCCGACGCCGAGTTTCTCTACCTGACGGATCCGGTGAAGGCTCCCATCACCGACGTCGCCACGGTCGATCAGAACGGCTACGGCTGCGCCGCGCTGCCCGACGGCAGCCTCTCCGGGCAGATCGCGCTGATCCAGCGGGGCACACCGAACGGCAGGTCCTGCACCTTCGACGCGAAGTTGAACAATGCCGACAAAGCCGGCGCGGTCGGCGCGATCATTTACGACAACAAAGACGAGCCCGTGTTCGACTATACGGTCTCCGCCTACGAAATCGCCTTCGGATTCCAGTTCATCGACAGCAACGGCAATCCGTTCCAGCTTCCCGCGCTCTTCATTCCGTCGATCAGCACCGCGACTCTGCCCGCCATGTTCGTCACCCAGGCCGATGGCGTGAACATCAAAAACATGGTCAGCTCGAATCCCGGAGTCCAGGCGAACCTGGACTTCACCGGATTCACGCCGCTTCCCCGCCCGTGGAATGTGGTGGTGGACTCTTCGAGCCGCGGTCCGACCGGCGGCGGTCATGTCAAACCCGACGTGACCGGCGTCGGCGATTGGATGGTGACGGCCGACCTGACCTCGAACGGCAATCCGCCATACCTTTTCGTCGACGGCTCATATGCTACGGGCACCAGCGATGCGACGCCGCTGGTGACCGGCTCGGTCGCTGTGTTGATGGCGCAGCGCCCGGGGTTGACCGGGGATCAGTACCGCTCCATCGTGGTAAACAGCGCGGCGGAATTCGACAAAGTGGACGGAACGCTTGCGCCGCCGCAGTCGGTCGGGTCGGGACGGCTCGATCTTATGAACGCGCTGCAGATCACAACCAGCGTAAGCCCGACCTCGATCAGTTTTCTGGCTCCTGCCGCCACCTCGGCTTCATCGTCGACCTCCGTGCAGACGGCCCCGATGGTTGCGAAATTGGGGAAAAAAGACCAGACTTCGGCCGCGTCGCCGCTCACCCAGACGTTGAACGTCACCAACGTCACTGGAGCGTCGATCAGCTACACGGTTTCCATCCAATCGATCGATCAGGCAGCCACTCCCGCCAGCGATACGGCAACGTTCACGCTGGGCCCCGGAGCCTCGCAACCCATTACGCTTTCCTTGCCCGGCGATCTCGCGGCGGGAACATATCACGGTTTCGTGCTGATTCAGGACAGCACGTATTCGGTCACCACGCGCGTGCCCTACTGGCTGGCCGTGGTCGACCCGTCGAACCTGTCGATCAGCATCCTGACCGGCAATACCGGAATCTTCGAGCCTCTGGGACCCGACAACGCCGGGGATAGCGACACGATCTATTTCCGTGTCACCGACGTGAACGGGGTGCCGGTGACGCCGCCTTCGGATCCCGTGATCACGACGGCGAACACGGGGGCCCAGGTGGGGTCGATCACTCCCGCCGGCTCGACGCCCGGGACCTACCAGGCGAATATCACCGTCGGATCGCCCGACGAGAACAACGAAAACATCTTCACCATCGCCGTGGGCGGCATCACCTACGATGTCCACGTCCTGGTTTTTTAAACATGTGGGGCCGCTCGTCAGAGCGGCAAGCCGGCAGCCATGCCGGCTGATGTGGATCAGTCACGAGAAGCCGGCTCGCCGCCAAGGATGGCGGCCCACTACGACTCTTTTTCGGCGACCGGCCCGGGAACTTAGCCGAAACTGCGGTGTCTAACCCCACAGAAGCGGTAGAATCGATTTATAAGGATCGGTGGAGTGGCCGACACTACCGTAGGTTTCGAATTCGACGCTTGTCCCTCCGTTATCATGCGGGAGGACGAGACTCGCCTGATCGCCGAACTGCGCGCGGGCGTCGATGCGGCCTATGAGACCCTGATCGACCGGTTTGAAGTCCCGGTCTACAACATCATCAGCCGCCTGATGGACGATCCCTCGGATTCCGCCGACGTCGTGCAGGAAGTCTTCCTGAAGGTTTTTCGCAACATCACTTCCTTCCGGCAGGACGCGTCCCTTAAGACCTGGATCTACCGGATTGCCGTGAACGAAGCGCGTAACCACCGGCGCTGGTTCAGCCGCCACAAAAAACAGGAGGTCGGTCTTGAAGCTGACCCGGGCGAATCTCAGGGTTATCAGGACTGGCTGGCGGATCCGGGACGTTCGCCGTTTGAAACGGCGCTCGACCGGGAAACACGGGAACTGATAGAAGAGGCGCTGGCGAAGGTCAACCCGCCGTTCCGGGCGGCGCTGGTGCTTCGGGAAATTGAGGGGCTCAGCTATGAGGAAATCGCCGAAATTCTGGAGATTTCGCTCGGCACCGTGAAGTCGCGGATCCTGCGAGGACGGGATGCGCTGAAAAAACATTTAGCGGGACGGCTCGAGCCGGCCTCGGCTCAGGAGTGGTCTCCGCAACTGGCGGATCATTAGATCGAAACCGCGTATTCCAAGCGGAGAGTACGCAGGACGAAAGAGTGCGGTATGAAACGGGATCGTGAAGAAATGTTGCAGCGTGACGACCAGGTGGGTCAGTCGCTGCGCAGCCTCCCCCGGCTGCGTCCCCCGGCCAGGCTCAACAGCTCGCTGAGGGTGATTGCCTCGCGTGAAGTGCAGCGTCTGGTGCATGGGCGAAGCCTCACGCGCATGGACCGGTTCCGTCTTTCTTTCGACAATCTGATGCGCCCGCTGGCGCTGCCGTTCGCGGGCGGAGTTTTCTCCGCGGTGATTCTCTTCAGCATGTGGGTGGTGCCCAGCTATCCCGTGCGCGCTTCGAGCACGTTCGACGTGCCTCTCGGAATCCAGACCGACGCCTCTGTGCGCCGCATGGCCCCCATCGCCGCGACCGCGGAAATGGATGTGGTGGTCGACGTCACCATCGACGGCCTGGGACGAATGGTGGATTATTCGATCCTCAGCGGCGCCGTTCCGAGCGATGCCGCGTTGCGCCGTTCGATCGAAGGATTCCTGCTGCTCACCAGCTTCACGCCCGCCACCGCTTTCGGACAGCCGGTGGAAGGCCGCCTGCGCCTAACGTTGCGGTCGAGCCACATCGACGTGAAGGGCTAGTGCCCCGAAAACTCGGCCAGCACCTTCTCATTCGCAAATCGATCCTCGACCGTATCGCCGGCGCCGCGTGCGGCGAAAAAGCTTCGCTCGTCATTGAAATCGGGCCCGGCAAAGGCGCGTTGACCGAGCCTCTGCTCGAACGCGCGGAGAAAGTGGTCGCGGTCGAGGTCGACCCGTATTTCGTTCACTACCTCCGCCAGAAATTTTCCACGGCGATCGAACAGGGACGGCTGATTCTGGTGGAAGGCGACGTCCTCAAGACCGATCTTTCCGCCTGGGGACCCGCCGTCGTCGCCGGCAATCTTCCGTACTACATCACCTCGCCGATCCTCGAAAAACTCTTCGCGTTGGGCGATCTCTGGATCCGCGCGGTATTTCTGGTGCAGGCCGAAGTGGCGGAACGGCTGGCGGCGCAACCCGGCTCGCGCGACTTCGGATATCTCAGCGTCCAGACGCAGGTCTTTTCCACTCCGGAAATTCTTTTTCCCGTTTCGCGACTCGCGTTTCGTCCGCCGCCCAAAGTGGAAAGCGCCGTCGTGCGGCTCGAACCGCGGCGTTTCGCAATCGACGATCGGACAGCCTTCCTTCGCTTCACCGCTGCATGCTTCCGCCACAAGCGAAAAACACTGCGGAACAACCTCATCGAGGCATATGAAAAAGAGCGCGTGGATTCGATCGACGGAATCGCGCGCCGGGCCGAACAATTGTCAGTGGAAGAATTGCGAGCGCTGTACGAAAAACTAAAGGCGTCTTCTTAAGAGACGACATCCCGTCCCGCGGACCGCGAGGAAAAACCGCCTCCTCGCGCCCTCCGAAGTCCACGGGACGAAGTGTTCACGCTTCACACGAGGAAGATCCTGTCACCCCGCGGAACGTTTCAACGCCCTGAGGAGCCGAATCCGCCCGCGCCGCGCACGGAATCGCCCAGTTCACCCTCTTCCCACTCCACTGCCTCGTATCGTGCAACTACAAGCTGCGCAATGCGATCGCCTTTTTCGATGACGTAATCCGCGCCGCTCAGATTGAACATGATCACGCGAATTTCGCCGCGATATCCCGGATCGATCGTGCCAAAATTCACCGTTACCGAGTGTTTTAAGGCCATCCCGCTACGTGGTCTTACCTGAGCTTCGTACCCGGGTGGAAGCTCTATGGCGAGTCCGGTCGGCACACCTTGGGACTTATGCGGAGAGAGGACTATACGCTCTACTGCCCGCAAATCGACGCCCGCGTCTTCTTCGGCGCCATGCGCGTAAACCGGCAGAACCGCGTCGGGATGAAGTTTCTTGATGCGAATTTTCATGGTGATTTTGAGTTGAGAGAAACTAGCTATGATAACCGTTTGAGCCCTTCAAAACCTGCCCGCGTCATTGCCGTTTCCCCGATGCCTCCGGAAAAGAGCGCGTATGCTTTGGCGCGCTACAGCCGGTCGCCCGATTCCATTCGCGACTCCATCGAATGGGTGCGCACGCACGATTCGGCGAAGTTTTTAGAAAGCTTCTATTTCCAGTACGGACACGCCTCGATCGCCGATCTGGGACACGTCGTTCTGTGCTTTGAAGGAATCTCGGAGCTCGCCGCGACGGAGATCGAAGACGAGCAGCTTTGGGACGGGCAGGCGCGCTCGTCGCGCTACCAGGATTTTTCGCGCGGCGGATTCGTCACTCCTCCTGAGGTCGCCGACGCATCGGTTTATCAGAACGCGGCCGCGCGGCTGCTCGAAGGCTACGCGAAAATCCACGCACGCATGTGCGATTTCTTATCGGAGCGCCTGCCCCGCCCCGAAGACATGAAGCCCGATGTCTACAAGCGCAACATCGCCGCACGAGCCTTCGACGTCGCGCGCTACGTCCTCTTCTTCGGCATTCCGACCGGTGTCGGACAAGTCACCAGCATTCGCACTTTGGAACGCCAGATCCGGCGTCTGAAGGCCTCTGAATATCCCGAACTTCGCGAGATCGCCGAAGAAATCGCCGCGGCGTGTTCGCATCCGCCCGAGTGCGTATGGTCGCAGGAAACCGCGATGGAGCCGCTGGCTCCGACCCTTGCGCGCCACGTCGATCCCGACCAGCACCTGTCGAGTTCGCGCCGCGATCTTGCGGCGTGGGCCGGCCAGAATCTTCCTCCGCGATCCGAAAGATCGCCCGACGATGTGCATGTGGTTCGTCCCATCGACGCGCATGTCGATATCGTCGCGACGCTGCTGTTTCCGGTCACCGATCGCCCGTACTATGAGTTGTACGAAACCGCCAGCAACTGGAGCGTCGCACGGCGCAATGAAGTGATCGACGTCGCGCTGCGCTCGCGCACGCGTCGTGATGAGTTGCTGCGCGGATTCCGCGGTGGTGTCTACGCCTTCGATATCGTGATGGACATCGGGGCTTATCGCGATCTGCACCGCCACCGGCGCTGCCAGCAGTTTCGCCAGGATTATTCAGGAAAGCTCGGCTACGACACGCCGGACGCTTTGATTCAGGCGGGCATGCAGCCGATGTACGGCGAGCTGATGTCGCAGACGTTTTCCGCGATGGCGCAGATCGGCGAGAATGCATCGCACTATCTGCTGCCGTTCGGGGCGCGCTCGCGCTTCCTGTTCAAAATGGATTTCGCCGAGGCCGAATACATCTCGCGCCTGCGCAGCGGAGTGAAGGGACACTTCAGCTATCGCAAAGTCGCGTGGGAAATGAAGTGCGCCATGGAAAAACTCGAACCGGAGCTGAGTCGATTGTTGGAAGCGACTCCGCCGTGGATCGAGGATCCGTTGAAGAGATAACGGCCGTTAACGGCCCATTTTCTCGGCGAGTCTCTTGGCGAATCGCTCGACGTGGATCACAAAGCGCTCGTGCGTGCCCTCGGCGATCTGCTCTTTATCGTCGAAGGCCGCCACTTTGAACCTGATTCGCCGGTCGTCGACTGCGATCACTTCGCTTTCGAATCTCGCTTCCCAACCCATCGGCGTCGCGGCGAGATGCTTCACGTTGACTTCGGTGCCCACCGAATCGAATCCGGCGTCGAGATGCGGCAGGATCGAATCGCGGCAGGTCATTTCGAGCAGCATGATCATGGCCGGCGTCGCGAGTACGCGTGCGCCGTCCAACCCCAGGAAATTAATAGCGATATCGTCAGTGACGCGGCGGCGCAGTTCGCCTTTGAGTCCAACGGAAATGGTGGGCATGTTCGATCTATGTTAACCTGACTATGTATGTCCATCCCGAACGTAAAGCGCTATCGCATCACCAGTCCCGACGGCACCATGAGCGCCAGCCTGATGGCTGTGCTGCCGAAGAACGTCGACGTCAACGTGTATCTTTCGGAAGCCTCCCAGCGTTTTGACTGGAAAGCGTACCAGGAAGCGCAGCAGAAACAGTTTAAAGTCCGCGTCGGTCAGCAGAAGCAGAAGAAGGCGAAGTAACTTCGTCTTTCGATCGACTTGCCGGTTTCGCGATGCCCGGAGTTTTCCTCCGGGCATTTGCATTTTGAGGGTTATCCCCGCCATGCTGAGTCTGCGTGAAAATCAGATCGCGAGCCCCCGCCATCACTGGCGGGGCTTGCGGCGATTCGGGTGTTCGCGACGGGGGATTGGCGGGGGTCAACGACCCTACAGACGCGCGCGCAAGGTGCGCAAGCTGCGGATGCCTTCCTGCGCGACGTCGTTATCCGGATCTACCGAAAGCGTCTCCAGGAACGGAATGCTGTCCTTATCGCCGCTGCGCGCGAGCACGATGCTCATCTGGATCTTTTCATCCTTGGTCGCGCCCGTCAGCATCGGATAGATCGTCCGCCGGACGCTCTCTTCACGGCACAACTCCGTGAGATACGCGACCGCGACGCCGCGATAGATCCGCTGGTTGAGCGTGTTGACCAGATAGCGCAGCGGGCTGAATTCTCCGGTATCGGTGGAACCGAGGGACACCAGCGCAAATGCGTCGGCCAGCCGCGGGTTCATCTTCTTTTCGTCGTTGAACGCTTTTTCGACGACGCCATGATCCGCGGGATTTTTCACGCGCGCCACTCCTTCGGCCGCCGCCGCGCGAATGGCATCGTCCTTATCGTTCAAATCGCGTAAAAACGCTTCGTGATCGCCCGCGTCGGCGAGCATGGCAAGCGTCGTCAGCGCCGCGCGGCGGACCTTGATATTGCGCGCATGCGCCAGCGCATCGCGCACATCCGGGGCCGCCTCTTTGTTGCGCAGAATTCCGGTGGTCTCAAGCGCCGCAATCTGAATCTTGTCGTCCAGGTCGCGCACCAGGAACGCAATCCGTGGAGCCGCCGAAGGATCGCGAATCTTCTCGATCGCCACCAGCGCCTCGTACATCACCGTGTCGTCTTTCGAATGCAGCGCCTGCACCAGGTCGGGAATCGCCGCCTGGCCGCGCAGCACGCCGACCCCGCGGGCCGCGTTCGCGCGCGACTCGATACTCGCTCCGCCGCGCGCAAGCTTTCCCAGCACCTCAATCACGTCGGGACGAACCTGCACGAACGCATCGATCACCTTGTCGTTGGTGTCGGTGAATTTTCCCTTGATCGAATTGCCGGCGCGCTGGATCGTCCCGCTCATGCCGTTCTTCGCATAGCCGGGCAGATACACGCTGACCAGCCCGTCGGTGGCGCGGATCTGAATTTCAGGATCGTTGTCGCCCGCCGCCTTCACCAGCGCGTCGAGCGTCCTCGGCCCGCCGACCTCGACCAGCGCCTTCACCGCTTCGATGCGGACGCTGAGATCGGGATCGGACACATAGGGCGCGATCTTGGGGATCGCTTCCTGGCCCTGCTTGCCCAGATCGTGAACCGCTTTGGCGCGCTGTTTCGTATCCGCCTGCTGGCCGAACACGAGCGCTGAAGTGAGAAGAAGAAATAGAGTTGGTTTCACCGTACAAACTCGAGATCCACGCGGTGCGGGATCAGCCCGGCCTCGTGCCCCAAGTCGAGCAGCTTCTGCGCAGCCTTCGGCACCAGCTCCCCGCAATCCACGGTGTAATGATTCACGTACATCCCTACGAATTTTTCGGCCAGCGCGGGCTCCATGTCGCGGGCAAACTGCAACGCGTACATCAGCGACTCCTCGCGATGATCGAGCGCGTACTGAATGCTCTCGCGCATCAGCCGGCAACACTCCGAACCGATCTCCGGCGACAGATCGCGCCGCAGCGCATTCGCGCCCAGCGGCAGCGGCAGCCCGTATGTATTTTTCCACCAGCGGCCCAGGTCGACCACGTTGTGGAACCCGCCCTTGGCGTAAGTGAGCTGCGCTTCGTGGATCACCAGACCCGCGTCCGCCTTGTTTTCGCTGACCGCTTCCAGGATCTGATCGAACGGAATCACCACCGCTTCGAAATCCGGCTGCATCAGCTTGAGAGTCAAATACGCCGTGGTGAGTTTTCCGGGAATTGCAATGCGTTTGCCCTTCAATTCTTCCGGAGCCAGCGGGTGCAGCGCCACGACCATGGGACCATACCCATCGCCAACGCTCGAACCCGACGCCATGAGCTTATATTTATCGGCCACGTAAGGGTAGGCGTGGTAGGAGATCGCGGTGAGTTCGTATTCGCCTTCACGCGCCTTTTGATTCAGCGTTTGAATATCGTCGAGCACGTGGCGGAACTGCACCAGCGACGACCGGATCTTCTTCGTCGCGAGCGCATAGAACATGTAGGCATCGTCGGAATCGGGACTATGCGCGCATACAATTTCGGCAAGTTCGTTGGACATGCAGGGAATGAAGAATCATGATAGCAGGGATCGGCACAAAGCCGCGCGCGCCGGCAGACGCGGACCGTGATCCGTTTGTCACAATGCCTCCGCCGCCCGTGTCGGGACCGGAAGCGATATCTTCAGAGCGATTCGAGTTCCGGCAGCAATGCGGCGAGCGCGAGTTCCAGAGTCCGGATCACCTGCTCGGCTTCCGCTAAGCGCTGGTCGCGGCCGAGCATTTCGATGGTGCGCGCCGCCTCCACCGCCTCTGGAGCTCCGAAATTCGAGACCGACCCTTTGAGACCGTGCGCCGTCCGCTCCACCGTTTTCGCGTCGCCGCGGTCGAGCGCTTCGTGGAGTTCGACGAGCACGCGAGGATAGTCGCCGATGAAAAGCTGCGCGATTTCCCGCAACAGCTCGGCATCGCCGCCCACGCGCGCCAGCGCCAGGGAGCGATCCATCATTGTTTGCGAACCCGGCAGTTGAGACATCTTTTCCACCACTCAACATATCGGCAGTCCGCGCCGTTTTATGATGAATAATTTGGAAGCCATACAAGTCCATTTCGAGGCCGGGTACCTGCTACACGTCCCGGCGCAGGTGAATGAGTCCACTCTGCTGGTACTGACGCTGCACGGGTACGGGTCGAATCCGGAGACGATGCTGCGGCTTTCGACGCCGTCGGTGGGCGAGGACTGCATTGTCGCCAGCCTGCGCGGGCCGAATCAATATTACGCCGGCGGCGTTCCCGGCGGGGATACGGTGGCGTATAACTGGGGCACGCGGCCGCATGGCGACTTGAATATCCGGCTTCATCATGAAATCGTCCGGACGGCGGCGGCGCAGCTTCGGACGCGCTTCGGCATCGCGGCCTCGCGGACGCTGCTGATGGGATTTTCGCAGCCCGTCGGGCTCAACTATCGCTTTGTCGGGACGTATCCGGAGCAGGCCGGAGGCATCATCGCAATCTGCGGCGGCGTGCCGAAGGATTGGGAAGAGGACAAGTATCGCGCGGTGACGTCGCCGGTCCTGCACATTTCGCGGTCGGAAGACGAATTTTTCCCCACCGACGTGGTCCGCGGCTTTCCAGACCGGCTGCGTCATCATGCTTCAGACGTCGAGTTCCACCTTCTGCCGGGGGCGCATCGTTTTCCCTCCAAGGCTCGGGCGATCATCCACGACTGGCGGGCGCGCTTTTTCGGATGATCGCGATCGACGCTGCTATAATGTTCTGAAGAGAAGCCACCCTAGCTCAGCTGGTAGAGCGGCTGATTCGTAATCAGCAGGTCGCCGGTTCGATCCCGGCGGGTGGCTCCACACTTACTGCCTGTCATTTTCTCTCTTGTCTCACTTGTGCCCCGTTTTTGTCAGCAAAACAGAGCGTTTTGCGACATGTTGTGGAATCGGCCGGTCGAGACGTTGCTGGGAACTGCGAAATTCGGGTGATTGAACAGATTGTCGGCTTCCTGGCCAACCGCGCCAGATCAAATTGCGCGCGCGGGGCCGCGAAGCATATTGGGTCCTGCATTTACGAATTCGCGGTTCCAATCCAGCGAACCACCTCCCGACACTCGCTGCCGTCCTAACGGCAAAGCCGAACATCGACATGGCCAGGATCCGGGAGGACCGGCCACGCAAGCGAAGGGATGGCGTTAAGAATCGCCCGGAGGTCGTCGCCCGACGTTTCGAAAATGATGCTCCTTTGAATTGCCGGGAGCCTCTCTCCATCTCTCGCCAGTTGCCGGGGACTTTATTTTAGAATCTGGACAGTGGCGTGAAGCGTGCGTTTGAACGTCCGGAGCCATAACCCAATTGCATCCGTGAAAGGAATCCAATCATGCGCTATGAACTCGTACCCGGAACCGTTTTCCCTGACTATCAGTTGCCTGATCATACGGGCACACCGCGCAGGCTCAGCGAACTCCAAGGCGATGATCCCCTGATCCTGACGCTTGCGCGCGGCCACTACTGCCCGAAAGAACATCAGCAGCATCTGGATCTTGCCGCGTTTTATCCGAAGATCGCTGTGGCATACACCCAGATTGCAACGATCTCGACCGATGACCACCACACTCTGCAGGAGTTCCGCGCGTCGGTGGGTGCCCAGTGGACCTTCCTCTCCGACCCCGAAAGAACGGTTCAGAAGGAGCTCGACATCGCCGAGTATACCGACCCGGAGCATAATCCGATGATTCCGCACACACTCGTGCTCAAGCCGGGACTCCTCATCCACAGCATCTATAACGGCTATTGGTTTTGGGGCCGGCCCTCTGTCATCGACCTCTGGCACGACCTGCGGGCCGTGACGAGCGAGATCCGCCCCGACTGGGATCTGAAGATTCCTGGACTCCGCGAGGCTTGGAACGCGGGCGACTTGTCAGCCTTCCATGGATGGAACAAGGGTGCAAAACCTGTTTAGTACCACGCTGTCAGACAATAGCAATCATTTTGGGGGGCCACCACCGGATCTCTTGCGAGGCTTTACGGGGGAAACAATGTAGTGAAAATGCACCAGATAGACATTGTCGCCAGAGCCGTGCTTTGCGACCTTCAACAAATCTGCCCGGCTTTGGAAGCCGGATTCAATCGCCAGATCATGGGTGATGTCTTGCAGCGTGATCGGCTCGATGGAATCGATCACGATTTCACCTTCGTCCATCCGGTAATGTCCTCCGACCTTGACGTGCGGCCGTTTCCAGATCCGGACGCTGCACGTGATGAATCCGCGCCGCACCCCTTCCCGAAGGTGTTTCGTAAAAACCATTGCCGCTAAAGTACAGTGTAGTTACCGACGGATTCGCATTCCCCCCGGAGGCCTGGCAGGCGCCAGAAGGCGGTCCCCAACCCCGATTGTAGGCCCTCGCCTTCAAACAGCGGCCCGAAAAAAGCCGTCGAGTTCTTGACTGATGGCATTAAGAAGCAGAAGCAGCTAAGGAGAAATAGCAGTCACACCGGCGGGGTCAGACGCATCGGCGCAGCCAATCGCCGCAGGCGACCGAAAAAAAATTCTTCCGGCGATGCCGAGGTATTACGCGCAACAGATCGCCGGCCTGCAGCTCGCCACGCTGATCTCGGAAATAATACGAGCGCGATGAGCCAACTCGATCTTCGTTTGCGCAACCATTGTTGCCGGCTTGGGCCGTTGAACCTGGGCATGCCCCCCTGGGAGGAGAACCAAGAACGGTACGATGTCGGTTTACGCAAACACGCCGTGGTCTCTCTTGCAATTGGCGACTCCCCAGATTGCACCCTTTGATTGCGGCCGTCCTGCTGCCGGGCGGGCATGGTCAGGAGTCGCCTCGCGTGTTTACCGTCGCGCAGGTTTCGCCAATGCGCCTACTTTGAGGCCGGTGAAAGGCCCGACGTAAATGGCAGCGGCAGCTCGTTCGTTCAGGCGATACTCTCGGGCGACTACATCAACGTGCCTTCCAGTCCAATCATGCTGGCGCGAGATCATTTCTTCGGGCGTTTCCTGTTTGCCACTGCACCGCGCGACGCCACAGGACGTCTTGTGTTTCCGTTCTTCTCGATGCGCAGTTTCCACGCGGCCCGGAGCGCGCCGGTCAGGACATCCTTGCTTGCCGTGGCCAGGCGGATGTGGGTATGGCCCATCCTTCCCCATCCGCCCGGGATGGGCAGGAAAATCTCGGGCGCCTCTTCCACGAACGCCGCCTGCTGCTCCAGTGTGAGGGTCAGGTTTCCGTAGCCCTCGGCTTGCGATGCCAGCGAAGCAAACCGCCTACCCCCTACACGAAAGGCGGGCAAGCCCGCGTGGGAGACTTCTTCGGCACCCTCGAAGCTGAGCGCAATCCTTCGAAAATCCGCTGCGGTCATCGCGCGACTCCTTTAGATCAGACAGCTCATCTGGCGCTCGACAGCCAGATTTTGACTGCCTCATAGAGCATATAGATCAACACCACCGCCAGCCAGATCGTGGAACTGGTGGAGAGAGCGCGCGCGGTGATCCGCACTTCAGGAGTCCGGTCTAACTGAAGGAGCGGGCCGCTCTCGCTGGCGGCGGTCCGGTCGTACAGAAACAGCGGAGCCGCCGCGAAGAGCGAAAACACCGGGAACCAGAGCGACGCGATAACCAGGGTTTCCTGTTCGACCGGCGCGTGTCGCCAAAGGAGGCGCAGAGAATTGGCCGCCTCCGCCATCGCGAGGACGGCGAGAGAAAAATGGCGAACCGCAAGCGCGCGCCCGGCGGATCGCAAGCCGTTCATCAGATCGCGCGAACGTTGAATGGCGGCGCGGCCGGATTGCTTTTCGACGACGCAGATCACCGGCCACAGGCAGTCGCCCACCACCCAGCCGGGGCCCACGAAGAATGCGGATTGAACCTGCGTCGCGATCAGCACCGGAAGCATTCTGACCAGTTTCCAGAAAACTCGAAACCAGAGAAACCTGCGGACGCGAACCTGTTCGTCGGCGGCGATGAGGGCAGCGGTCGCGCGCAGCACGTTATCCGAGAAAATGAACAGCGCCGCCGCGGCGAGCGGGACGAACAGAACTCGCGGAGCCGCTCCTGGCAGGATCTTCTTGCTGAATTCAATGATCAGCGCCGTCATCGAGATGACCGCTATGTAGATCGGCGTCAGCAGGAGCGCATAAGCGGTGAGATGCTGCAACAGAAATGCTTTCGATCTGCGGAGCGCCAGGAACTCGACGTCCACCGCGTTGTGGAATCGCCGCGTAAACACGATCGCCGAAAGTGGGCGATCCGCGGGCTCGCGCGCCAGCCCGGAAAGAATCGCGTCCGACACGTCGGCTGGAATCCTGCAGACGCGGTCCGGGCGAAGAGGGCTGCCGCTCTGGTGATATTCGAGCAATCCGCTCTGCGTCCCGGTAAACGGCAGCCGGCTGCACGCGAGCGCGTACGCCACCACGGCCAGACTATAGATGTCCGACCGGAAATCGATTTCCTTTCCGAGCGCCTGTTCGGGAGACATGTAGGCGGGAGTTCCCACGAGACTTCCCGGCATGGTTTTCGCGTCCGCGCCGCTGTCGAACGATCCGGAGGACAGGACTGAAGGAACCGGTGCGAGAGCGATGGTCTCGATCTCCTCGGCCGGCGTCCGATCATCTGCAGCGGGCGGCTCGCCCGCGGCGGCGGCCACGGGCGTTTCGATCGGAAGCGGAGTCCATTGGCCGAGCAGGTTCACTTTGGCGACTCCGAAATCGAGCACCTTCACGGTGTAGCCGCCGCGTCCGTTCGGTTCCAGCCAGATGTTATCGGGCTTCAGGTCGCGATGGACGATTCCATGCCGGTGCGCCTCGGTGAGGGCGAGCCCGATCTGATCGAGCAGATCCGCGATGAGGGGCAGGGCGATCTGAGGGTTGGCTTTCTGGAACTCCGTCAGGGTCTGTCCATCGAGATACTCCATCACCAGGTAGGGCATGTCGCCGCCCGTGGCTTTCGCGACGCCGAAATCGGTGACGTTCACGATGTTGGGGTGGCGCAGGCGTCCGCAGGCCTGCGCTTCACGCTGAAAACGGGCGAGAAACTGCGGCTCTTTGGCCCACTTCGGCGCGATCACCTTCACCGCGACCACGCGGCTGGTTCCCAGATGCGTCGCCAGGTAGACATTTCCCATCCCGCCCGCGCCGAGCTGCTTGTCGATTCGATACTTGCTGTCGAGGATTTCGCCGATCATGCAATGTTTCCGAACAGAGAGGAGCTGCAGCGGCCATCATAACAATCGACGGGAAGGGCGCGCGGAGACTTCGCTAGGCCGTGAGAAACGCTTTGAACCGGACGTGATTCTGATCCTGGACCTTGCGGAAAGCGGCGTTTCGTTCTTCTTCCGATCCCTGGACAGCGGCGGGATCTTCGAAGGACCAGTAGATGCTGCGGGCGGAGTTTCGGTGCACAGGCTCAGGACTCGGCCTGGTCATGCCCGGCCCCTGGCGGGTTGGAAGGAGAACCAGTGGCGCGTGCGGTTGCAGGCCGCGCAGACGGAGAGCATGACCGGAACCTCGACCAGCACGCCGACCACGGTGGCGAGCGCGGCGCCGGATTCGGGTCCGAACAGCGCAATCGCGGTGGCGACGGCGAGTTCGAAAAAGTTGCTCGCGCCGATCAAGGCACCGGGAGCGGCGACGGAATGCTCGACTTTCAGCCATCGCATCAGACCGTAGGCGAGCGAAGAGTTGAAATAGACCTGCAGCGTAATGGGGACCGCGATCAACACCACGTGAAAGAATCGTCCCGTGATGTTGTCGGCCTGAAATGCAAAGATGCAGACGAGCGTCGCGAGCAGCGCCGTAATGGTGACCGGTGCGAAGCGGGGGAGCAGCGTGTTCTGGAACCAGTCCTTGCCGCGCGCGCCGATCAGCCAGATGCGCAGGAGGGTTCCGGCCGCCAGCGGGACCACGATGAAGATCACGACGGAGTAGAGCAGCACTTTGAACGGAACCGTCAGCGATGAAGCTCCGGTGACCAGAAACTGGACGAGCGGCACGAAGGCCACCAGCATGATCAGGTCGTTGACGGAGACCTGGACCAGCGTATAGGCGGGGTCGCCGTCGGTAAGGTGGCTCCAGACGAAGACCATCGCGGTGCAGGGCGCGGCGGCGAGGATGATGCATCCGGCGATGTATTGGTCGGCTTCGGCGGGAGAGATGAAGGCGGCGAAGACGAACCGGAAAAAGGCCCACGCGAGCAGAGCCATCGAGAACGGCTTCACCAGCCAGTTGACGATCAGCGTCACGACCAGCCCGGCGGGCTTGCGGCCGACGTTGCGGATGGCGCCGAAGTCGACCTTCATCATCATGGGCGTGATCATCAGCCAGATCAGGATCGCGATGGGAACGTTGATCTGGCTGCCCTGGCCGAACTCGAGGCCGCGGATCGCCTGCACGGCGGCCGGAGCGAGTTTTCCGAGAAGAACTCCGGCGGCCATGCACAGGGCGACCCACAGGGAAAGGTAACGCTCGAAGAAGGCGAGCCTGGGAGCAGGTTTGGTCATATCACGCGCAGCAGGACGGTCCGCAGCAGGATTTTTCGAGCGGCTTTTGGGCGCGCACGAAGGCGCTCATGAATTTTCCGTCCACCTGGGGAGCGATGGCGTCGACGTCGATGCCCTGATCGGCCAGAAAAGCGCGCGCGTCTTCGACGCGATAGATGCGCGTGGGCTCGATGCCGATTTCGCCGAAGCCGGCGGCAGCGAGCTTGGCGCGGTACTCGTTTTCTTCCAGGGCTCCGGCGACGCAGCCGACCCAGAGCAGGACGCTCTTGCGGATTTCGGGCAGCATTTCGCCCTTGGTGACGACGTCGGAAACGGCGAAGCGTCCGCCGGGTTTGAGGACGCGGAAGGCTTCGTGCAGAACCCGGTCCTTATTCGCGCTGAGATTGATGACGCAATTGGAAATAATCACGTCGACCGAGTTGTCGGGCAGCGGGATGCTTTCGATTTCACCTTTGAGAAACTCGACGTTTTCGACGCCGGCCTTGCGCTTGTTCTCGTTAGCGAGGGCGAGCATCTCGTCGGTCATGTCGAGGCCGTAGGCTTTGCCGGTGGGGCCGACGCGCCGGGCGGAGAGCAGGACGTCGATGCCGCCGCCCGAGCCCAGGTCGAGCACGGTTTCGCCGGGTTTCAATGCGGCGAGGGCCGTCGGATTTCCGCAACCGAGCGAAGCGAGGACCGCGGTTTCGGGAAGCTGGCCGGTCTGATCCGCGTCGTAGAGATTGCTGGTGATGGGATCGCAGGATCCGTCGCGGCCGGGCGCGGCGCCGCAGCAGGTGCTTTCGCCTGAGGAAACGCGCAATGCGGCCTGGCCGTACTTTTCTTTCACGACTTCTTTGATGTCGGTGCTCATGTGGTCTTCCTTTATCTGCAAAGCTGAATGATTTTTTCGGGTTTGACGGCTTTGGTCCGGGCGCAGCATTCGGAAAAAAGAAACGTCAGCAGATCCTGCAGCGCGGCGGCGTCGGCGGTGTAGCGCAGGAAGCTGCCTTCGCGCTGGACGTTGATGACGCCTTCGTTCTTGAGCTTGTCGAGGTGGTGCGAGAGATTGGACGCGCTGATTCCGAGTTCGTGTTGTATTTCACCGGCGACCATGCCGTCGGGATGGGCGGTGAGGAGAAGCTGAGTGATGCGCAGCCGCGGTTCGGCGCCGATGGCCGCGAGCATGTCGGCGAACCGGGTGATTTCTTCGGGAGCGGGTTTCCTCATGGCCATTCGACATTTCAATAATACTTGAAATGTTGAACTCCGTCAAGAGGGCGGCGATGCGGGATGGTGGGCGGAGTGGACCTCGATCAGGTTGAGCAGAGCCTGGGCGCGGATGGGCTTGGGGATGTAGTCGTCCATGCCGGAGGCGAGGCAGCGTTCGCGGTCTCCGGTCATGGCGTGCGCGGTCATGGCGATGATGGGGATGTGGCCTCCGGAAGATTTTTCGATTTCGCGGATGGCCGCGGTGGCCTCGAAGCCGTCCATTTCGGGCATCTGGACGTCGATCAAGACCACGTCGAAGGCGGTTTTTCCGAATGCGCGCAGGGCTTCGAGGCCGTTTTCGGCGACGGTCACGGCGTGGCCGTGCTTCTCGAGAATGCGCGTGGCGACGCGCTGGTTGATGAGATTGTCTTCGGCGAGAAGAATGCGCGCCCCCTCGCTTTTCTTCGCGCTTTCGGACGGCGCGGCAGCCGCGGCCGGCACGCGTCCGAGGGCTTTCAGAATCGCCTGCCGCAGTTCCCCGCGGCGCACCGGCTTGGCGATGAAATGCGAAATGCCAAGGGCGCGGCAGCGCGGGATGTCGCATCCTTTTTCCCCGGAGGTCAGCATCATGATGGCCGGTTCGGCGGGCAGCGCTTTGCGGATGCGCTCGGCCAGTCCGAAACCGTCGATGCCGGGCATGTGGCAATCGGTGATGACGAGCGGGAAAGGCTCCTGGCGATCGAATGCCTGGCGCAGGATCGCGAGCGCCTCCATGGCGGAGGTGGCGGGCATGGGACGCATTTTCCACATCCACAGAAGCTCGGTGAGAATGCGGCGGTTGGTGGCGTTGTCGTCGACAATCAGGACCGGCGTTCCGGCGAGAAACGATTCGTCGACGGTGCGGGCGGGGGCGGCTCGCTCGGCCACGCCGAAGCGGGCGGTGAAGTGAAAACGGCTTCCCGCGCCGGGCTCGCTTTCCACCCAGATATGGCCGCCCATCATGGAAACCAGCCGCGAAGAGATGGTCAGGCCGAGCCCGGTGCCTCCGTACTGGCGCGTGGTAGATCCATCGGCCTGGGCGAACGCCTCGAAGATGGGCGCTTGTTTTTCGGGTGCGATGCCGATTCCGGTATCGCGAACTTCAAAGCGCAATTCGACCCCGGTTTCGGTGCGATTTCCCAGGCGCGCAATCAAGCCGACCTCGCCCGCGTCGGTAAACTTGATCGCATTGCCGACCAGATTCGTGAGGACCTGGCGGAGACGCAGCGGATCGCCGACGAGATACTCGGGCACGCCAGTCTGGATTTCGATGAGCAGTTCGAGGCGCTTGGCGTGGGCGCGCAGCGCGAGAGCCCTGACGGCTTCCTCAAGCAGGTCGCGGAAATCGAAAATAATGGGATCGAGATCCATGTGGCCGGCTTCGATCTTAGAGAAATCGAGGACGTCGTTGATGACGCTGAGAAGCGACTCGGCCGAGCTTTTGACGATGCTGAGAGATTCACGCTGGTCCGCGGTGAGCGCGGTGTCGAGCACCAGCTCCGTCATGCCCATGATTCCGTTCATGGGCGTGCGGATCTCATGGCTCATGTTGGCGAGAAATTCGCTTTTGGCGCGGCTGGCGGCTTGGGCGCGATCGCGTTCGACCACCAGTTCTTCGGTGCGGGCGGCGACTTCGTGCTCCAGGCGGTCGCGATGATGGAGCAGCGCGGCGTCGCGGGTCTGGATCTCGGAGAGCATTCCATTGAAGGTGTCGATCAGCTTGCCCAGATCGTCATCGGCCTGCTTGACGGCGCGGACTCCGTAATCTTCGTTTTTCGAGACGATTTCGGCGACCTGGGAAAGATGCGCGATCGGGTCGGAGACGACGCGCTGCAGACGGGTGGAAATGGCCAGGCCGACCAGCGAGGCGCAGATCAGAATGACAGCGACGATCGAAACAAAACGGGTAAGTTGCGTGTGCAACTCGGCGAGGTCGGATTCGACGAAGACGGCGCCGATACGCTGGGAACCGAGCATGATGCTGCGAAAGGCCACCAGACGGTCTTTTTCAAACCAGGAGCCGTCGGAGTGGGCTGCGGGAATCGGTCGCGCCGAATTCCAATGGCGCTGATGGGCCGCGAAGACGCGGCCGTCGTCGGTGTAAATCGCGGCGGAAAGTATGTGCGGGTCGGGATAGAGCCCGGCCAGAAGTTCGTGCGCGGCGCGCCGATCGCCGAAGGTGACGGCGGCGGTGCTGTAGGACGCGACCGCTTCGGCCGTGATCCCGAGATGCCTGCGCATCGCGGTGCGGGCTTCCATCTGATCGTAGGCAACGATGGCGGCGCTCGCGAGCAGCAAAGCGGAGGCGACCGTGAACATGACGATCAGCCGCAGCTTATGCTTCACGGAAAGATTGCCGTAACGGGAGATCAGTTGCATCGCACGATCTCCGCCAGGCTGAGCAACTTCGAGCTGACATGGAGTCCCTGGCGCTCGACGGCGTCGGGATTGACCTGAATGTGGACGCTTCCGCTTTCGATGCGAAGGTTGAAGTCGCCGCCTTCCTTGAGGAACCAGTCCGATTCGCCGGCCAGCAGGACGGTGTGTCCCGCGACCCCTTCGATGATCGCGCGCATCTGTTTGTGCTCCGATGCGGGAACAAAGATGAGATGGCATCCGGCGGTCTGCGCGAGACCGGAGATGGACCGGGTGACGAGGGGCCGATCCTGAACCGTCTTCCTCTGCACCGCCTGCTCCAGCGCGTCGTTGACCGGGCTCCGGCCGTAGACGCAGATCGAGATGGGATCGGCGGGACTCTTGAACGCGGATGCGGGCCATTCGACGAATTTTGTGAAGTTGAAAACGAAGGCCGCCTTGAGACGATATTCGTCGACGTTCTGGCCCAAGGAGATTTCCGGCAGGGAGCCTGCCAGCAGAAGAACGGGGGTGAGGCGGAGCATCATGATGGCAGCTCAGCGGATGCGTTCGCGAGGCGCGCCTTTCGCGGTGTCCGTTCGTGTTTCGGAACTGGTCCAGCCGGCGGTGAAGTAGAAGGTGCGGCCGGCCGCGGCGATGCTGTCGACGTCGTTGCCCAGTCCCGCGGGGATCCGGTAGAACGAGTTGGATAAATTTTTCACGCCCGCGGTGAACTGAAAGCCTCCGGGCAAGCGGCGCGTGCCGATGACGGCTTCGGGGACGATCGCCCAGCCGATGGGGATGCCGTCGTAGTCGAGGCGCTCGCCGAGTCCCTGGACACCCGCGCCGAACTCCAGCCGGTCGCGCCAGAACGGGAAGGAGAGCTGGAGTTTTCCAACCTGTCGCGGGGAGTTCGAGAGTGTCGCACCGGAGTTATAAACCGCGTGCTGCACTTCGAGGCTGGAGCGGATCTCCACTCCGGCCGGGAGCAGGACGTCCAGTTCGGCGGAGACGCCTTCGGCATGGACTCTGTCCACGTTGCGAAACTGCGCGTTGCCGCTGTTGTCGTACGTCTGTTCGATGAGATTATCCACGGCGTAGCGATAGACCGAAGCGCCGGCACGGAAGCGCTTGCCGATTTCGTGTTCGACGTCGACTTCGTAGGTATTGCTGGTTTCCGCGCGCAGCGAGGGATTCGCCAGTTGGCCGAAGCCGTTGGCGAAAAACATTTCGAAATTGCTGGGATTACGGAAGCCGCGGCCGTAGAGAAATTTCACGTCGGTCCTGGACGACGGCTTGTAGATCAGCGCGGCGCGCGGCGAGAACGAATTGGGCCGCAGGCGCGACCAGTCGAAGCGGCCGCCGACATTCACTTCCCAGTGCGTTCCCCACGTCCACTCCTGCTGGGCGAAGAAGCCGGCGAAGCGGTCGGGCTGATCGATCCACAGGATCTGTGCCTGGTCGGGATTCACATCGAAGACGTTTTGGAGCGCGCGCAAGTCGAAACGCGCCTCGGCGCCGATTGTGAGGTGGCCGCCAAAGCCGTCCGGCAGGCGGTAACTCAATTTCGATCCGAGCCAGTCGCCGTAGTCGCGCTCACGGTTGTCCACCACGCCTTCATCGGATGCGTAGCGATAGATGCCGCGAAAGCGGTATTCGTCGTAGGAGGTGCGCCAGGTCAGCGAGCGGTCGCCCGAAAATTCGCGTGTATAGGAGATGTCGAGAAATCCGCGCGAGTCTTCAGCGCGAGTACCGCGGTCGTTGAAGATGGTGGGGCCCCAGGAGACGGGCTGGATCTGAACGCGGTCGCCCGTGACCGCGAGGATTTCCCAATTTCCCCAGGTGAGATCGGCGAAGGCGTGGTAGCCTTTGCGGCCGTCCATATCGACGGCGCGGCCGAAGTTGGTTTCCGGGGCGTCGAGTTGCGGGAAGTACAACTGCTGCGCGCCGGCGTCGTTGAAGGCGGCGACTGCGAAAAGAAGGCTGGCTCCCTTGCCCAGATCGGCGGATGTGGAGACTTCGGTTTTGCGCTCGCCGAGGCTTCCGGTTTCGAAGCGCACGGACGTGGTCGCGGGGCCGGTGGGGCGCCGTGTGACGACGTTGATTGTCGCCAGGATTCC
>JAIQFJ010000031.1 GCA_020073325.1 Terriglobia bacterium | reverse complement strand
GTACAACGCCTGCGCCAGCGGCGGATTTTCGACGATCGGCACCTGATGCTCGATCGCCATTTTGCGAATGCGCAGCGCCAGATAATTTTTCCCCTTGGCGACCACGCGCGGCGCGCCCGGTGAATCGACGCTGTAGCGAATCGCCACGGCGAAATGCGTCGGGTTGACGATCACCGCCGTTGCCTTGGGAACTTCCTTCATCATCTGGCGGCGCAGCAGGTCGCGCTGCAAGCGACGGACGCGTCCCTTGATTTGCGGATTCCCTTCCTGTTCCTTCGACTCCTCGCGAATCTCCTGCTTCGACATCTTGAGCTGCTTCATGTAGCGCTGCCGCTGCCAGATCAGGTCGACAAGTCCAACCACAAGAAAGAATCCGGCCGAGCGCCACATCAATGTGCTGATGGTGGATCCGACGCGCACCATTCCGGCCTGCGCGGGCATCCACGGCAATTCGAGAAACGAATCGAGATTTTCCTTCACCTCGTAATAGACCGCCGCACCCACCGCCGGCAACAGAATCAGCGCCTGCAGCAGCATCGGGACATTCTGCCCGCCCAGCGACGTGAGTTTCTTCATCGGATCGAGTCGCTTGAAATCCGGCGTGAGCTTCGAAACGGAGATTCCGCCCTTGGTCGAGGCAAGCTGTGCGAACAGGACCAGCAACACCAGTGCCGCTCCCGCATAAACCAGCGGCTCGAGAGCCGGGGCGACTACTCCGCGCATCAACGACACCACCGACGGTACCGTGATCTCCGTCGTAAACGCGATCGAGAAGAGATAACGCACGACGCGCGCCGTGCGGATGATGAACGTTCCACCGAACGTCCCCGCGATCGCGACGAAGCCGATAAACTGCACCGACGAAACAAATTCGCGGCTGGCGGGAAAGTTCCCTTCCTTGCGCGCTTTTTCGATGCGGCGCTGTGTCGGTTTCTCTGTGCGCTGTCCGGAATCCGCCATTGGCTAGGGTGCGAGGTGCGCGATGGCGGAAATCGTGCGCGCCGCCGCGCCTTCGAAAATTCGGGAGATCACGGGCGTGAGTGCGGCAAGAATCGCCAAAGCCGCCAGCATCTTCAACGGAAACGCCAGCGTCAGCAATTGCAGTTGCTGCTGCATGCGGCCGAGCATCGCCAGCGCGAGATCGATCAGCAAGAGCAGCGCGATCACCGGCATCGCCAGCCGCAGCCCCAGCGAAAACATTCCTCCGCCCAAATGAATGATCCCGTCGAGGCTCGCGGCCGAGGGCGTCCAGGATCCCGCGGGGAATTTCTGAAAACTCGCGGCGAGCACGCGAATCAATTCGCGATCGATGCCGCAACTGAAAAACAGCAGCCCCGTCATCAGCGTCATCACGACTTGCAGGACGCCGGAATCGGCCTGGCTGGTCGGGTCGATCGTCGACGCGTATCCATAGCCCGCCTGCAAGCCGAGCACCTGGGCGGCGATCTGAAAGGCCTCCGTCAGAAAACCAACCGCGAGCCCCGCGACGATTCCGAACCCCATCTCCGAAAACGCCCACGCCGTGAGTTGTCCGAATGAGGGAACTTCGTTCGGCAGATTCGGCCATACCGGAAACAGCGCCACGGCGATCGCAAACGCCAGCACGATGCGAATCATTCCGGGCGCATTCTTGAATCCGGGAATCGGAAGAAAAGTCACCAGCCCCGCGACGCGCGCCAGCACCAGCAGAAACGCGACCATGGTGCTGAGCGGCAACCCGAGCGTCATATCAGTGTGCGAATCGTCCCAGGTCGCCGAACAGCGCGGCTGTATAGGAGATCAGCCGCGTCAGCATCCACGGCATCGCCAGCACCAGCGCGATCAGAAACGCGGTGAGCCGCGGCACGGTCGAAAAACTCGAATCCTGAATCGACGTCAGGATCTGCGCCAGGCTCATCACGATGCCGACGACGAATCCGACGGCCAGCACCGGCACGCTCAGCCAGAACGTCGTGACGAACGCGTTGCGCATCAAATCGACAACAGCGGAAGTAGTCATGATTAATAGAAACTTTTCACCAGCGAGCCGACGACCAGATTCCAGCCGTCCACCAGCACGAACAACAAAATCTTGAACGGCGCCGACACCATCACCGGCGGCAACTGCACCATGCCGACCGACAGCGTCACCGACGCCACCACCAGGTCGATGATCAGGAATGGAAGAAACAACACCGCGCCGATCTGAAACGCTGCCTTCAATTCGCTCAATACGTAGGCGGGCGCCAGCGCGCTCAGCGGAACGTCCGACGGCTTGGCCGGCGCGGGCGAATGCGTCAGGTCGATGAACAGGCGTATATCTTTTTCCCGCGCGAATCGCAACAGGAACGCGCGAATCGGCGGCGACGATTGATCCCACGCCTGCGACGCGCTGATCTGCCCGCTCTCCAGCGGCTCCCATCCTTTGTGATAAACCTCTTCGGCGACGGGCTGCATCACGATCAGGGAAAGAAACATCGCCAGAGCAATCAGCACCTGATTCGACGGCGCCGTCTGCGTCCCCAATGCCTGCCGCAGAAAATGCAGCACGATGGTGATCCGCAGAAACGGCGTCAGCGCCATCAGCACGGCCGGCAGCAGGGTGAGCGCCGAAAGCAGCAGGACGATTTGCATCGGCACGCTCATCGCGGCGCCGGTCTTGTTTTGCACCAGCGAAATTCCGAGCAGCGAATCGTCCGGCGCGGCGAACGCGGGCGCCGCGATCAGCAGGAACAACAGCTTCTTCATTCTTGCGCTCCATCGACGGAATCGAGCAGCAGCGCACACCCTTGCGGATGGGTCGCGACCACCAGTTCGCGCCCCCGAATTTTTACCAGATGAAGCGCATGCTGCGGAGTCAGCGGAAGCCGCTCGATCGATTCCAGCGACGTCGAATCGCGCCGCAGTCCGCGAAGGCTCGCGAATCCGCCGCGACGCATCACCCACAGCGCCGCCCCCAGCAGCCCGAACACCGCCAGCACCGACAGAACCTGCCGTACCATTTCCATCTACTCGTCCTCCTTGAAATCCGTGATTCGCACGGCGACCTTGTCGTCCAGAATCACGATTTCTCCCGACCCGATCACCGCGCCGCCGATCAGAATGTCGATCGTTTCACCGGCCGAACGCTGCATCGCGATCACGCTGCCGTTTTCGAGCGCGAGAATATCGCGCACCGCCATGATCTTTCGATCCAGCTCCACTTCCACCTCCATCGCGATGTCGGCCAGCACTCCGATTTCCTCGAGCGGTATCATTTGTTACTGTTTCAGGTTGATGGTGTCCTGGCTCAATTGATCGACCGTCGTCACCACGTGCGCGTTCGCTTCGTAGCCGCGCTGATAGATGATCAGCTTGGTGAACTCCTTGGCGATA
The DNA here is from genome assembly GCA_020073325.1 of Terriglobia bacterium. Lineage (GTDB taxonomy): Bacteria > Acidobacteriota > Terriglobia > Bryobacterales > Bryobacteraceae > Palsa-187. The sequence continues at coordinate 24,495 of JAIQFJ010000031.1, read as the reverse complement.
TCCACCGTCGACGCTTCCACCGATCCGCCGAGCACCGTGCCGCGTCCGCCCGTTCCAGGCAATCCCACCGCGGGCAGCGCCGTCAGCGCGCTCGCCTGGTAATTGCTGTTCCCTGCCGCGATCAGCGATTCAGGATTGCGGATCGTCGCCATCGCCATTTGCCCGACCACCACCTGCTGACCGTTCGAGTAGCGTGCCAGCACCTCTCCGCCATCCGCCAGTCCGACGCTGACCAGGTTTGCCGCCGGGGCGCCGTTCTGCGCCTGTGCCGAAGCCGCCGACGTCTGCGCGAACTGCGTGATGCGCGGCGCCCCGTTGTTGAACAGGTCCCAAGTGACATTCATGTCCGCGGCCCCGTCGGCCAGCCCCGTGATCGCGATTTGCGGAGGCGTGTCCGTGGTCGCCGGACTGATCAGATTTCCGTTGCTGTCAAACGTCAACGTGCCGGTCACCGGGCTAAACGGTGGCGAGGCCACGTCGGCATCCGGAACGGAAACCGAATACTGCCACTGGTTCGCCGTAGACGTCTTGGTGAACGAAAACGTGGCCGTGTGCGCGTTGCCCAGCGAATCGTAAATCTGCACCGACGTGGAGAACAAATCGTTCGTCGCCGCCGACGCGTTCACGTTCAGGTCCACCGACGCCGTCGTCGTCGCCTCCGGCGCGGCCAGCCCGCCCACGGGAACTTTGATATTCGCGATCGGCAGGTTCGTGTCCAGCACGCCGTTGCTCCGCGTCCAGCCCTGCACCATCTCGCCGGTTGCCGTGATCAGGTCGCCGTTGGTGTCCACCTGAAAATTTCCGCCGCGCGTGTATTCCGTCGCGCCGTTGGAATTTTGCACGACGAAGAATCCGTCGCCCGAAATCGCCGCGTCCAGAGGACCGCCGGTCGACTGCAGCGCGCCTTGCGAAAACTGGCGCAGCGTGATCGGCGTACCGACGCCGAAGCCGACCTGCGTCGACCCCAGGCCCGCGCCGATCGATTGCGTCACCAGATCGTGAAACGAAACGATGCTTTCCTTGAATCCCGGCGTGTTGAGATTCGCCAGGTTGTTGCCGATGACGTCAATCGCCGTCGAAGCCGCGTTCAGCCCCGATAATGCCGTAGAAAATGAATTCGCCATGATTGCTCCTCTTTATGAACTCTGTGAACCCGATGTGGATGAAGTCTGCGGTTGCGCTGTCAGCGCGGCCTTGATCGCCGCGATGTCCGACGCCATCTGCGTCGTGTTCGACACTTCGGTGAATTGCGCGAGCTGCGTGATGAACTGCGTCCCGTCCGCCGGATTCTGCGGATCCTGATACTTCAACTGGGCTACCAGGAGTTGTAGAAACACGTTTTGATTTGCCAGCGGATCGGTCGCCTTCGACGCCGGCGTATTCGCCACCGCCGGTGCGCCGGTCGAGCCGGATGAATTGATTGGTGTAGTGCTCATTTGACGTTCTCCAATACTTGAATCCATTTCGCCGTGTGCGCTTCGCGCTGCCTGCGCTGCTCACGGCCCTGCTGGTGCGAATCTCCCGATCCGCGTCCCGAAAATCCCGGCTGCGATTCGCGATCGTTGCGAAAATCGCTTTGCCCGCTGCGTGCCGTCTGCCCGACGTTCTCGCGAGGCACGTACGTCTCCGCGCGATAGCCCGCGCGCTCCAGTGAATTGGTCAGCGTCCCCAGGTCCTGCCGCAGCGAGGTCTGCAATCCCGCATCCTGCGTGTGCACCGAAACGTGAATCTCGCCGCCCCGCTCCGCCACGCGTAATTCCACCGCCGGCGCATCCGCCTGTGCGATGCGCAATGCGATCTCCTGCAGCGGACTCGCATGCTGAATCGCAGGCTGGGCGGTCGCCGTCGCCGCAGACTCCGACGCCCGCAGCGCCTCCGCCACGATGCGGAACGGAGCTTCCGGTTTCACTTCGGTCCTTACGACCGGCGCGTCATGCGCCGCCGCCGTCTCGATCACGCGCGTGAAATTTGTTGCCGGAGCCGTCTGCGACGCGATCCGCGCCCCCGCCTCGCGAGGATCCGGATCTTTCTCCTGTGAATCCTGCCGCGGATCCTGCGAGTCCTTCGCGCGTGCCTGCACCGGCGCGATGGGCGAATCGTCTCGTGAATCGGCAAGGGCCTGCGGCGCGGGGGCCGCTGCGACCACGGCGATCGGAGCATCGCTCTGCCCGGCCGCGACGGGCGCAGCTTCGGTCACCGCGCGCATCGGCGTCAGCGTCGCTTGAAACGCAACCGCCGCATCGACGCTCGAATTGTTTGACGGGACCTCAGCCGTTCCCGCGACCGGCAGACGTTCGGCATCGCCCTGAGGAATCTGCGGCTGTGCACTGTCCGGCCCAGGCCTTGGCCCGACCTTCGCCTCGCCCCGCCGATCATTGATCGAATCCTGCGAACCGCGACCAAAGGGAGCGGTCGATACCTGTAATCCCGCAACCGTCGCGACATCCGAAACCCTCATGGAGGTTTCCGCCACACCCGCGGCAACCCTATCTGCCCGATCCCCCGTCTTCGCCGGAACCGAATGCTTCGTCGATCCGCGCACAATCGCCTTACTCGGCTGCGTCGCTTCCTGAACGAGCGGGCCGGCTTCCGGAACATCGGCCAACGCGACGGCCCGACCAGGAGCCTGCTCCATCTGCTCCACCGGAACCACAGGAGCCGGCACCGCCCCAGCCACCAGATTCGACACAACCGGCTCAGCCCCCGCCGTTGCAGACGTGCTCGATTCGTCCGCCGGCGTCACGTCGCCAGGCTGAACCGAAGCAGAAGAAATACCCGGAACAGGGGCCGGCAAATTCGCGATCACCGGAACCGCAATCTCCGCCGGAGCCTTCGCCGGGCGCTTCTCGGCGAAACTCGTCTGGACCCCGCTCGGCTGCATCTCGCTCACGCCCGGCGTGCTTTGTCCCGGCAGGCTTTGTCCCAGCTTGCTCTGCCCCAGCATCGACCGGATCAGCGCATCCGCAATCCGCTCCGGCTTCACATCCTGAACCGCCGCCGTAGGAGCCACCGTATCCGCCGGAGCGAAGATCACACTAATAAGGTTGAGAAACGCGGGATTCTGGGAAACCGCCGGTACTTGCGGAGCCAACGTCGCGAAGATGTTCGACAGATTGTCAGCCGTTGCTGCAAGCGCGTTCACGCCTACAGAAAAAGCAGTTGCCTGCCCAAACTGGTATCGCCGATTTTCATCGACTTACGCGATCGACGGAGTGAACAAATCGGGACATGATTCAAATCGGAACGCATTGTTGCATCCCATTTTGGATCTATTCCTCTTATCGTTCTTCTTTTCCTGAGTTTTAGAAAACGGCGTGCGAATTGCTTCCCTCGTTGCGTCATGGATCCGCTTCTCATTTCGGCCGCCAGCGGGATGAAGTCTCGCATGGAATCGCTCGACATGCTGGCGAACAACATCGCCAACACCGCAACCGCGGGTTTCAAATCGGATCGCGAGTTCTACGGCCTCTACGAACAGCAACTCCCCGTTATCGAAAAACAGTGGACCGATTTTTCGCAAGGCATGCTGACCGCCACCGGCAATCCTCTCAATCTGGCACTTTCCGGATCGGGATTTTTCGCTCTGAACACGCCCAACGGCGCTGTCTACACCCGGAACGGAAATTTTCAGGTTTCCAAATCGAACGAACTCTCGACACCCGACGGCTACACGCTACGCAACACCCTCGACAAAGGAAATCCGATCAAAGTGGACCCGTCGCAGTCCATCGACATTAATAAGGACGGAATGGTGCGCCAGGGCGGCCAGGATATCGGCCGGATCGAAATCGATTCGCTCGATTCGCAGGCGATCTCAAAACTTGGCAGCACCTATTTCGCGATGACCGACCCGAAAGCCCCGGTCGGCATCGCGCCCGCAACCGACGTTCTGCAAGGACACATCGAGCAGTCGAACGTGCCCGTCGCCGAATCGGCCGTGAAGCTGGTCGGCGTCATGCGCCAGTTCGAAATGCTGCAAAAGGCCATGAACCTCGGATCGGAAATGAGCAAGTCCGCGATCGAACAGGTCGCGAAAGTTTCATAAGGAGCAACTGTGATCAAAGCACTCTACAGCGCCGGCAGCGGGATGACCGCCCAGCAGATGAGCGTCGACAACATCGCCAACAACCTGGCCAACGCGAACACCACCGGCTTCAAGGCCCGGCGCACGCAATTTCAGGATCTGCTCTATCAGAGCTTTCTCCAGCCGGGCGCCGCCGCCGGATCGCAGACGGTTGTTCCCAGCGGCCTGCAGCTCGGTCTCGGCACGCGTCCGTCGGCGAATTCGATCGTGTTCACGCAGGGAAATTTCACCGAGACCGACAACCCGCTCGACCTCGTCATCCAGGGTAAGGGATTTTTTCAGATCCAGCGCCCCGATGGCTCGGTCGCCTACACGCGCAACGGCAATTTTCAGCTCGACAAAGACGGCAACGTGGTCAGCGCGACCGGCGATCCTCTGCAGCCGCAGATTAATCTTCCGGCGCAGGCGCAATCCATCACGATTGCCTCCGACGGAACGGTGAGTTACACGCAGGCCGGCCAGACGGCGTCCACCATCGCGGGACAGATCCAGCTTGCGAATTTCACCAATCCCGGAGGATTGAACAGTATCGGCAACGGATTGTTCACGCCCACCGACGCGAGTGGCGATCCCGTCATCGGAGTCGCCGGCGGCCAGGACGGACTGGGCACGCTGCAACAGGGTTATCTCGAATCGTCCAACGTCAGCGTGGTTGAGGAATTCATCAACATGATCAGCAGCCAGCGCGCTTACGAGGCGAACTCAAAAGTCGTCAAGGCCGCCGACGAAATGTATCAGCAGGTCAACAACGTCGCCCAGTAATCATGAGACTGATTCTCCTAGTCGCGACCGCCGGCGTTGCCTTCGGATGCACCGTGGTCGACGGGCCGAATATCACCGGCAAGGACATGGCCGCCGCAAATCCGAGCTTCGCGACGCTCGATCCCGCGTCGATCGTCGCATCCTCGCCAATCCCCGGCGTTCGCCGCGTGATGCATCCCGCCGAATTGGCGCGAATCGAGCAAACGCCGGGTCCATTCGAAGAAATCTGTTTCGAACGCGCCACCAAAATCCTCAACGCGAACGAAATCCTTGCAGCGCTCGAATCCGCGTTGAGGAGTGCCATCTCGCGCGAGGCGCAACCCAAAATCGAAATCCTCGACTTCATTCGCACACCGGTCCCCCTCGGCACGCTCGAATTTTCGCCCACCGGCCTCAGTGCCGCCGGAATCTGGCGAGGCCACATCAAGTGCGACGACAACCGCACCGCGCCCCTCTGGGCGAAGGTGCGGGTCACAACGGAGCAGACCTGGATCGAAGCGATCCAGCCCCTCGCTCCCGGCAAGCCGATCGCGGCCGACCAGCTCACCATGCGAAGCGGACCGCGATTCCCTTTTGGGCAGGCCCCGATCGGCGCCGTCGAACTCATCTCTACCCGCGTGCCAAACCGGACGATCAGACCCGGCGAGCCGATTTTTCCATCCATGCTCGCCGCGCCTCACGATGTCGAGCGCGGCGAAACCATCCGCGTCCTTGTCTCCAGCGGCGAGGCGCAGATCTCCTTCGACGCCGTCGCCGAATCCTCCGGACGCGCCGGCGAGACGGTGCTCGTGAAGAACCCCGAAAATGGCCGCCACTTTCAAGCTCGCGTTCAGGAAAAGGGAAAGGTCAGCATCATCAAATGAAATATTTTCTTCTGATCCCGATGTTGCTTTCAGCGCAGTCGCCCGGATCGTTATATTCCGCCGCCGGCCAGCTTGCCGACGCCGCGCGCGACGTGCGAGCCTCGCAGGTCGGCGACGTCGTCACGATTCTGGTCTCCGAGAGCCTCACCGCCGTCGCCTCTGGCGCCACGAACACGTCGCGCAAATCCACAGCGCAGGCGAACATCAAGTCTCTGCTCGGTCCCACGAATCCGCGTCTGGCGAATCTTCTTGATACGGCGAGCGCCCAGGCGCTGCAAGGCCAGGGACAAACGTCCCGCAACATGACCCTTAACACCACGATCTCCGCGCGCGTGACCGAAGTGCGGCCGAACGGCGATCTCGTCATCGAAGCGACCAGGGATATTGCGGTCAACTCTGAAAAACAATCGATCGTCGTGCACGGCCTGGTTCGCGCCGCCGATCTCAATCCCTTTAACGTCGTTCCGTCGAACCGCGTCGCCGATCTGCAGGTGAAGGTCAACGGCAAAGGCGTCGTCGGCGACGCGGTCAAGCGGCCGTTCATTCTCTACCGGATCCTTCTCGGCCTGCTGCCTTTCTAGAACATGAAAACCGCCGCACTCATTCTGATTCCCGCGCTGGCGTTCGGCGAAGCCTCGCGCTTGAAAGACATCGTGTCGCTCGAAGGCGTGCGCGACAACCAGTTGATCGGCTACGGCCTGGTCGTCGGCCTCGCAGGAACGGGCGACAAGCAATTGACGCTGTTCTCCACGCAATCGCTCACCAACATGCTGAAGCGCATGGGTGTCACCGTAGACCCGACGCTGATGCAGGTCCGCAATATGGCATCCGTGATGGTTTCGGCGAATCTGCCGCCGTTCGCCCAGCCCGGCACGCGCATCGACGTCACCGTCTCCGCCATCGGCGATGCGAAAACGCTGCAGGGCGGCGTGCTCCTGATGACTCCGCTCAAAGCCGCGAACGGCGAAACCTATGCGGTCGCCCAAGGGCCCGTGGTCACCGGCGGATTCGTCGCCGGCCGCGGCGGAAACACCCAGACCGTGAATCATCCCACCGTCGGCCGCACTCCCGAAGGCGCGATTGTCGAAAAAGCTCCGCCCTCGGTTGCGCCCGGATCGCATTTCAAGCTGCAACTGCGGCAGGCCGATTTCATCACCGCCGCCCGCGTCGCGGACGCTTTGAATAAACATTTCTCCGCCGCCGTCGCGCACGCCGACAGTCCGGCGCTCATCGAAGTCGACATTCCGGCCTCTTACGCGAAGCGCGCCGTCGAGTTCGTCGCCGAACTTCAGGAGATCTCCATGGAGCCGGACCGCAGCGCGCGCGTCGTGATCAACGAACGTACCGGCACCATCGTGATCGGAAAAGAAGTTCATATCGCACCCGTCTCGATCATGCACGGCGCGCTCACCGTCGAGGTTCGCACGAAACTGGAAGTCTCTCAGCCCGCGCCGCTTTCCGGCGGAAAAACCGCCGTTACGCCGCAGGTCGATGTGACCGCGAAAGAACAAAAAGCCAGCAACATCGTGCTCGACAAAGGCGCGACCATCGAGGAACTGGTGCGTGCCCTGCAAGCCATCGGCTCCACGCCGCGCGACGTGATCGCGATTCTTGAAAACCTGCGCGCTGCCGGCGCGCTCGACGCCGCAATCGAGGTGATCTGACATGACGACCCCGCCCATCGCCACTCCGCTTCTCTCCACCACAACCCAGGCGAAGCCAACCAAGGTCGAGGACGCGGCAAAACAATTCGAGGCGCTCCTGATCGGCCAGATGCTGCGGTCCGCGCGCGAAGCCGCCCAGGACGACGACGAAGATTCGGGAAAATCGACGATGCTCGACGTCGCGGATCAACAGTTTTCACAATTGCTCGCAAATCGCGGCGGGATGGGGCTGGCAAAGATGGTGGTGAACGGATTGGATCAGGGATCGGCTACCCCCTACGGCCGCAGCTCGCTTCCGCCGATCCATACTCAGAGGGACAATGCGAATTAACGACACGACACCGATTCAAACGGTCACGAACGCCACGTCCGCGAAAGCGGAGCGCGCGTCCGGCCGTGCCCGTGAAGACAGCGCGCAACTCTCTCTCGCCGCGCGCACCGCGACCGATTCTGAAAAAGTCGACCGGCTCGCCGCGGCCGTCGCCGCTGGAACCTATCACGTCCCCGCGCACGAAATCGCCGCCAGCCTGATCGACGAAACGATCGCGAGTTCCTAGCTAAGCATGTGGGGCGGCTCGTCGAGCCGCAAGCCGGCAGCCCTGCCGGCTGATATGACCTGGTTACGAAACGCCGAAAGCCGCCCAGGACTCTCGGTCAGATGATCGTCCCAGTTTTACACGCACTCGTCATTGCGAGGCTGAACCTCGTCCCCTTCAATACGATTGCAGTCTGAGCTTGCCGCGATCTACTCCATCACCGGCGGAGCCGCTTCCTTCGCATGACCGCGCAGCGGAATCTCGCGAAGCGTGAAGCTCCACAACACCGCCAGTGTCATAATCACCGCGCCCACGATAAACAGCAGGTGAATCGCGTGCGCCAGTGAATTCTTCACGTCGTCGAAGAGCCGCTGGAGAAGCTCCAAACCTCCAGGATATTTTCCGAACGCCGCATTCAACTGCGGACGAATCATCGGCAACATCAACGGATTGCCAAACGGCTTGAGCGCGATCGCGGGAGTGCCCTTGGGAACGCCGGCCTCGAAGTCTGTCTTATAGATCGTCAACAGAACGCTTCCGAAGGCCGCTACGCCCACCGTGCTGCCGATCGCGCGGAAAAATTGCGTCGATGCTGTCGCCGTCCCCATGTGCTGCCGCGGCGCTGCATTTTGCACGGCGACCGTGAAAACCGGCTGCACGCATCCCATCCCCAGGCCGCACAGGATCATTCCGAATACCACCATCGAATGCGATGTCGACACGTCCATCCGCGCGAACACGATCATCCCCGCGGCCAGCAGCGCCGATCCACCCACGGCCAGGCGCTTGTATTTTCCGATCCGCGAAGTGATCTGCCCGCCGAAAATATTTCCCGTTACAGCGGCCAGCATCATCGGCGTCAGCAGCGATCCGGATCGCGTCGCGGAGACGCCCAGCACGCCCTGCATGAACAGCGGCAGGTAAATGATGATCCCGAACATCCCGATGCCCACCATGAAATTCGCCAGCGAACACACGCGAATGATCGGATCCTTGAAAAGTGAAAGCGGCAAGAGTGGCTCCTGCGCGTGCGTTTCGACGTAAATGAACGCAACGAGCATCACAGCGGCAACCGCGAGCAGCGATTCGACTCGCGCGGATGTCCATCCGTATTGGGTGACCCACGTGAGCGCGAGCAACAGCGGCACCAGGCACGCGATCAGCGTCCCGACGCCCAGCCAGTCGATGATGCGCCGCACTCCCTGCGGATGAAACGCGGGAAATTCGATCCAGATCGCGGCAATCGCGATGATCCCCACGGGAAGATTCACGTAAAAGCACCAGCGCCACGAAAGCTGATCGGTGAACCAGCCGCCGAGCGTCGGTCCGAAGATCGACGCCGCGCCCCAAACCGACGCGAAGAGTCCCTGATATTTTCCGCGCTCGGCCGGCGAAAAAATATCGCCGACGATGGTGAACACCAGCCCGAACATGATGCCCGCGCCCAAGCCTTGCAAACCGCGGAAGACGATCAACTGGCCCATGCCGTCGATGCCCAGAAAATTCAGATTGCCCGCGGCGCCGCACAATGCGCTCGATGCGACGAAGATAATCGCGCCGAGAAGGAAGAACCATTTGCGGCCGTAAATATCGGAGAGCTTCGCAAAAATCGGGACACAGATCGTCGATGTCAGCAGGTAGGCCGTCGCCACCCACGGATACCGGTCGAATCCCGAAAGCGAGGCGATGATGCGGGGTTCAGCCGTCCCCACGATGGTCTGATCGAGTGCCGCCAGCAACAGGCACATCATCAGCCCGGAGAGCGTGCCGATGAATTGAGTTCGAGTCAGCCGGATGAAGCCGGAGGTGTAGAACTTCTGTTCAGTTGCGGTCCCCATTTATAGATTGTACGTGGCCGGTCGCGCCAGTGCCAATCGGGAGTGGCCGATCAGGTCGGGAAAATCCGAGAGACGGCTACATTTTCCGGCGAGCGAAATGCTTCTACTTACGCAGCATGGCCGCGACATCGCAAATCGCTCCCATTTCGGCACCGATGGTCGGCTCGCCGAATCCAGGGCAAACCCCTCGAGGCGGGACAGTTAAGCCTCACGCCAAACATCCCGCGGGGAAAGCCCAAACCGGGAACCGATTTGGAAATCTCAGCGAGATCGGCGTGCCTCTGGCGGTCTTGGGGATCGTCTTCTCGATGATCATGCCGATGCCGTCGTTCCTGCTCGACGTGCTGATCAGTGCGAACATCACGATTTCCGTCATCGTGCTGCTGGTCTCGATGTATATCACGCGGCCCGTGGAATTTAGCGTTTTCCCGACCTCATTGCTACTCCTCACGCTCTTTCGGCTCGCATTGAACATATCGTCCTCGCGTCTCATTTTGATCAACGGAAATTCCGGAACACGCGCCGCGGGACAAGTGATCGAGGCGTTTGGAAACTTCGTCGTCGGCGGGAACTACATCATCGGCGTGGTGATTTTTCTCGTGCTGATCGCGATTCAGTACGTGGTGATCAACCATGGCGCGGTCCGCATTTCCGAAGTGACCGCGCGTTTCACTTTGGACGCTTTGCCGGGCAAGCAGATGTCGATCGATGCCGATCTGAATGCGGGGCTGATCGACGAAGTGGAAGCGAAGGCGCGCCGCAAGAATCTGGCGGCTGAAGCCGAATTTTACGGAGCCATGGACGGCGCCAGCCGCTTCACGCAGCGCGATGCCGTGGCCAGCATCCTGATCACCACCATCAACATCGTCGCGGGATTTCTGATCGGCGTGTTCCAGCATGGGATGGACCTGCAGCGCGCCCTCAGCACTTATACCGTTCTGACCATCGGCGACGGGCTGGTCACCGTGATTCCCGCTCTGATGGTTTCGGTTTCCGGAGGCTTGATCGTCACGCGGACCGGTTCGGACACGAAGGTAACTGCGGACGTAAAGAAGCAAGTCTTCAGCAATCCACAGCCGCTGATGCTTGCAGGCGGCGTCCTGGTCGCGATGGCGGCGTTTCCCGGACTACCGACGATCCCATTTCTCATTCTGGGTTCCGGAGTGGGATACACGGGCTGGCGAATGAAACAGAAGCTGGAAACGATTGATACTGCGGCCGCCGCAACCCCCGCGCCAGCCAAAGAAAATCTGGACGCGCTTCTCAAAGTGGAACCCATTGCGGTCGAGGTCGGATTGGGACTGGTCCGGCTAGTGGAAGGGGGCCAAAATTCTCCGCTGCTGCGGCGGATCGGCGGGATTCGCCGCCAGATGGCAGCCGACCTCGGCTATATGCTGCCGCCCGTGCGCGTCACTGACAATTTACAGCTCAAAGCCTGCGAATATCAGGTCCTTCTGAAGGGCGCCGAAATCGGGCGGTTCGAACTCCTGCAGGATTGCGAACTCGCCATTCATCCGGGCGGATCGGCGCAGCCGCTCGAAGGCATTCCCACGCGCGAACCCGCGTTCGGGATTCAAGCGTTGTGGATTCCATCGGAAAAAGCCGACGACGCTCGCGCCAGAGGGTACACGGTGGTCGACGGAATCAGCGTCCTGGGGACGCATCTCGCCGAACTGGTGCGGCGGCACGCATACGAGCTGCTATCTCGTCAGGACACTAAGATTATTCTGGATCGCGTCGCGGAGGAAAATCCCAAAGTTCTCGAAGACTTGGTGCCGAAATTGCTCCCCATGGCAGTCGTGCAGAAGGTTTTCCAGAATTTGCTTCGCGAACGAGTTTCGATCCGGGATTCGGTCACCATTCTGGAATCTCTCGGCGAAGCGGCGGCCATGAGCAAGAATCCGATTCTGCTTACCGAGTACGTCCGCCAATCGGTTCGCCGCCTGCTGGTCAAACCGTATCTGAACACCATCGGCGAGCTGCCGGCGTTCTTTGTCGAACCGCAGATCGAGCGCACCATCGAAACGGCGGTCGAATACACCGAACATACCAGTCACTTGAATCTTCCGCCGCAGAAGATCCGCGAAATACTGGACCGCGTGGGGCGCGCCGTGGGCTCACCCGATTCACCCATGGCAGTGGTGACGAGCTCCTCGGCGCGCTATTTCTTCCGGCAGATCGTCGAAGGCACGCTGCCGAATGTCTCGATTCTTTAGCATAACGAAATTCCGGCCGGCGTTCGAGTCGTGTCCATGGGATTAATTCAATGAAGCTCAAGAGTTATTTTTCAGGAAGCGTAGAGGCCGCCGTCGGGCAGGCCCGCAAGGAACTCGGCGAGGACGCGTTGTTGGTGAACGCGCGGCCCACTACAGCCGATACGAAGCATCTGGGCGCCTACGAAGTGGTGTTCGGCTCGACGGGTGCGGTTCCCTCCGCGCCCGCGTTTCCCGCGCGCGATGTCTCGCAGGACATCAGCGAGATGAAGCGCGAAATCGAACGGCTGGCCCGCTGCTTCGCCGCGCCGCGCTCCGCAATGCCTGCGCTCGACGCGGGACTCATCGAGAGCGAACTGGACCCGATCATCGTTCAAGCCATCGCCGGCGGCGCGCGGCTTGAAGAATTTTTCGAAGTCGACGCGACACTGGGACGCCGCGGAGCGGAACGCGCCGTGATCGCACTGGTGGGACCTCCGGGCGTCGGCAAGACGACGACGCTGGTGAAGCTGGCGGCTCAGTTCGGATTGGCTGCGAAAAGGCCGCCCCACATCATCACCGCCGACGTTTTTCGCATCGCGGCGGCGGAACAGCTCCGCTCGCTCGCCGGAATTTTGGGAATCGGATGCGACGTGGTCGAAACGCCCGTCGCGCTGGCGCAATCGCTCGAGGAGCACCGTTCGAAGAGCTTTGTGTTCATCGACACGCCGGGCCTCGGCCGCGGCGAAATGGAAGACGGCGCGGACCTGGCGCGTCTCATCGCCACGCATCCTGAAATCGACACGCACCTGGTGCTTTCCGCGGCGATGAAGCCCGCCGATCTATCGCGCGTCGTCGAACGCTACGGAATTTTTCAACCGAAGAAGCTGCTGTTCACCCGCATCGACGAAACGGAGCGCTTCGGCGCGATCGTCAGCGAGGCGTCGCGCTGGGCGCTGCCGGTTTCGTTTCTGGCGACGGGACAGCAGATCCCCGACGATCTGGAAGCGGCGACGAAAGATCGCCTGATCGCGCTGGTACAAGGCGAATCGGCCATGAATATCCCCAGCCTGAAAGCCACTGCGTAAGGTCACCAATGAAAGAAGGAGCGCAAATGGGAGCCCTGCAAACCGCGCAACGCGCGAGCGTCAACGCGTATAGCGCGCCGGCGGCAATTACCGCCGAGGAGCGCGAGCAACTGATTCTGGAGCATCTGCCGCAGGTGCGGCTGATCGCGCGCCGGATTCACGATCGTCTGCCGGAAAGCGTCAGCCTGGACGATCTCATTTCCACCGGAGTCATCGGCCTGATCGCCGCCATCGACCGCTTCGATCCGTCGCAGAACGTGAAGCTGAAGACCTACGCCGAATACAAGATTCGCGGAGCGATTCTCGATAGCCTGCGCGGCCTGGATTGGGCTCCGCGCCAGCAGCGGCGGCGCGCGAAACAGATCGAATCCGCCATCTGCGCGATCGAACAGCGTCTGCATCGCACGCCCAGCGAAGAAGAGATCGCCCAGGAACTGGGCCAGACGATCGACGAATATCACGCCTGGCTGGTCGATTCGCGCGGCCTCACGCTGGGCAGTCTCGAAGCCCCCGCCACCGGCGCCGGCGGCGGCGACGAAGAGAATCGCGACCTGCTGCAGTTCGTTTCCGACGATCAGGAAAACTGGCCGTCGCGCGTGCTGGAGCGCAGCGAGCTGCAAAGAGTCCTGGCTGAGGCGATCGAGAAAATGCCGGATATCGAAAAGACCGTCTTGAGCCTCTATTATCACGAAGAGCTGACCTTGCGCGAGATCGCAAAAATCGTACGCCTGCACGAATCGCGCATTTCGCAATTGAAAACGCAGGCGATCCTGAGGCTGCGCGCCTACATGGAAAAGCAGTGGCCGACGCCGCGAGGAGTCTAGCGTGAACCAGTGGCTGACCGCGGAGCTGATCTCGCATCTGCAATCCGCTTTTCAGGCGGCGATCGGCGAACGTCCGGAGATCGATTGCGGAAAATTCCCGCCGCCGTCCGATTGCACGTTCCGCTGGCGATAGTCCTTTTCCGCATTGCCGGGAGGCTTGTGGATCGCCGCCTTCGATACGGCCAACATGGAGCCGGTCAAACAGGCGCTGGCTTCGATCGCACAGGCGTTTTCGGGTCTGCTGGACCGCGAAGTCCGTGCCGAACAGGCGGAAGAACGCACGGCGCTGCCCGCGCGCATCAGTTGGGTGCAGTTCGACCTGGCGGCCGGCGACACGCCGGTCAGTTTTTTCGCGGGCGCGGAAGCGGATCTTCTGGATGCAATCTCCAAGGACGACACGCCGCGGGAAATTCCTAAGACGTTCGATTTGCTGCTGGACGTCGATCTGGCGGTCAGCGTATCCTTCGGGCGCGCGCACGTTCCGCTGAAAGATGTGCTCAAGCTGACCACGGGTTCCATCGTCGAACTGAACCGCGCGATCGGCGATCCGGTGGAAGTGATCGTCAACAACTGCGTGATCGCGCGCGGCGAGGTAGTGACGATCGATGGAAATTTCGGTGTGCGGATCCACCAGGTGATCAGCCGCCAGGAAAGGCTTCGGACTCTGAAATGATGCATTGGCTGATTCCCTACATTTTGCTCGGCTGCGGACTGATCGCGAGCCTCGCCTTGTTCGTCACCATCAAGCGGGAAATGCGAATGAGCGCCGCGCGAAGCCGCCAGCGCATGGACGAGATCGCACGGCGGCTGGAAGAAACGAATCGCCGGGAACCGGAACCGGTCTTCATCGGCGCCCCGCCCAGGTCGGGCCTGAACATCAGCAAACGCGTCCAGGCGATGCGCATGCTGCGGCGCAACGAGGACATCTCGCACGTATCGGCCGCGCTCGGGGTCACGCGCAAAGAGGTCGAGCTGCTGATCCGCGTTCAGAAAATGTCGGCGGGAAGATCGTAGCTACGCCTTCAGCTTCTCGACCAGCCCCTTCGGCAAGCGCTGCTTCAGCGACAACACCGGAGCGAAACCGTCCCCTTCCTTTGCGACCCGCTTCAGCACGGCCTCCGGCGAAAACTGCAGCCGCGCAGCGTCGCGACGCTTCACCGCCGACTTCAGCTCATCCCAATCCACCGGCATCGACACGAAGGGCTCCCGCCGCTTCGCGCGCAGCGAATATGCCGACACGGTGGTCTTGAAATCCGAGTTCTGGCTCCAATCGATAAACACTTTTCCGGGACGCATGGCTTTGGTCATCTTTGCGACGACCTGATCGGGATGTTCGCGCTCCATATGTTCCGCGACCGCCTTCGCCAGCGGCCGCGTCACGTCGTACGTCACAGGCGTATTCAGCGGCAGGTACATCTGCAAGCCGCGCGATCCTGAAACCTTGGCGACACTCTGCAGCTTCCAGTTCTCGAAAAGCTCGCGAATCAGGAACGCGACCTCGGCGCAGTTCAGAACGTCGGTCCCTTCGCCCGGATCGAGATCGAAGACGATCGACGCGGGCTCCTCGATACGCGGTACGCGATGCAGAAACGGATGTATCTCCAGATTGGCAAGATTCGCCGACCACACCAGCGTCGCCGGATTGTTGATCAGGATGTAGCGAATGGCCTTGCCGCCCGCCCGGCGCGGGACATCGAACGTCTCCACCCACTCCGGGGTGAACTTTGGTGCGTTCTTTTCATAAAAGAAACTGCCCTCGACCCCGTCCGGATAACGTTTCAGCGTCACGGGCCGATCCTTCAAATGGGGCAGCAGTACCGGCGCGATCCGCACGTAATAGTCGATCACCTGGGCCTTGCTAAATCCCGGGTAAAGCGGCTTTTCAAGATTCGTCAGCGCCAGCCTGCGGCCTTCGATCTCCACGAATTGTTTGGCCGCCACGCCTCGATCGTAGACCATTCAGCGCACGGCCGGCAGTACCGCTGTACTAAAGAAATTGGCACGACCCATCTATTGTTGCAGCGCGTCCCCGCTGGCATCCTTGACATCGAGATGAACCCGGAAAATCATACGATCGAGCGGCGCGCTTCCTCACGAATGTCCATCGAACGCGACGTCCAATACCGCGTCCTCACCCGCACCCAGGCGGACCCGGATTCCAAGGGAAGGACCGTCAATATTTCGAGCAGCGGTGTTCTGTTCACGACCGATCAGGTCATGATCCCAGGACGGCGGGTGGAGGTCGCGATCGACTGGCCCGCTCAGTTGAACAACAAGTGCGCGCTGAAGCTGGTCGCGCGAGGCCGCATCGTTCGCTTTGAGGGCGACCGCGCCGCGCTCGAAATCATGCAGCACGAATTCCGCACACGCGGCAATCGCCCCTAGTCGCGAATCCGGCGGGCGCGATGCGATAATCGACCGTATCGCATGACCACCCCACTGGAAGGCCTCCGCGTCCTCGATTTTTCGCATGCGCTCGCGGGTCCTTATTGCACCATGATTCTGGCGCAGTACGGCGCCGATGTCTATAAAATCGAAACTCCCGACGGCGGCGAAGTGGGACGCACGTGGGCTCCGCCGTACAGCCTGGGCGAAGCGTCCTATTTTCTCGGCATCAATTCCGGCAAACGCAGCCTGGCCATCGACCTGAAAAAGCCCGAAGGCATCGCCCTTTGTCTCGACCTGATCGAGCGCGCCGACGTGCTGATCGAAAATATGCGCCCCGGCACCATGGAGCGCCTGGGGCTCGGCTATCAGGCCGCCAAGGCGCGCAACGCGAAGTTGATCTATTGTTCGATTTCCGGCTACGGCCAGACCGGACCGTCGCGTGACGATCCCGCCATGGACCTGATCCTGCAAGCCTCCAGCGGACTGATCAGCATGACCGGTGTCGAGGGCGGCGAGCGCGTCCGCTGCGGCCATTCCGTCGCCGACATCACCTCCGGAATGTTCGCGATGATCGGCATTCTGCTGGCGATCGAAGCGCGCAATCGTACGGGGGAAGGTCAGTTCGTCGACGTTTCCATGTTGGATTCGATGATCTCCGCCATGGCGTCGAATTTCGCGTATTTCATGGGCTCCGGCGTCGTTCCCGAAGCTCTGGGAACACGGTTCAGCACCATCGTGCCCTATCGCGGATTCCCCACCGCCGATCGCGATATCGTGATCGCCGTAGCCAGTCAGAAATTATGGCAGGAATTCTGCGTGTCGATCGGCAAACCGGAGTGGCTGGACGATCCCGGCTACGCGACGAATCCTCTGCGCGTGAAGAATCGCGAGACTCTGGAGCCCGCGATCGCCGAGGTGTTCAAAACCGACACCGCCGCGCACTGGGTGAAGAAGCTGAGCACCCACGGAATTCCCTGCGCGCCGGTCAAGACGTTGGACGAAGTCGCCGCCGACCCGCAGGTCGCCGCGCGCGAGATGCTTCCCGATATCGATGGATTCCGCGTCACCGGTCCGCCGGTGAAATTTTCGGCGACGCCGGGCCGCATCCCGCGCCGCGCACCGCATCTGGGCGAGCACAACTGCGAGCTGCTGAAGGAAGTGCTCGGCTTGTCCGAATCGCAAGTCGCTGCATTGATCGAAAAAGGCGCGATCCGCAGCGCTTAGTGTGTGAGGTGCCGGCAATGAACCGCGACCAAAGGGAGCGGCCAGCCCCGATATTTTTCGGTGTAACTTACGAATCTTTCTTAAAATCGAGCGACGCCGAGTTCATACAGTAACGTAGTCCCGTCGGATTCGGACCATCCGGAAAGACGTGCCCCAGGTGCGCTCCGCAATGCGCGCATTCGACTTCGATGCGACGCATCCCGTGACTCAAGTCCTCGATCTGGCGGATATTCTGCTCGTCGATCGGCGCATAAAAACTGGGCCATCCGCTGCCCGATTCGAACTTGGTTCCGGAGCTGAACAGTTTGGCGCCACAGCAGACGCAGTGATAGGTGCCGTCGTCGTGCATGTCCCAATACTTGCCGGTAAAGGGAGGCTCGGTGCCTTTTTGGCGCGTGACGTAATACTGGTCGGGGGTGAGCTGCTTCTTGTATTCCGCGTCGGTTTTTCCCATACGCCTCCAGCCGCGGCCGTCAGGCCGGGGTTCACTTCCAGATTACACATACACTAATAAGTTGACCGACCCCATCCGCAAATTCAACCGATGGTTCGACGCCGCCGCCAAAGCCGGCATCAAGGAACCCAACGCCATGACGCTGGCCACGGCAACGCGCGATGGCAAACCATCCGCGCGAATGGTGCTGCTCAAAGGCGTCGATCACGGCGGTTTCGTTTTCTTCACCAATTACGAAAGCCGTAAAGGGCGCGAGCTGGCGCAAAACGCGCGCGCCGCGCTGGTGTTCTATTGGGAGCCGCTGGGCCGCCAGGTGCGCGTCACCGGACGCGTCAGCAGAGTGACCGCCAAGGAATCCGACGAATATTTCGCGACACGCCACCTGGGCAGCCGTTATAGCGCCTCCGCATCGAATCAAAGCCGCGTGATCGCGTCGCGCGCCGTGCTGGAGCGCAAACTGGCGCGGCTCAAAGAAAAGTATCGTGACGACGGTCCGCCGCGTCCAATTCACTGGGGAGGGTTTCGTGTCCAGCCCGATGAGATCGAATTCTGGCAGGCAGGCGAGTTTCGCCTTCACGACCGCGTCCGCTATCGCCGCCGCGGCTCGTCTTGGGTTATGGATCGGCTTAGCCCTTAATGCCCCCGTTAAAGGATGGGCGGACATCGACGTCACGAAGCTTCTCAAGGGCGTCGAGGAGCGCTACAACCACATCCAGACTCTGCAGGTGTCCTTCACCGAAACCTCCACCGTGCAGGGTCGCAAGCGCACCGAAAAGGGCGACCTGTCGCTGCGCAAGCCCGGCCGCATGCGCTGGCAGTATGCAGGCGGACAGCTCTACATTTCCGACGGAAAATTCATCTACGCCTACTACCCGAACGAAAAACGCGCCGAGCAGATGCCCATGAAGGAAGCCGACGACATGCGCGCGCCGCTGGCCTTTCTGCTTGGCCGCCTGAACTTTGCCGACGACTTCAAACAGTTCGTCGCCCGGCCAGACGGCGATAAGACGCTGATCGCCGCGACACCGAAGTCGGACAAGATGCCGTACTCCGAAGTGAGCTTTCTGGTGTCGTCAGACTCCGTGATCCATTGGCTGCAGGTGAAGGGACAGGACGGCTCGATTCTCGAGTTCACGTTCGAAAACGAAAAGAAAAATCCACCGCTCGCCGATTCCAACTTCAAATTCGCGCCTCCGCCGGGAGTGGAGTTCGTGAAATCTGGACAACAGTAACGGCGGTTATCGAATAAACTCGATCAACGCCCTCGCCAGCGGATCGTCATCCTTCAGTGTCGCGATGATCTCTGAGATGTGGCTCTCGCCCGCGACGTAGAGCAGCTTTACGTCGCCGAATTCCTTCTTCAACGCCATGTTGAAATCGCGAGCCTGCTTGGGCAGGCCGACATAATCCCACTGGCAGTAGCTGATCAGAAACGGCGGCATCCGCGGATGGATGTACTCCATCGGCGACGCTTTCTTGTCCTTGAACGGCCCGAGGTCGTCGACCTCGTAGACTCCGCTCATCGACGCGACACCGCGGATCGCACCGGGCGAAATGTCGTACTTCTTCAGCCACTCCGGATCGAGCGCCAGCAGCGCTGCCAGATGTCCGCCGGCCGAATGCCCGGCGATGTAAATCCTCGACACGTCGCCGCCGAACTGCGCAATGTTTTTGTAAACCCAGGCAAAGGCCGCCGCCGCATCTTCGATCTGCGCGGGATGCGGATTCTGCGGCATCAACCGGTAGCTGGGCACTACAACGCCCATTCCGGCTTTGGCGAATCGATTCCCGAACGGCGGATACTGCGACCGGTCGCCCGTTTTCCACGAGCCTCCGTGGAAGAAAACCATCACCGGGAAATTTTTGGCGCCTTTGGGAAGATACAGATCGAGCTTGTGCTTGGCGAGCCCGTCGTCGACGTAGGCGATATCTTTCTTGACCTCAACGTCCGGCGACATCCGCGTCATCGGCATCGTGAAATTGGGCTTGCCGATCTGAATCGGGTTGGTCATGATCCAGGGCGCATCGCCGCCATCGATCTTCAGAACCACGACCGCGCGATACGAACCCATCTCCGTCACCGGGTGAACCAGCCGGCTGTCCACTTTGTGCGCGACCACGGTATTGTCGCGGATGAGAGAAATGTCCGCCGCGACGGGCAGATTCACCACCAGGTTTGTCCCGCCCATCATGGGAACCGTATCGCCGATGTCGTAGGCTCCGAAATTATTTTCGGCGACGAAGGAGAAACCGGCGGGATCGCATAACCAATCCGCGGCTGCGTACGCACGGCCCTGCTCCATGGAAGCTTCCACGGCACCAGGGGTCGGACTGAGAGCCAGAATGTGCGTGCTCGCGTGACGAAAGACAACTTCGGGAGGCGCCCCCGAAATTTTTCCGGCGAGCCCCAGGGTCTCGTCGGGGTAGGCTTTGAATTTTTCCTGAATGGCCTTGTCTTCTTTGGCGTCGCCGAATCTGGACACGTCGGTGCCGGTGATAACGGGAAGATCGGACTTCGCCTTGACAATCACAATTCCGTCGCGCAATTCGGACGCGGCCGCGCTTGGGCGCAACAGAACTTGCACCTCCGCGCTTTTTGCCGCCTTGAGAATGGCCGAGCTCACCGGAGTATCGCCGAGGGGCACCGCGCGCAGATCGCGATAGACGCCTTGCGGCGGATAGACGACGCGCTTTTTCATCCACTCGACGCGCTGCGCGTGTATGGCTTCCAGGCGGGACGTGTCGAGCGGACCCGCAGCGAAGGCGAGCGCGGGCAGGAGGACTACGGCGATCCGTCGCACTCTTTTATTCTACCGGCGACCGCATTTCGATAAATGCCCGATTTGCGCATCTGCCCGCCGTTCCTGGAAAGCCCCGCGTGTAAACGTGGGGGCCCCGCCGTCGCTACTCCTTGGTCGGCGGGATCTCGTAGAGGTAAATGAGATGCGCCTGCTTGCCGTCGGTGGTTTCCACCTTGGTCGGCTTCCAGCCCTTGATCGGATAATCGTGCGACACGACGCGCGCGCCGGGCTTCAGATATTTTTCAAGGCGCGGACGGAGCTGCGCGTTGAGTTGCGTGCCCAGATAAATCGCGACCACGTCGGCGCCGGTCAGGTCGACGTTCAAAAGATCGCCCTGCACCACGCGCGCCTGCTGGGTCACGCCCGCGCGTTCGATACGCTGCTCGGCTCGTGCGACCAGCTTCGGAGAAATCTCCACGCCGACCGCTTTGACGTTGAATTTCTGCACCGCTTCCACCAGAATCACGCCGTCGCCGCAGCCGAGGTCATACAACGTCTCGCCCGGCTTCACCTTGGCGAGTTCCAGCATGCGATCGACGACATGCACGGGAGATGCGACATACGGCGAGAGCTTGTTTGCGTAGCGCGGGTCCTGCGAAAAAGCGGGAATCGCACAGATCGCCGCGACGAGGAAAACGGACCAATACTTTTTCAACTCACCACCCCTGTGCGGATACCGGAGACGCGGCCCGCCCGTGCTTTGATTTTACTATACGCGACACCATTTCGGTCATGGCGAACCACAGATCGCGCGGACGGCTGATCGTATATTCGGTTCCCTTAAAAACCTTAATTGCCCGGCTGATCGAGTCTTTCCACGGGACGGCCGCCGGGTTCAGCGCATAATTCATATAGAACACTGGATAATCGACGTCTGCCAGGGGCTTTAAGGTTTCCTGTGGGACGGCCTCATCCAGCATTACTTTGGGTCCGGCAAACACCAGCGCGTCCGGGCGGTCCTCTGTGCTCATCTCCTTGCGGATCAGATCGGTCAAAAATTCCGTATCGGCATGCTTCTGCGCGAGACGTTTCAGATCCACCGTCCCCAGCTTGATCGAATGAATTGCGTCGCCGAGGGCTGGAAAATCGATCTTGTCTTCGCTCTTCTGGCGATATAAAACCCGCTGTTCCTGCATGTTGAACGCGACGATCGAGAATTTGCCGAACTGCGGCTCACGGGCGATCCGCCGCAGGATGGAGACCAGCGCCAGCGTGTCGACCGGCCTGAGCGCCGCCGCTTCCGAGTTTTGCGGAGCGAAATTGACTAGAACTTTGATATTCAGCGGCTGCCTGGGATGCGCGCGCTCGATCGGCGGCTCGTCCGTAAATTGTTCAGGATTCACGGCTTGGACAGCATCTGAGGCGATCGCCAGCTCGATTTGCTTGTCCTTGGGCGCAAGCGTGGCGTCCATATCCCAATAGAAGGAGCAGACCCGCTCACTCCGGTCGCGCATCAGCCAGTCGACGTGATAGGTGCCCTCGCCCAAGTCGATCGACCCGCCGAGGTTCGCCTCGCCTTTGGCGTCCTCCTCGATCGAAGGAACGCGGATATGCTGAACGAAATAGGAGGGGTCCTCCTTGCGGTTGTCGGGCGTGACGCGGAATAGAATCGTGAGCTGGTTTTCGCCACCGGACAGATCTTTCAGCGGAACGTTGACCTCGTATCCGGCGTGGAAGCGCAGGTCGAAGCCAAGAATGGGTTTATCGGGGGTGACGGTGCAGGCAATGTCTTTGCGGATGTCCTGCGTCTCGAGAACCGCCATATCCGTGTTGAAGATGCGGATTCCGCCGGCGGTGGGCAGGATGGGGAATTGTGCGAACGTGGCGACTGGACACACCAGAAGGGCAAAGCCCGGTCCGATCTGCCGCCAAACCCTGCATCCCATGCCCGCGTCCCGTGTTCCCGCCGCTTCCCTTCCAAATCGGGCGGCTAGGTAGTTTGTATTATGGCGGAACTGTGAAAAACTTCAATAGGAAAAGTGGCCGCGCGGTGACAGTGTGAAAACCGTCCCCTGCTTCGGTATACTAGTCTTGACTTTCCCGTCCTGTAGGAGCTTCCTGTATGTTCGACTTATTTCGCAGCCGCCAGAAGGCTGTGCGCTACACGCTAACGGCAATCCTCGGGGTGATCGCACTTTCGATGGTGGTCACTCTGATTCCGGGCTTCGGAAGCAACACACCCCGGATTGACGACGGTTCGATTCTGGCGGAGATCGGGTCGAAGAAGATTACGGCCCAGGAAGCGGCGCAGCGAGCCCAGCGCGTCATGCGCGGCAACCAGTTGCCGCCTGAAATGATCGACGTCTACATGCCGCAGTTCATCGACGGCATGATCCAGCAGGAAGCGCTGGTCTACGAATTCGAGCGGCTCGGCCTCAAAGTCTCCGACGAAGAAGTGCTCGACAGCATGAAGATCGAGTATCAGCAGTTCTTCCAGAACGGCGCGTTCACCGGAAAGGCGCAGATGGAAGCGATGCTGGCGCAGGAAGGGATGACGCTGCAGGACGCGATCGACCTGACCCGCAACGGCGTGCTGTACGACAAGATTCAGAACCTGGCGTACAACTCGGCGGTGGTGACGCCGAAGGAAATCGACGATGAGCTGCGGCGCCGCTTTGAGCGGTCGAAGATCGAATATGTCGCGTTTCCGCCGGCCAAGTTCAAGGATCAGGCCAAGGCCTCGCCGGAGGAAATGAAGGCGTACTACGACTCGCACAAATTCCAATATTCGACGCCCGAAAAGCGATCGTTCCAGGTGATCGTGATCGATCAGGACAAGGTTGAAAAATCGATCAACGTGACCGACGCGCAGCTTCGCGCGGCGTATGCGGCGAACATGGACAATTTCCGCAACCCGGAGCGGGTTCACGCGCGGCACATCCTGATCAAGACCGTAGACAAGTCGGACGCCGAAAAGAAGCAGCTTCTGGCCAAGGCGCAGGACACTTTGAAGCAGGTGAAGGGCGGCGGCAATTTCGCCGAGATCGCCAAGAAGAGTTCGGAAGACACGGGATCGGCGGAAAAGGGCGGCGACCTGGGCTGGGTGGTTCGCGGCCAGATGCTGCCGGAGTTCGAAAAAGCAGTGTTTTCGCTGAAACCGGGCGAAATCGGCGACCTCGTGACCACGTCGGTGGGCTATCACATCGTGCAGGTGCTGGAGCGCGAGCCGGCGCGCGTGAAGCCGTTCGACGAAGTGAAGGCGGCTCTGCTGGACGACCTGCGCAAGCAGCAGGTGAACGACAAGATGCAATCGACGGCGGACCAGGCGCATGCGGCGCTTGAGAAATCGCCGGGATCGGCCGCGCAGATTGCGGCGCAGTTCGGCGTGGACGTGGTGACCGTCACCAACGCGGCGCCGGGCGAAGCGATTCCGACGCTGGGCGTGAGCCCGGAGATCGACGGCGCATTGAACGGCCTGCAAAAGAACGGCGTGTCGCCGGTGCTGGTGCTGCCGGCGAATCGCATGGCGGTGGTGGTCGTGAACGACAAGGTCGCGTCCCATCCGGCGGATTACGCCGAGGTGCAGAACCAGGTGCGCGATGCGGTTCTCGACGCCAAGACCATCACGCTGACCCAGGAAAAGGCCAAGGAAGCCGCGGACAAGATCAAAGCCGGCGCCGACCTGAAAACGGTGGCGAAATCGATGAAGCTCGACGCCACCGAATCGGCGGAGTTCGGCCGCAACGATTCCGTGGAAGGCCTGGGGCACGCGGCTCTGGTTCCGGATGCGTTCAGCAAGCCGGCCGGAACCGTGATCGGTCCCGTCCCGGTGCAGGG
>JAIQFJ010000456.1 GCA_020073325.1 Terriglobia bacterium | reverse complement strand
ATGGGCGCCAGGGGATCGGACGCGGATTTCAAAACCGTGCTCGATTATCTGGTGGCGAATCTCGGGATCAGCGACGCCGCGCCGCGGGAGTTGGAAAAGGTCAACGTAAATCGCGCCGCCGGCTGGCGGATCGCGCGGGCTTTGAAACTGCTGCCGGAGGAAGGCGACGCGATCGTCGCGTATCGCGAAGATCACGGCGATTTCAAGTCGCTGGATGATTTAG
This sequence comes from Terriglobia bacterium, assembly GCA_020073325.1. Taxonomy (GTDB): domain Bacteria; phylum Acidobacteriota; class Terriglobia; order Bryobacterales; family Bryobacteraceae; genus Palsa-187. Next base: position 4,825 of record JAIQFJ010000456.1, on the reverse strand, counting down.
CGAAGGTCGTGGATCGGGCGAAGGTCGAGGCGGCGAAGGATCGGATTCTTTTTCAGGATTGAGACGTTCGCAGGGCGTTGCGGTAGAGATTGATTTCCGGCGGATCGCGCAGGATCACGGTGACGACGTCGAAGCGGACCAGGCTCCAGTCAAGGTCGATCTTGCGGGCGTAGGCTCGTCCGACGCGCAGCAGGTGGCGGCGTTTTTCTTCTCCAATGGCTCGTTCGGGAGGGCCGTATTCGCCTGATTCGCGCGACTTCACTTCAACGACCGCCAGCGTGCCGCCGTCCCAGGCAATGATGTCCGCCTCGGCTTCGCCCGAGGAAAGACGAAAATTGCGCGCGACGATCGTGTAGCCCTGGCGTTTCAGGAATCGATGCGCCAGGTCCTCGCCGCGACGGCCGGCGTTTTGCAGCTTCGCATGACGCAGTCTGTCGAGAACGGCTCCGATCATTTCTTAATTGCGCGCAGGCGCCACTCGATCACTTTTCCGCGGACGATGTAGCACAAATAGTATTCCCAGAATCGCCGGAATCGCGGAAACGAGTTGACCAGCAGCTCGAACCCGAGCCACCTCCATAGAGCTAGTAGCTTTACCCGGACCGAAATCTCCTGAAATTTGACGTTCGAATAATAGCCGAAGCCGGCGTTGTCGTCGCCGAAGTAGCGCAGGGAAAAACTATTGAGGTGCCAGCGATGCGTGGGGTCGCAGAAGGAGCTGAAGTCGGTGTAGTGCGGCGTGACGATGAAAACCTCGCCGCCGGGGCGGACCAGGCGATGGAATTCCTCCATCGTGCGGATGACGTCGGAGACATGCTCGATGACGTGCACCGCCTGCAGCCCATCGAAAGAGGAATCGCGGAAGGGATAAGGAAAGCGGTCGAGATCGACGAGCACGTCGGCGCGGCTGGACGGATTCCGGTCGATGCCGATGGAGCCTGGTTTCTTGTTGATGCCGCAGCCGACGTCGAGAATTTTCATTAGGCCGTTAATGAACGTGAATGAACGTTGATTAACGGCAGATCGTGTTCAGGCACTCTTCGATTGTATCCACGGCGTGATCGGCCTGGTCTTTGGTGATCACCAATGGAGGCGACAGGCGGATGGAGTTGGGGCCGGCGCCCAGCACCAGCAGGCCGCGTTCGAAACACATTCGCTCGATTTTGTCGCGAAGGTCGGGAGCGCGTTCCTTGGTCGCCTGGTCGCGGACGATCTCGATTCCGATCATCAGGCCGAGCCCGCGGACGTCGCCCACGATGGGGAACTTCCTGGGAAACTCGGCGAGCCTCGCCTTCATATGTGCGCCCACGCGAGCCGCGTTGTCGACGAGTTCCTGTTCCAGCAGCTCGATGGTCGCCAGCGCAGCCGACACGCAGACCGGGTTGCCGCCGAAGGTCGACGCGTGCGCGCCGGGGCGCCAGTCCATCACATCCGCGCGCGCGACCATCGCGCCCAGGGGCATTCCGCTGGCGATCCCTTTGGCGAGCGTCATGATGTCCGGCACCAGGTCGAAATGTTCCGATGCGAACATTTTTCCGGTGCGTCCCATTCCGCTTTGGACCTCATCGGCGGCGATCAGGATTTCATATTTGTCGGCCAGCGTGCGCAGTTCGTCGAAGAATTTCTTGGGAGGCACGACGTAGCCGCCTTCGCCCTGCACCGGCTCGACGAAAATCGCGGCGACTTCCTCGGGCGGAACGGTGTGGCGAAAGAGCTGGTCCTCGATCACCTTGACGCATTCGACCGCGCAGGTGTCCGGTGTTTTTCCGTACGCGCAGCGATAGCAGTTCGCGTAAGGAACATGATGCACGCCCTGCATCACGGGGAAAAATCCCTTCTGCTGGACGCTCTTGCTGCCGGTCAGGCCGAGCGATCCCATGGTGCGTCCATGGAACGATCCGAAGAAAGCGATGAATCGTCCGCGGCCGGTATGATAGCGCGCCAGCTTGATGGCGGATTCGATCGCTTCCGTGCCGGAGTTGCCGAAGTAGACGCGGCGGGGCATATCGCCGGGGGCGAGCATGGCGAGCTTTTCCGCAAGGTCCACCATGTTGGCGTAGTAAAAATCGGTGCCCGACATGTGGATGAGTCTTCCGGCCTGCGCGCGGATCGCTTCGACGATTTTCGGATGGCAGTGTCCGGTCGAGACGACCGCGATGCCGGCGGTGAAGTCGAGGAAGCGATTTCCGTCGACGTCGTGAATGATGGCTCCTTCGCCGCGATCGGCCACCAGCGGGTAGCTGCGCGTGTAGGATGGCGACATGACAGCGCCGTCGCGCTGGATGATCTGCTGGGCTTTGGGACCGGGCAGAGCAGTGACGAGATGCGGAAGGTCCAAACGGACTTCGTCCAAGGTATGCATTTTCGGGCTCCTATTCAGTTGTGGGTGATGGGCAGAGGTCGCGGCGGACGTGCGTTAGTCGGAGCCGAATAAAGAGGGCCGCGCCGCGGAAGGAAGGATAGCTGCGCGCTTCATAACTCTATTATCGCTCAGAAACCGCTTTTTGACGCACTTATTCTTACTATCCTTTCAAGAATCAGGAGTCGCGTCCGCACGCGGCATCGGTATCGTGAACGGTTCAAGGTCCGCTCATTGGCACTCGCGGCTCGGTGCGGAGGTTGAGAATTAAGGGCAGCGGATGGTCATTTCAAAAGCGGGTGGATGGAGCGAAAGACGGTCCCTGCGACGATTTCGGCGCCTTGTGCGGTCGGGTGGATTCCGTCGGGCTGGAAGTAGCGCAGGTCTTTCGTCACGATGTCCGCGAGTAGAAACGGAATAAAGGTCAGTTTGTGCTCGCGGGCCAGGTCGCTATAGATTTTTTGAAATCCGTGAATGTAGTCGTCGCCATAGTTAGGCGGAAGCGTCATTCCCGCCAGCATCACTTTCGCTCCTGCGCCTTGAAACGCCGCGATCATCTGTTCCAGATTCGCGCGCGTCGCCGTCAGGGGCATGCCGCGCAGGCCGTCGTTGCCGCCGAGTTCCACAATTACGATGCCGGGGTGCAGCGACGTCGCGGAATCGATGCGCGCGACGCCGCCTTCGGTGGTATCGCCGCTGATGCCGAGGTTTGCCACACGCCACGCGAGTCCCGCGTCGTCGAGCTTTTTCTGCAGATCGTCGGGAAAACTCTGGCCGTTGGGGAGTCCGAACCCGGCGCTGATGCTGTCGCCGAACACCACCAGCACTTTGCGCGAATCGGGCGCGACGGCCGGAGGCGCCGACGCCGCGGGCCGCGGATCTTCGTTCGTTTCGTGGGATCGGGAGCACGCGCCGCACAGGAGCAGCAGCGCGATGGTGAAGAAATACCGCATCTGCTCCCATCATAATGGGTATAGACGAATGGCGATCCCATCTCCGGTCCCAACCCCAATCATTCAGGCGCGCGCGGTGACGAAATCCCTCGATACGGGAACGCATTGCGTCGAAATTCTGCGCGGCGTCGATTTTGAAGTGCCCAAGGGACAGTTCGTCGCGATCATGGGCGCGTCGGGAAGCGGAAAAAGCACGCTGCTGGGACTTCTGGCCGGGCTCGATACGCCGACCTCGGGGCAAATCGTGATCGACGGAGTGGACATTACGGGGCTGAGCGAAGACAAGCTCGCGCTGGTGCGCGGCCGCAAGATCGGATTCGTATTTCAGTCGTATCAATTGATCCCGACGCTGACGGCGGAAGAAAACGTCCTGCTGCCGTATGAGCTGGCGGGAGGCGAAGTGTCGGCGGGACTCGCACGGGCGCGCGAGTTGCTGAAGAGCGTCGGCCTGGGCGACCGGCTGGATCATTATCCGGTGCAATTGTCGGGTGGCGAACAGCAGCGCGTGGCGCTGGCTCGTGCCTTCATGGGAAAGCCTCCCATCCTGATGGCGGATGAGCCGACGGGAAATCTCGATAGCGTCAACGGCGCGCATGTGCTGGAGCTGCTCATTTCGCTGAACCGCCGCGAGGGCACGACGCTGGTGCTCGTGACACACGACCGCTCGCTGACCGAGCACGCGGATCGGATCATCACGGTGAAGGACGGGCAGATCGTCGCGGATGAGTTGCGCGAGGCAACGGCAGAGCGGGCATGAATCTGTCGTTCAGAACCGCCGGAAGAATCGCATGGCGGGAAACGCGGTCTTCGCTGCCGAAATTTCTCTTTGTCGTGCTGGCAGTGGCGGCCGGGGTGGGAGCGCTCAGCGGAGTTCGCGGGTTCAGCGAGAGTTTCCACACGATGCTTTCGAAGGAAGCTCGCACGGTGATGGCCGCGGATCTGACGGCGCGGCAGTTTCAGATTCCGAGCGACACGCAGAAAGCCACGCTCGACGCGATGGGCGATCAGGGCGTCGAATATACGTGGATTACGGAAACGGTTTCGATGGCGGGACCCGTCGGATCGGCCACTGCGCCGGTGCTGGCGGCGCTGAAGGCTGTCGATCCCGCGAAATATCCTTACTACGGCGAGATGAAGCTCGACCCGCCGGTGAATCTCGCGGCGGCTCTGACGCCCGACGCCGCCGTCGCCGGCGAGGATCTGCTGATTCGCCTCAATCTTCACGCCGGCGATTCCGTCCGCGTCGGTGAGCATGATTTTCGAATCGCCGCCGCGATCGTCACCGAGCCGGACCGCATGTCGGCGAGCCTAAACTTCGGCATGCGCCTGATGATGTCGCGCGAGGCCTTCGCGAAAACCGGGCTGATGCAGCTCGGCAGCCGCGCGTCGCAGCGATACTTGTTCAAGCTCGACGCAGGTGCGCCGCCGGTGGAGCAGGTGCGCCGCATGATCCGCCGCGCGCTGCCCGACGCGATGATCGCCGATTTTCGCGAATCGCATCCGATCATCACCA
>JAIQFJ010000455.1 GCA_020073325.1 Terriglobia bacterium | reverse complement strand
TACCCCGCCAGCGCGACCGTCAACTGGCCTCGCTCCGTCCTTCTAGATCGGTGCTGAAGCCTCTCCTCCCTCACCTCCTTAAGTTCGCCGCGTATGCCATTACAGTTCGGCGTGGAAACATAGAAATCCTTTGGGGCTAGCGTAACATACCGGGATTCGGTTCATTCACGATCCAGAGGGCTCAGGGGTGTTACCTTTTGTCGCGTGGTGCGTTAGAGCGGAGAGCCGGTTGCTTCTCGTAACGGGCCAGGAGCCGGTCGGGCGACCGGCTCGCCGCTCTGACGAGCGGCCCCACAAGCACAGGGAACTTTGAGCCGTCTCCGGAGTCTACAACACGGATGGATTTCCGCTATGCAGTGCGCGTGTTGAGGACGAATCCGGCGTTTGCGATTCCGGCGATGCTGGCGGTGGCCTTGGGGATCGGGGCCGTTACGGCGATTTTCAGCATTGTCGACACGATGCTGCTGCGGCCTTTGCCGTATCGTGACGCCGACCGGCTGGTGTCGATCAACACGACGATTCCGGGGCCGTTTCGCGGCGTCGTTTCGCCGGAGTTCCTGGAGTGGAAAGAGCGCAATTCGGTGCTGGAGAGTTTTTCCGCCATGAATCTGTGGCCGGCGGAGGCCGCGTTCGTCACGCCGGGCGGTCCGGTCGAGGTGCGGGCGACGCATGTCAGCGACGATTTTCTGGCGACGCTCGGCGTGGCGCCGTTGATGGGCACGGGCGTGCGCGAGTCGGGGCTGGTGGTGTCGTATGCGTTGTGGCGCGACCGGTTTGGCGGCGATCCGGCGGCGATCGGGAAACTCGTCACGCTCGATGCGGCGCAGTATCGGATTGCGGGCGTGCTGCCGCCCGATTTTCATTTTCCGCAGAACACGACGATCGACGTGCTGGTACCGTTTTCGATCGATCCTGCCAAAGTGAAATCGAGAATGTCGATGGCGGTGTGGGATTCGATCGGGCGGCTCAAGCCAGGCGTTTCCATCGAGCAGGCGCGGGCGAACTTCGGGCCGTTGTATGCGGCGGCGAAGGCGGTGGATCCGCGGATGTATCGCGACACGGAATTGCTGATCGTCCCGTATCGCGAATGGCTGACGGGCAATGTGCGCACGACGCTGTGGCTGTTGCTGGGCGCGGTCGGGTTTGTGCTGCTGATTGCTTGTGCGAATGTCGCGAACCTGCTGCTGGCGCGCGCGGCGGGGCGGGATCGCGAGATTGCGATTCGGGGGGCGCTGGGAGCGACGCGCGGGCGGCTGGTGCGGCAGTTGCTGACAGAGAGCGTGCTGTTGTCTCTTGTGGGGTGCGCCGGCGGCATGGCGGTCGCAGCGGCGGCGGTTTGGGTGTTGCGAAGGATCGCTCCGGTCGATTTTCCGCGTGCGGCAGAGCTGGCGGTGAATCCGGCTGCGTTTGTTTTCGCGGCCGCGCTGGCATTCATCACGGGAGGGGGATTCGGACTCGCACCGGCGCTTTCGGCGACGCGGAATGTTGTGCGGTTCGGACGATCAGGGCCGCGAGGGGTCCTGGTGGCGGCGGAGGTCGTGTTGTCATTCGTGTTGCTGGCGGGCGCGGGGTTGCTGTTCCAGAGTTTGTGGCGGATGCAGCATCGCGGCGTGGGATTCGCGCCGCAGAATCTGTTCACGTCGTCGCTCTCCGTTCGCGGTGCGCGTCTGGCGGAATTGCGCGACCGGCTGGGGGGCGTTCCGGGGACGCTCCGCGTGGGGTTCACGAATTCCCTGCCTCCGAGCGGCGCGATCGCGATGTCGTCGATTTCGCGCGAAGAGCGTCCGCTGCCGGGGCCGTATCAGCGCGGCGACAACATGCTGCGGCGGCGCGTCGATGCGGGATATTTTTCGACGCTCGGGATTCCGTTGAAGCGCGGGCGACTGCTTACCGCGGCGGATAGCGAGGAGGTGACGCTGGTCAACGAATCGCTCGCGCGGCACTACTTTGCGGGCGAGGATCCGATCGGGATGAAGATCGACATCATCCCGGCGCTGAAGCCGCCGAAGACGATCGTCGGAATTGTCGGCGACGTGAAGAATCAGGGCCTGGCGCAGGAGGCGGCTCCGGAAATGTACACGGCGCTCAGGGGCGATGAGCGGTCAGTCTATGTGGTGGTGCGGTCGCTGGCGAGTCCGGCGATGGCGGCGACGATGCTGCGCGAGGAGATTCGCGCGGTGGATCCGGCGACGCCCGCGGCGATTCAGACCATGGACGAATCGTTCGCGCAGATTACGGCCCGGCCGCGGTTCAACAGCGTTTTGTTCGGATCGTTCGCGGGGATCGCGCTGGTGCTGGCGGTGATCGGGATTTATGGAGGGATTTCGTTCGCGGTGGCTCGGCGGGCGCGGGAGATCGGGATTCGGATGGCGCTGGGGGCTGGGCCGAAGCGGATCGCGCGTCATTTCTTATGGGAGACGATGGGGCCGGTCGCGGGCGGAATCGTCGTGGGATTGGCGGGTGCGGCGGGGTTGAGCCGGTCGCTGGGGAGTTTGCTGTACGATATCCGGCCGGTGGACGCGGCGACGTATGGCACGGTTTGCGCGGTGCTGCTGGGGGTCGGATTCGCGGCTGCTGTCGTGCCTGCGCGGAGGGCGATGCGGACGGATCCGATGGAGGTGTTGAGAGCGGAGTGAGTCAGCGGCGCATTTCGATCAGGCTGAACCACATCTGCGACGACATTCCCGGAATGCGCGCCAGGAAATAATCGACATGGTCGCAGGCGCGAAGCAGCGTCCTGCTTTCCGCGGGCCAGCGATCGATCCGCATCAACCTGAGCGACATCGCCCACATACGATGCGCAAAGAGATAGAGCATCGACGCGAAAACGTGCGCGGTGACGTCCACGCGGCGGAAGTGGCGGCGGTAAATGCCGTAGTCTTTTTCAACCAGCGGATGCTCGTCGGGCGTGCGCCAGAAAGGCGTCAGCCGCCGGAACAGGCGCAGAAAGACATTTCCGGCCTGCACTTCGCGAAACACGGCGACACCCCCGGGTGCGAGCAATCGCGCGATCTCGCGAGCGCATCCGTCGGAATCGAGATGATGCAGAATCGCGTTGCCGTAAATGAGATCGAAGGAGCCGTCGGGGAACGGCGTGTGCATCGCATCGGCGACGCGAAGGCTCATCTGGACGTTGTAGGCCTCCATCAGGATGCGTTGATCGGCAACCGATTCGGGCGAAATGTCGATGGCCGTGACGTGCGCGCCGCGGCGGGCGAACCACGTCGCGCCGGGGTCGAATCCGCAGCCGTAAATCAGCACGCGCTTGCCGGTGAAGTCGCCGAGCAGATGGAGCAGGCGGTGCGTCATGCGCGGGGAAATCTTCGGCTCATTGGGCCACGTGGGGGTTTCGCAATCGATCCAGCCGCCCTCGCCGGGGGTTACTTTGACGCGCGCGGCTTGTTTATCGTGAAAATTTTGCTCGCTCTTGAGGCGTTCCGAATGGCTGGAGCTGAGGGCAGGCATAATGCTTCCCGATTCTGGAGGCACGGTGGCGGCCAATCGAGCGGCTCGATAAGACAAGCACTTGCGAGACGAGGCAAGGAAACGCGATTCCACTTTTCGGTTTCCGGCCGGCTGGTTCAGAATAGGAAGCATGCGTGCTCTCGATGGACGCGTGATTCTGGTGACCGGCGCCGCCAAGCGAATCGGCCGCGGCATTGCTCTGCGTTTGTCGCGCGAAGGAGCGCGGGTGATCATTCACTACAACGGGTCGGAGGCGGAGGCTCGGGCGACGGCGGAGGAGTGCGGCGGGGCGCGCACGATTCGAGCGAATCTCGAAAGTGTGGCGGAAATCGAGCGCCTGTTCGAAGAAGCCGGTCCCATTGATGGGCTAGTGAATAATGCCGCGCGATTTACCACCATCGATCCGCTGAAGGTCACCGAGGCGGACTGGGACTTCATTCATTCGATCAATCTGAAGGCGACGTTTTTCTGCTGCCAGCAGGCCGCGCGGCGGATGATCGCGGCCGACGGCGGGCGCATCGTGAATCTCAGCTCGCTGGGCGGGATTCGTCCGTGGTCGCACAACGCGCACTACTGCGCGTCGAAAGCCGGCGTCATCATGATGACCAGAGCGCTGGCCAAGGCGTTCGCGCCAAAAGTAACGGTGAACTCCGTGGCTCCGGGGGTGATCCCGTTCGGCGAACCGGATGCGCGAACGAAACACCTGATCGAGAAAACTCCCGCAGGCCGGGCCGGGACCGCGGATGAGATCGCCGGCGCGGTGCTGTATTTTCTCACCGCGACGAATTTCGTCACCGGCCAGATCCTGGCGATCGACGGCGGGCTCAGCCAGAAATGAAGCGCGTCGTCGCACTGCTGATGGCTGCATCGCTGTGCGACGCGTATTCGGCGCTGTCGCATGAAGCGATCATCGATTCGGTATGGCAATCGCACATCCTGCCGCTGCTGCGCCAGCGCTTTCCGAACGCGACCCCGGACGAATTGAAGCAGGCCCATGCCTATGTCTACGGCGGATCGCAGATTCAGGACATGGGATATTTTCCGTTTTCCTCGCACCTGTTCAGCGATCTGACGCATTATGTGCGCAGCGGCGATTTCGTCGCGACCATGCTGCGCGACGCGCAGACGCTCGACGAATATGCGTTCGCGGTGGGCGCGCTGGCGCATTATACGGCGGATCGCAACGGGCACCCGGCCATCAATCATTCGGTAGGCATGGTGTATCCCAAGCTGCGGCGCAAACTGGGCCGCGATCCGGCATACGACGACGATCCGGCGGATCATCTGAAGGTGGAATTTTCTTTCGACGTGATTCAAGTGGCGCGCGGCTTGTATGCGCCCGACGCGTATCACGACTTCATCGGATTCGAGGTGTCGAAGCCGGTGCTGGAGCGCGCCTTCGTCGACACCTACGGGATCGAGCTGAAGGAAATTTTCGGCAATCTCGATTTCGGCATCGGCACGTATCGCTTCGCCATGGGCAAAGTGATTCCGGAGATGACGAAGGTCGCCTGGGATTCGAAGCGCGACGATATCGAAAAGCTTTCGCCGGGAATCGCGCGGAAGATGAAGGCCAGGAATCGCGTCCAGAT
>JAIQFJ010000030.1 GCA_020073325.1 Terriglobia bacterium | reverse complement strand
CAGTTTCAGCCCGCCGTATTCCTTCCGCCACCGGTAGTAGGTCTGATCCACGATCCCCGCTTCCCGGCATGCCACCGGCACCGTCTTGCCCTGGCTCACCAGCACTTCAATCTGCCGCAGCTTCCCTACGATCTGCTCTGGCGTAAACGTCTTCTTCGGCATTTTCCCAGGTCCTTTCTGTACTCAGTCTCTCGTTTCGACTGGTACAAAAAAGCCTGGTCAGGTCATGTCGGGTCGAAAATGAAAACCCGACATCACCGAACTCAAACTGTTTCAAACACTTCGACGCGATTTGTCGGATTTGTCTGGTTTTTACGGGAGGAGAGAGCGCGCGTCGATGCTCGTGCAGTAGCTAGACCCGTGACAGATTGGAAGAAGGCACAGAAGAAAGCAGCTCAGACTGCACGCTGGGCGGTGACGATGACGAAGGTGCGCATTCGTCGTGTTCTATCTAAAACCCGGTGGCAGTTGGTCACGTTCAATGGTCGCGGCGGAGGAGAATCCCGTAGGCGTTGTGGACATGCTTGCAGTGCGGAAGGACCACGGCAAGCCGATTTCGGGTACGAAGCGTGGGGATGTCCTTCAGATCGTACTTATTCAAGTCAAAGGCGGAAGCGCGGCGATGCCAACTGCTGCGGACAGTGGCTCGCGCTCGTAATCGGCCAGCGGGCAATCACGCGCGATCACACGTAGGGAAACAGCCAGCCGCGCCTGGTGCGCTAGATCAGGAGAACGGCCCAGTGGCGGCGAGCCGGCGCGACGTGCGGCGGATCGAGGGGACCGGGAACACAGCAGGGGCCGCTAGAGTCATCTGATTAGCTCCGCCAGGGACTCGCCAACGGATTCGCCGGATAATGCTCCTCGTCTCAAGCATCAAGATGCACGAATGCAATCCGAAGCGCGAGCTTTTTGATTCTCTCCAGCTCATTCGCGATTACACCCGCACATTGAGTACTATCGCTCAAACGAAACCGCGACGACGTAATCAGAGCGGATGATTCGACACGACCTTCAAGCGGTTTTAAAACTGCTCTTGTCATCTGGAATCCCCAAGCAAGGAGGCTCAAGATGAAAGTGCGTGAACTCATGACCAAGAATGTCGCGTGCTGCCGCGCGGAAACGAATTTGGCAACAGCGGGCGAACTGATGTGGGAGAACGATTGCGGTGTTCTTCCGGTCGTGGACGAAGCCGGAAAAGTCACGGGTATACTCACGGACCGCGACATTTGCATCGCGCTGACCACGCGCGATTTCCAATCCTCGAAGATCGCGGTTGGCGATGTTGCGATCCCGAAAGTCGTGATGTGCGAGGCCGATGACGACATCCATTCGGCCTTGAAGACGATGCGCCGGGAGAAGATCCGCCGCCTGCCGGTGGTGAATCGCGCGGGAGCTTTGGAAGGAATTCTCTCGATCAACGACATCGTGCTGCGCGCGGAGAAGGGCGATGCCAGGATACAACCCGAGCTGACCTACGACGACGTCGTGCATACGTTCCAGGGAATTTGCGCCCACCGACCCGGCACACTACACGTCGTGGCCGCGTAAGCGGATCGCAATAGCCGTTCGTGATCTCATTCGCAGCAGTCGTGCCGGCTGCTGCGAAAGCATGCGAACGGCACAAAAAAGGAGTACCTCATGAATCGTTACGGAATGATGAGTCTGGCGCTGGCTGGATTCATTGCCATCTCGCCTATTCTCAAGGCAGCCGATGTCCCGGATTCGGAGCAGGTTTCCCAACTGCTCTCCGATGCGAAGACGGATGCGTTTCAACTGAAAGAAGACGCATCGACAATGCATCTGTATTCGACGAGGTGCCCACGATGCAGGGGATTCCGAACTCTCGAGACACAATTGCTGCATGGGCCGTACGGCCGCCCTGATCGGTGACGATCGCAACCACCCGGCGCATCGCCGGCTCCCAGTCGGGATCGGTGTTTTTGGCAACCAGAACCTCGCCATCCCGGATGGCACCGAGTTCGGCAACGTCTCGAACAACACGGACCGGTCCTGCGCCAATCTTCTCGCCGACTGCCTGTCCGGTTACCAGCGGCGTCCCTGTCGCGCCTTTGATCCGGTAGATATCTGCCGCGGCCGTTCGAGGTTTAGCCGAATGAACAGTCTCCGGCCGTGCCTGCAACACATACAACGCACCCGTGATCCCATCCTTAGCCCACTCGATGTCCATCGGCATGGGACGTTTCGCGAGCTCCGAATAGTGCTTCTCAATCAGGCGCCAGCCGCCGAGTTTTGGCGCGCTATAAAAAAGGGCATCCTCACGTTCTCGAGCGTTGAAGTCCGTAACTACGAACAATCGCCTTGCTTCCATCGCGTGTTCGAGCGATGAATGTGCTGACCGCAGAAGGAGCACATAAGGACGGTTATGGTATCTTCCCGCGATTCGGAAATCATCGAACTCTGGCTCGAACGCCAAGCCAGCCCGTACACCGAAAGCTGCTACCGGCGCGATGTGGAGCGCCTTCAGTCGCATGTTCTTAAGTCATTGAATCAGATTACGTTGGGAGACTTGCAGAGCTTCGCCCAAGCACTGATCCGTGAGGGGCTCGCACCCATTTCCCGCGCCCGCACGCTCGCCGCGATCCGCAGCCTCTTCGGGTTCGGCCACCGCATGCGGTATCTCCAGACCAACCCGGCTTCGGAACTGACCCTGCCCGTTTACGAACATCGCCTGGCGGAGCGGATCGTTACGGAGGACGAGGTGAGCCGACTGCTCGAAACCGGGGCGAAAGTGCGTGATTTTGTACTGATTCGGCTGCTTTATGGGGCAGGATTGCGCGTTTCTGAGGCCTGCGGGCTACTTTGACGCAACGTCCGTCCCCGCGGCGACGCCGGCCAAATCACCGTGTTCGGCAAGAACGGTCGGACGCGGACAATCGCGCTGACGCCAACGATGTGGTCGGACGTCTCCGGTCTACGGGGAAACGCCGGCCCGGAGGATCCGGTGTTCCCCTCCCGCACTGGCCGGCGGCTCGATCGCGGGCGCGTTCGGTTGATTCTGCGTCGCGCGGCGGAGCGTGCCGGAATCCAGGAGCGGATGAGCCCGCACTGGTTGCGCCACGCGCACGCCTCCCATGCGCTCGACCACGGTGCGCCGATTCATCTGGTGCAAGCGACGCTGGGCCACGCCTCCGTCGCCACGACCAGCAGCTATCTCCACGCCCGCCCGGGCGACTCCAGCGCCCGCTTTGTGGCGCTCGAAAGAATCTCGCCGGAATCAGATCGAATTGCCTTGCCTTTGGTCACCACCGGAGTGATGAATGTGACCACCGCTAAGCATAAGCGGCCAAAGGAGAAACAAATCATGGCAACATTCACGATCGATTCCGAAAACAACATCGCGGCCCATGCCGCGGTTCCCGCCAACCTGGGTAGCGTGCAGGCGTTTGAGTCCGAGAAGGAGCTGGCAAAGCTGGCGTCCGAGTGGCCCGGCTCCCGGCTGGTCGAGATCTGGAACAGCTTCGCGGGCGTGGCGCCCTTCACGGAACTCAAGCCGGTGAAGAAGTTCACGGACCGGAAAGCGGCCGTGTCCCGAATCTGGGCGGCGGTGCAGCGACTGTCCCCGAGTATTACGCAACAGGCGAACGACGTCGCGCCGGAGAAGCCCAAGGCAACCAACTCCGCAGCCAAGGGGTCGGCGCGCGACAAGGCGCGCAAGGGCGCGAAGGCGGCGGAGGAGCGCAGTAACAAGAAAGCGGAGATCCTGGCGATGATGAAGCGGGCTAAGGGCGCGACGCTCGCTGAGATCATGGAATCGACCGGCTGGCAGGCGCATACGGTGCGTGGCTTCGTTAGCCTCCTGGCCAGCAAGGGCGGTGTGAACGTCGAATCATCGAAAAGCGCGGAAGGAGAACGGACCTATCGCATCGCCAAATAATCGATCGTTGGTTACGGATGCCGCCTCGGGCTTGACCCCCAGGCGGCGTTTCGCTTTTGTGCTGGGTCGAGATCATTTCGACGTCGGAATGTTTTTCCCGGCTCGGCGCTTCAAACGGGCCGTGCTGGCCCAGAAACGCACCAGGACGTGCTGGTCGGCTCACCGCATACTCGTCTCGTCTCCAGTCGGTCGACGAGGAAGCTATATGCGATACGACTCCAACATCGCCTTCGCCCACGCCGGAGGCTCCGGCCATGAGTACGACCCATCGTCCTGCCAGGCGTTGCTGGTTTCGATCCTTCCACTCAGTCGACCGAACAGTTCATCGTGGTCGTAGAGATACCACGAGTCCCCTTGCCGAAACGCCACCCAGATCCCCTTGCCCGCATACTTCTTGTCGAAGGTGAGCCGTCCTTTGAGTTGCACCTTCATGTCGTGCTCGCCATCGATGTGTACTGCGATGAGGTCGGCGCCCTTCCAGTCATCGGAGAGCCGCATCGCGGAGAAGCCGTAGTCCGCTAGCGCAGCCGCGAGTTTCGCGAAATTGAAATTTTCGCGTTGACGTGAGTTCAACAAACCATAATCAACCCGCTCGAAACGCATGCACATTAATCGGAGTGACCAACCCGCCGCTATAGACAGCGAATCGCAATCGGTGTATAAAAGGCCTGGACCCGGTTCGACAGGCCACCGCAAAAGCGGACCCCCCGGAAGGATCCGAGGGCGGTCTACGGCGATCCTTTGGCCGCGAGCTTCCTCTCAAAAAGTAGAACATCGACAAGCGCTCAGTTGCTGTGGTGCCGCTTATCAATCGGCTGGGAAGACACCAGACTCGGAGCCCCGGGGGCTTGATGAACCTCCGGTGAGCTTTCACCGCTCGCATTATGGGACGCGGGCCGGTAAGAGGGACGCTTAGGCCGCAGCTTTCCAATCTCGGGCTCGGCATCGAGCCTCACTGGTTCTCCTGGGGACCAGAGGGCCCCGTATTGTCTTTAAGCGGGTTCGGGGTTGACGAAAACATTTCGGCCTTCGTGTGATTTTGTGCGATAATTGCCGCAGATCGGTTCGACAGGCCAGCGCAAAGCGCACCCTCCGAAAGATTCTAAATCCAAACCTGAGGTTTGCGATGAACGATCTCGAAGTGTGCTGGTGGCCGACCGAAAAACCGATTCCATACGCCCGAAATTCCCGCAAGATTCCTGAGCGCGCGGTCGACAAAGTCGCTGCGTCGATCCAGGAGTTCGGCTGGCGGCAATGTATCGTCGTCGATAAAGACGGCGTAATCATCTGCGGCCACACGCGCCTGCTTACGGCGAAGAATCTCGGACTGAAGCAGGTCCCGGTGCATGTCGCCGCGAGCCTTACGGCAGCGCAGGTCAAAGCGTACCGGCTCATGGACAATCGCAGCCACGAAGAGGCCGACTGGGATGAAGATCTGCTCGGCCCCGAACTGGAGGAGTTGCGCGATCTCGACTTCGATTTGAGTCTCACCGGATTCGACCCCGGCGAGATCGATGAGTTCCTGGCCGACCCGAACGCCGACGATCTCGCGAACGCGACGCCGCCGCTGCCTGAGAACCCCGTGACGAAACCGGGCGATCTTTGGATTTGCGGCCCGCATCGTGTCCTTTGCGCGGATTCGACCAGCGCCGATGCGGTTGCGCGCCTGCTGGGCGAGCGTAAGCCGGCGCTGATGGTGACCGATCCGCCGTACGGAGTCGAACTGGATTCAGAATGGCGCGATCGAGCCGGAATCAATAAGCGGGGACCGGCGGAGGCCAGCTACATGAAGCAGCGCACGGAAGGCCACACTGAGACGACCATCTCCGGCGACACCATCGCGGACTGGTCCCACGCCTTCGAGCTGGTTCCGTCGCTTCAGGTCGGCTACGTATGGCACGCTTCTCGCTTCACATCGGACGTGCTCCGGGGCTTGCTACGGATCGGATTCCTGCATCACCAGCAGATCATCTGGCGCAAGACGGTCGCGGCGTTGACGCGCACGCATTACTGGTTCCAGCACGAGCCGTGTTGGTACGTACGGAAGAAGAACGCTCCCTGGTTCGGAAAGCCCGGCCAGAACACGACCATCTGGGACGCGGCGTCGCCCAAGATGATCATGGGTGGCTCGGACGAACAAAAATTCGATCATCCGACGCAGAAGCCGATCGAACTGATGCGGCGCCCCATTCTCAACCACACCAAACGCGGCGAACTGGTCTACGAGCCGTTCCTGGGCAGCGGCACGACCCTCGCCGCCGCCGAAGTCGCCGGACGAGTCTGCCTCGGGATGGAACTGGACCCGAAGTATGTCGATGTTGTCGTGAAACGCTGGCAAACGCTCGCGAAAAAACCGGAGAAGCTCGACGGAGATGGGCGGGCGTTCGATAGAGTCGCGCTGGAGCGCGGAACTGCGAATCCTGAAATCGCTGAGGTGAACCATGGCGCGGCCTGAAAAGAAGATCGATATCGACGAAATGGAAAAGCTGTATGGACTGCAGTGTACCGACGAAGAAGTCGCGGCGTTTTTCGGGGTGAGCCTGCGAACGATCGTGCGTCGACGGGAATTGAAGACATTTCAGGATGCCAAAGATCGGGGCATGGCCAAGGGGCGCCTTTCCGTGCGCCGCAATCTGTTTCGGCTTTCAACTGCGGGCAACGTCGCCGCGACGATTTTCCTGTCTAAGAATATCCTCGGGTACAAGGACTACGTCGCCAGCGAGATGAGCGGTCCCAACGGTGGTCCGATCGCGCTCGGAGCCGCCCCGGAGATGGAGCAGCTTACTGATGAAGAACTTAAACAACTTGCACTCCTGGTTGGCAAAACCCAACAACCGCGTAAAGGTTGAACGCGAAGTCGCCGCCCGCAGCCTTGGCCAGTTCGTGCGCCGGGCCTCGAGTGTGGTCGAACCGTTCACCCCTTTTGTCCCGGGCTGGCACATCGATGCCATCGTCGATCATCTTGAGGCTGTCTCACGCGGCGAGATTCGAAATCTGTTGATCAACGTCCCGCCGCGGCATATGAAAAGTCTGCTGGTTTCCGTGTTCTGGCCCGCATGGGAGTGGATCCGCTATCCGGAACGGAGGTGGCTGTTCAGCAGCTACGCCGCTCAACTCAGCATTCGCGACTCGGTGAAGTGCCGGCGACTGATCGAATCGTCTTGGTATCGAGCGCTGTGGGGGCATGTATTCAAACTCACAGGCGACCAGAACGCGAAGAGCCGGTTCGACAACGACCGCTCGGGCTATCGCCTGGCGACTTCGGTTGGCGGTTCAGTGACGGGCGAAGGCGGGGATCGCATCGTCTGTGATGATCCGCACAAAGTCGATGAGGTTGAATCGGATGGGGTGCGGAAGGCGTCCATCGACTGGTGGGACATCGCCATGTCCACCCGCGTCAACGATCCGAAAACCAGCTCGAAGGTTGTCGTGATGCAGCGTTGTCACCAGCAGGACTTGAGCGGGCACCTTCTCGAACAAGGCGGGTTTGAGCATCTCTGCCTGCCGGCTGAATACGAGGGCTCCAAGCACGTCACGTCAATCGGGTTTTCGGACCCTCGGACGGCGAACAGCGAACTGTTGTGGCCGCAGCGATTCGGCACCGGTGAAATCGCCGACCTGAAGCGAGCCCTGGGCAGCTATGCCTCAGCCGGCCAGCTTCAGCAGCGGCCCTCCCCGGCCGAAGGTGGAATGATCAAGCGTCACTGGTTCCGCTTCTGGCAGAAGCCCGGCGCGAATCTTCCGGCGGTCCTGGTGCGACTCCCCGACGGTTCTCAACACTGGGTGGTTGCCGAAGAGATTGGATTCGTGGAAGATCAGGCGCAGTCCTGGGACTGTTCCTTCAAGGATCTGGAAACCTCCGACTACGTCGTCGGTCAAGTATGGGGGCGCATCGGCGCGCGGTTTCTGCTGCTCGATCAGATTCGTGAGCGGATGGACTGCCCCTCTACGGTGAAATCAGTCCACCAAATGTCGACGCGTTGGCCGGGTTGCGCGGCGAAGCTGATCGAAGACAAAGCCAACGGGTCGGCGGTGATCCAGATGCTCTCGAACCAGATTCCCGGCATCATCGCGGTGAATCCTTCCGGAGGGAAAATCGCTCGCGCTTCAGCGATCAGCCCGTTGGTCGAAGCGGGCAACGTGTACTTGCCGCATCCGCAGATGTTCCCCTGGGTGCAGGACTTGATCGAGGAATGCGCCGCCTTCCCGAACGCTGCCCATGACGATCAGGTTGATGCTATGACCCAGGTCTTGCTCCGGTGGAACGCGACGCCACTGTACGACGTGATTCTTCCGTTGGCCGAAATCGTGCAGATCAGCCCGTATTGACACTGGTTCTGTTCCCCTGAGTGCGGGACTTGATGGAAGCGCGAACGATCCTCTGCGCAATCGCCACTATGTCGTGCTCAGCCCGACCGAAACGTGCTTCCGCGTGAAAGCGAACCAACCGAAATTGGAGTGCGGGGAGCTTTCTTTGATGGACGGCAAAACTCGACAGCCGCAAAAAAACCCTCGTGGCTCTTCATGAGGTCTAGGAATAGGAACTATAGGAACTACTATTTATTTTCTTTTACTTAGAGCGGAACTCGTGACGGAACTTCCCCGGAACTGAGGCGGAACCTATCTCCCCTCCCGCGTTCGCGGGTGGCCCCAGGAGTTCCGTACAGGTTCCGTTCACAGTTCCGTTCCTAAGCAGCTGATTTGATTCAGCGGTTCCACTAGTTCCGCTTATTCCCAACCTGAAGGTAAACGGCATTTGGCCCCCGCTGTATCAACCCCATGGAGCCCAGCTTTCGCACCATGGACGCGACCAGCTTGCGGTTCTTCGTATGTGCTCGCTCAACAACATCAGTAAATGTCAACTCGGGCAGTTCTTCTACAGCGTGCCACGCGGCACATTCCTTTTCCGTGAGAAGCTTCTGAACCACATCGTCTCCAATGGCGGTTCTGAACCTTAGCGTCTCGGGGTCTTCCTCAAGCAGCAGGGTCCTGGGCACAGCGCCGCGCGAGACGCCGCCGAAAACGATTAGCTCATCGCCGGACTTGCGGTCGATTTCACGCTCAAGCCCGAAGCAGGCGTCCATGTGGGCGATCAGCGAGTAATGACCCGAGGCGTTCTCCACCCAGGCGCTTGGGTCGATGCGCAGTAAAGGGGGATCTTGCCCCTGGGTTTTGCCCGTATGGTGGACGATTATGATCGCCAGCGTCGGAAGACGTTTCCGCAAAGACGATAGTGCGCGCAAGCCGCGAACAACGACTTCGGTTTTGTTCTCATCGCCTCCGAGCAGGAGGCGCCAAGTATCGATTATCAAGACGTCCGGCCCGACCTCCGCCACCAGTTCGCAAAGCGCCTTGACTCCAGCGCTGTTGGCCAGCGTGATACGGAGGTCCGCCAACGTTTCCGGTGCAAAGATGAACAGCCGTTCGTCTCCGTTCGATCCGTCGGACATCTTCTGGAAACGCGCACGGACACGCGCGGCACGGTTTTCGAGATCGAGTATCAAAACGGTTCGGGGTTTCGGGACGTGATGCCCGAGAAAACTTGCTCCGCGAGTCAAATCGAGCGCCATCTGCTGAACGACCCGGCTCTTGCCGGCCTTCGGTTTACCGACGATGCCGATGGTTTCCCCTTCTGCGATAAGATCCTCGACGATGACCTCGGGCGACTGAAACGTGGCAGTGCGGAGTGAGGCGAGTGTCCAGATTTTGACCTGGGAGGCTGGCTTTTTTTCACATTGCTGCGGATTAACCGCCTCGACATGCGCGGCTGTCGCTAGAAGGGCATCGACGCGCTCGCGTTCCCAGCGCATCTCGGCGATGGCATCATACAGATCACCGCACTCCAGCCACTCGGTGGGCGGCTCGACGACTGCTATGCTGCGAGCGTGAGGGCGCAGCAACGCGGCAGCCCGACCCATCAATTTCTTGCCGGCCTCATCCTTGTCAGGAAGAAGGCGCACGTCCATCCCGGCGAACGCGGCCGCGTTTTCGGCCATTAGTTCCTTAAACGAAAATGCCGGTATCCCAAGTGCGCCGACGGCATCCGCGCTACGCTCCGACTCGACGCCGACTGCGGATTCGACCTGATCGCGTTCACGAAAGACGGTGTTCACGTAAGCGGGATGGGCACGTCGAGCACGTCCGGGATACCACTTCCCATCACCGCCAAGATGCTCCCAAAGAAATGTCTTTTGGGACGACATCATGCAGCGATCGCGCAGCGAGACAGAGAAATCCAAGACTGTCAACTAATGCATTGTGAAGCGGATCGGCGGACCGAAGCCGAGTTTCCCAGCACTAATCTGGCCGGATACGCGATGGGTATGACGCAAACGTCAAGAAATTGTACTCGCGGTTAAAATCAAGCGATGGGATGGACTCGACCTCGGCTTCTCGCCTACAAGAACGAATGGTTCGACGCCAGCCTCGATCACGAAGGTCCGGCCTGTTACAAGATTGGCACCGGCGGTCCTCGCGGCGGAAATATCGAGTGGCACTACGTCGGCGAGACTGTAAACGAAAGGCAGCGTATGACGCAATACGGCTCTGACGGGTCGCACCTATCGAAGATGATCAACTGGCACCTCAAACAGGGGTGGCATATCTGGTATCACGCGTGTGCGTGCCGTACAAAGGAGGCGGCGAAGAGAATGCAGGACAACCTTCTCGCGCGCTGGGAGTACGACTGGAACCATACCGGGAACCGGTGAATCTTAAGCGGGCGGCGAAAACCACGGCGGCATGAAATCATGCCTGACCAGAAGGAAAGCGTCTTTCCGCATGTAGGCCCACGAGCATTCAACGGCTCTACCGTAACCCTTCAATACATCCTTGACCGCCTCGATGTCCTTGGGAGCGCACTGCGCGCCGACGACAACTTCCTTCAACTCCAGATTTGGGCCGAAATCGAACCAGTGCAAGCCGTTCGCGTCGGGAGGGTCGTTGAGCTGTACGAATAAGCGCAGCTCCTGTTCATAGCTCCAGCTCTCGTGCTTCGTGCGAAGCAGGCGATTGGCGAGATCGTAGTTCACGTCCTCCGGCCGGCGGATCTGCAGAAGATTCGGCTGGTAGTGGACATTGACGTCGAAGGCGTCCGCTGGCGAGCCGTCCGGGATATCGAATCCGAAGCACAATCCGGTGTGGGAGTCTTCGCATAGTGGCTCCAAAGCAGCAGATTGTCCCAGTTACGGCTGAAGCACAGGAGCCCGGTAGTGCACCTGAAATGCTCGATGTATGCATTCAGGGCGTATTCGATTGCGGGGTCCGTTATGTCTAGAGAGCATAGGTCGAAGGGATCGTTCAGATCGTCGATGGTCGACAGCTTTAGCCTGCGCTCTTTGAGGTTCAGCAGCCCAAATTCCGCGGATCTGAACTTGTAGACACGTTTGCTCATGTGAGTGGCTTCAATCCATCTCTGATTCTAGCCGGGTCGGGACACAGGCTCTCACTCCAGGAGTTAGTCTGTCCCCGTTGTCCTCCGTTGTCCTGTCCGAGTCGGATCGATCCCGCTTAGCGACGGACCGATTTTTTGCGGAGCACAGCCGAGCAAAACCATTGCAAGCCACCTGAATCCACGCGCCCGATACCTTTGTGAATACGAGATGAGCCGATGTTGGTCGACGTCACGACTCTCGACTCCGACGCTGACCGGTCGTCCGATGTGGTGAAACCCATCGATCTTTCCTATCGGCTCTGCCGCAAATACTTGATTAGTCCAGCCGGATCGTCAGTAATAATCGCGTCGACCCTTGCGGCAATCAGACGATCCCAATCTTCCGTCTTGTTCGCCGTGTATGGGACCACCTGCAAGCCTGCGGCGTGCGCTTCGCGCACCTTTTCCGGCGTGACCAGCTGAAATTCCGGAGACACGACCGACGCATCCGCTTCTTTGGCGATCTCCACGAAACTCCGATTCCGATCCCCGGTGAGCGCAACCAGGAGGATCTCGGGCGCCAACTTCTTCATCGCATGCAGTGTCCGAAAGTCGAACGATTGCAGCATCACACGATCTTCGACGTGATACTTGCGAATCTTCTCCAGCACCAATTTCACAAACTCGTCAGGCGATGGAGCCGCGTCCGGTCCCATCGCGAGGATGGCCGTCATCGCGTCACGGCCCTGCTCGCTCTCCGGATCGATCGCCATACGCTTCAGCATTCCCTCCGCTTCAGGACGAGTGACGCGCCTTTCCGAAATCTTGGTCTCGATGTTGAATCGGAACTTTCCCTTGGGTGCGAGCTGGAACACTTCATCCAGCGTCGGCATACGCGTTCCGGGAACCACCTGCTGAGTCTTGAATTCAGGATTCTGCACCGCGCCACAGTCCCATTCGCGGACCTGCTTCAGGGTGAGCTGATGGATCAGCGCAATGCGCTGCGGTCCCGTACACGTCGGCGCGCGAAGAACTGGATCGTGCGAGATGACGATGACGTTGTCTTTGGTCACTGCCATGTCCAGCTCGAGCACGTCGACGCCGGCCGCGATCGCGTATTCGAATGCGGGAATCGTGTTTTCCGGCCGCATCGCTCTTGCGCCGCGATGGCCATGCACTTCAACGCGCTGCGGCGCGTCGGCTCCGAAACTAGGAAATGTGCTCACCAGGACGGTCGCGACAAGAGTCCCCAAGAGATAAGAAAGTCGTTTCATCCGAAACAGGATATCTGTCGTGTGTATCGAATTTGTGACGACACGGAATTTTCACTTGACCGAAATCTGATCGACGCCGCGAATCGCTATTCTTGGCGGCGATGAATATTCCAACGTTTCGCTTCCGGGGATCGACTGCTGTATTGGTCGCCTTGGCCTCGATCTCGCTTCAAACTCTACTTCAGGCCCAGTTCGACGCCGCTGAAGTGCTCGGCACCATTCGCGATGGATCCGGTGGTGTGGTCGCAAAAGCGTCGGTTATGCTGACCAACCAGGACACGGGAATTCAAACCAGCACCCAGACCGATGAAAACGGGAACTACACATTCTCGAACGTAAAAATCGGTGCGTACACGATTACCGCAGAGGCCGCGGGCTTCTCAAAAATGACGGCGACCGATATCCGCGTGAACGTGAATGCACGGCAGCGCGTCGACCTTTCGCTCCAGGTCGGCGCCGTCAATCAGGCGATTGAAGTCACCGGCGCCGCGTCGATGGTCGAATCGGATTCGAGCGAACGCGGGCAAGTGGTGAATCGCATCACCATCGTCGAGCTTCCATTGAATGGGCGCGCCTATTCGGATTTGGCCCTGTTGACGACCGGCGTCATCAAGTCGCCGTCGGCCTCCTCTCGCGAAGGTTCGTTTAACGTCAACGGACTGCGCAGCACGTACAACAACTACTTGTTGGATGGCATCGACAACAACGCCTACGGCACCAGCAACCAGGGATTCGCGAACCAGGCCGCGCAGCCGTCGCCGGATTCGGTCGCCGAATTCAAGGTGATCACCAATAACTACAGCGCCGAATACGGACACAGCGGCGGCGCAACGGTGGACGTCGCGATGCGCTCCGGCACGAATCAGATTCACGGAACAGCGTATGACTTTCTGCGCAACACGGAATTGAACGCGATCGGCTATACGTTCGGTGCGCGTCCGGCTACGTTCATGAAGCCGACTCTGCAGCAAAACCAGTTCGGAGGCACAATCAGCGGCCCGATCGTCAAGAACCGCCTCTTCTTTTTCGCCGACTATGAGGGGCTGCGAGTCCTGCAACGTTCGCGAACGTTCGCCAGCTTGCCGTCGCTGAGCGATCGTGCGGGGAATCTTCCGGTGGCGGTCGTGAATCCGCTAACCGGAGTTGTGTATCAGGCCCACCAGCCGATTCCGATGACAGCTTTCGCGCAACATGTGTTGAACGATCTGCCGGCACCGCAGATAGACGGGCGATCCAACAACTTTCAGCAGCTCTCGCTGAATCAGAACTATGCGGACAAGTATGACGTGAAGCTCGACTATCAAATCAACGACCGTATGTCGAGCTTCCTTCGCCTCAGCCAGAGCATGTCGGACCAGTCGAGCGATTCGAGCTTCCCTGGACCGTCCGGAGGCAATGGCGCGCTCACGCATATCTATAACGACACTGCAGCGATCGGCTACACCTGGACGGTGTCGCCAAATTCGGTTCTTGAAAGCCGCGTCGGCGTCGCCCATACCGCGGCAGGCAAAAAGCCGCCGTTCACAGGTGGTCCGGATATGCTCCAGGTCTACGGCGTCCCGGGCTTGCCAAGCGATCCGGTGATCTCCGGCGGTTTGCTGCCCATTTCGCTTTCTGGCTTTACGGGATTGGGCCGCCAGGCGACCAGCCCGCAGTTTCAGAATCCTCTCTCGTTCGACTACAAAGTGAATTTTTCGAAAATCATGGGGCGGCATGCCGTCAAGGTCGGTTACGAATTCATTCCGATTCGGGTGCAGGTGCTCGACGTCAATCCGATGTACGGCGCCGATTCCTACCTTGGAAGTTTCAGCAAGCCGAGTTGCGCGCAATTGGGACTGGCCTCCAACTGTTCCGTGCCTGTCGATGCTGCCAGCTACTCGCTCGCCGATTTTCTGTTTGGCGCCCGCAGCGCTTATTCATTAGCCACGGACGTCATCGGCAATTACCGTCAGCATGAGCACTTCCTCTATGTGCAGGACGATTTCCACGTTTCCTCGAAGCTGACCGTGAACATCGGCTTGCGTTGGGAGTTCGCCACGCCGCGCTGGGAACGTGACAATGTTTTGTCGAATTTCGATCCGACCAGCAACACGATGTTGCTGGCCAAGAACGGCAGTCTCTATGATCGGACACTCATTAATCCCGACTACAAGGACTTCGCGCCGCGAGTCGGCTTCGCCTACAGCTTCATGCCCAAGACGGTCGTGCGCGGAGGTTATGGCATCAGTTATGTTCATCAGAACCGCATGGGAAGCGGCGACCTGCTGGGCATCAACGGTCCACAGGTGGTGATCTCGACGGTGAATCAGACGCCGTCGGACCCGACTTTCGTCCCCTCACAGCAGGGCTATCCCCTCGGACTGACCGATCCGAAAAACTTCAACCCGAGATCGGCGAACGTTCTGTATATTCCGCGCGATCTTCGGACGCCTTACGTGCAAAGCTGGTTCTTCTCCATTCAGCGCGAACTTCCCTGGAAACTGCTTCTCGACCTGGGCTACATCGGCAACCACTCGGTCGCCCTTCCGGTGATGGGCGATTATAATCAGGCCGCGCCGCAACCGACCCCAACGTCGAATCTCTCGCTGCAGGCACGCCGTCCCGATCAGGCCTTCAGCGCGGTGAGCTGGCTCGATCCCGCCGGATTTTCGAGCTACAACGCGCTTCAGGTCAAGCTGGAACGCCGCCTGTCCGGCGGACTTCTGTTCCTAAACTCCTTCACCTGGTCGAAGGCGATAGACAACAGCACGCAGGCTCTCGATGGACTGAACGGCAATCAGGCCAGCGTGCAGGACATTCACAATCTCGCTTCAGAGCGCGGCCTGTCGGCTTACGACAAGAAGTTCGTCGATGTGTTCAGCGTCGTCTATCAGGTGCCGGTCGGCCGCGGGCGTAAGTTCGGATCGTCGATGCCCGGATTTTTCGATCAATTCGTGGGCGGGTGGGAAGTGAGCGCTATCAACAGCGCGCTTTCGGCTCCTCCTATCGACCTGCGAGCGTGGAGCGGTTCGGTGCCGCCACAGTTCCAGACCGTCGGCAACCTGGCGGAATGGAAGGGTGGCGAAGCTTTCCGCCCAAATGTCTTCGGACCTGTGCTTGCCGCGGATCCGACCGTGGATAACTTTTACAACAAAGACAACGTGAAGCTATCTACCGACCCGAGCCATCCCTTCGGGAATGCGCCTCGAAACTTTGTTCGCGCGCTGCCGCTCAACCAATTGGACCTGGGCATCCACAAAGAGTTTCATCTTCCTTTAGAGCGGATGCGGCTCCAGTTTCGCGGCGAGATGTTCAACGCTCTCAACCACACCAACTTCACAGGCCCCAATTCCGACGTGGCGAGCACCGCTTTCGGCACGATCCGCAGTACCTATGCTCCGCGGCAGATACAATTCGCACTTAAGTTGATGTTCTGAACGAAAACGACGGAGCTTCGAAGAAAAACGACAGCTACGTCTTGAGCAGGAAATCGCGCCCCTGTCCCCCAGTTGCACCACTGGAGCGCCAAGGCAGCCGGACGGACCTCTGTCATCCCGCCAGTGTGGCGGAAGGTCAGAGGTCCCATCCCGCGATGCCCGCGACAAGATTGCCCGTTACCTGGGTGTCGGCCACGAGTTTGCCGAAGTGCTGAAATCCTCAGCTATGACTGGCTGAGAAAGTCGAGGCAGGTCACCAGGATGACGCCAACACCGGTCCCTTAGTCTCGTTCGCGCGCAGCGGCATCGCCGCACACTGGAAGGCGTCGGCCTACCAGAGCATTTTGGAATTGGCCGAAGCCTGCGACGTTCCCGTACGCTGGTCGTGCCGCACCGGCGTGTGTCATAGCTGTGAGAGCGGTTTGGTGTCAGGAGCGGTCGTCTATGGACCGGAGCCGCTCGATCAACCCGCCGAGGGCAATGTTCTCGTTTGCTGCTCGCAACCGATTCGCGATGTCGTCATCGATCTGTGATGCCGCGAGCCTCTGGCGGTAAGTGTAAGAATAAGGCGGCGCAGATCATACCGAAGCCGACTCGCGGCGCGATGAACGCAGCCAGCATAGCCTTCGTGAAGCCTGCAAGGGCACAGAGCGATCGGCGCCTCGCCATGCGTCGCCTACCCGCCGTCACCATAAGGACATGCAGAAGGGTGATCCATATCAAACCCGGTGTTGGTGGACCCACGAACCGCATGAGGTGATGGTGGTTGATCCAAAATAATGGCGACAAAGAGGTAGCTCACCACATAACTTGATCGTCAGAACAATTCAGATCGGGCAAGAATCGACTTTAGATTGAGAACGGATTCGCGGGAGAAAAAGCCCGATTCATTCTGCGCTCGTCCAACTCTCGGCGGGTCGCGCGCACGAGATAGCATTGCTGAGGCCATGCATACCCAACACATCCGCCTGGGGCACGATCACTGCTCGCGACAGATTCGTCCTCAATTCCGGCGACTGAGACGACGTCACTCGCGCCGGGTGCGCTTCATAACTTTGCGATTACTTTCGCGCTTTCATCGGCGCCGCATTCCGGGCAAGTGATCGTTTTCATCTCGCAGTAGTATCGCTCTCCAATTTTGCGGATCATCCCGGTCATCGCCGAACACACTTCGGATTCAGTTCCAAACCATTCGCCATACTTGGTGGGTCCAATGTAAGGAACAATCTTGCAGCGGTACATTCGGCCATGGTTGTGTCTTTTGGGTTCCAGCCGATCCTCCGCGCTGAAGTTGCGACAAGCCCCGGGCCGCGCGGTCACGCTGCCGGTTTTTTCACGGGACCCTTAGCAACGGCCTTGCGGGCCTCAATCTCGGCACGCAACTCGCGCACGCGAGCGCGCATTCTATTCCTCTGCATTCGAATCCGGTTGAAACGAGCAGTATCACCACACATCTTAGACATCCGTAGACTCCAATCTTAGTTTCGGGCCGGTTTGCACGCGGCGATGTTCCCTTACAAGTTGCGCTGCGCAGCCATCTGATGGTTCCGGTCGCATTCGCCGCAATAACGACTGTCTTTGCTCTGGTAAGGCCGAGGATTCCGGCTATCCTTGCGGTCGCATTCCAGGCACTTGCCGTGCTGCCGGCTCCGTCCTGCTGGGTAATACTGGCATCGTGGCGTTTCGGCCTTGCAGATCTCGCAGTATTCGGTACTCGTTGTGATCATGACCACCTTCCCGCTCCCGACGACACGAACTTGCCTGACATCCGAAGCACCCGAGTGTCAATTTCCGAGTGGTCCCCTGCGTCTGGGCCGAAGGGCGATTCGAGGCAGAAGAGGCTTTCTGCGAGGAAGGGCGGAACTACGAACGCACAGTGAGTATACCAGTCTTTTCGTCCGCCGACGCTATTCAACAAGATTGAGCCGACCTGTACCTTCTTCTCGCCGATAAGGAGTCAGGCCCCACATCTGCGCTCCGTGCCTTCAGCAAGGTAATACATTTCCGGCGACCGGTTCGAAAATCCGGTTCTGAGCCAGGTTCAACCGTTCGTACAACTTGTTCCATTCTTACGGGGATTGCGCTGCCGCCTCAATTCTCATTGCACGCGATCCGTCCCCGATTCTGACCTCGCCGGTCTATTCCGCGCCCGACTCTCCCCCGTCCACCGCAGCCCGTCAGCGCTCGCCGAGTAGTAAACTGACCGGCATGAAGCCCGCTTCTGTCATAGTGCTTGCCGCCTTCGCCGCCTCGCTCACCCTCGCGGCCGATTCCTCCGTTCACTTTCTCGAAAAGCCCGCGATGAACAAATCCGAAATCGTCTTCTCCTACGCGGGCGACCTCTGGACGGTCCCGCGCTCGGGCGGCGTCGCCTCGCGCCTCACCTCGAGCGTCGGATTCGAAACCGAAGCTGCTTTCTCACCCGATGGCTCGACCATTGCGTTTACCGGGGAGTACGACGGCAACGTCGACATCTTTACCATTCCAGCCGGTGGCGGAGTCCCCAAACGCATCACCTATCATCCCGACGCCGATCGCGTGGCCGGTTGGAGTCCCGACGGCAAGCGCATCCTGTTCCGTTCAAGCCGCGACAGCTTCTCGCGCTTCACGCAGCTCTACACGGTCGACGCGGATGGCGGTTTCGCAGAGGTGCTCGCGCTTCCTATGGCCTGCACCGGCGCCTATTCGCCCGACGGCAAGCGCATGGTCTACGCTCCCCTTGATGGCGGCCAGTTCGCTACCGGCTTCACCAACTTCGTATCGTGGAAACGCTATCGCGGCGGGGAAGCGAGCTATCTCTGGCTCGTCAACTTCGCCGATCTTGCCATCACCAAAGTCCCGCGCACCGACTCCAACGACATCAATCCTATGTGGATCGGCGACAAAATTTATTTCCTCTCCGATCGCCAGGGTCCCATGACGCTGTGGATGTGGGACGGCAAGAGCAAGGAGCCGAGGAAGGTCCTCGAAAATACGGGCAAAGATGTTTCGAGCGCCAGCGCCGGGCCCGGCGGCATCGTTTATGAACAGTTCGGCGGCATCTACATTTTTGATCTGGCTACGAACAAGAGCACCAAGGTGGACGTCCAGATCGCGGCCGATCTCGCCGAGGTCCGGCCCCACTTCCAGAATGTGTCTCGTGAAATCCGGAACGCAGCCATCTCACCCAACGGCGTGCGGGCCGTCTTCGAAGCCCATGGCGAAATCCTCACCGTACCCGCCGAAAAAGGTGACATTCGCAACATCACCAACACGCCCGGCGTAATGGAACGCACCCCCTCCTGGTCTCCCGATGGAAATTCCGTGGCTTATTTCTCTGATGAGTCCGGTGAATACGCGCTGCACATCAAGCCGCAATCGGGCGAGGGAGACGCGAAAAAAATTCCGCTGGCCGGCAACTCGGCGTTCTATTTCGACCCGAAATGGTCGCCCGACAGCAAGCACATCGCCTTCAGCGACAACGAGCTTAATTTATGGGATGTCGAAATCGCAAGCGGGAAGCTCACGAAGATCGATACGGATCTCATCTACGGCGTCGGCCGCGACATCGTCTGGTCGGGCGACTCAAAATGGATCGCTTTCACCAAGTTCCGTCCGAATCACTTCCATGCCATCGAGCTTTATTCGATTGAATCCGGCAAAACCACGCAGCTCACCGACGGGATGAGCGACGCCCGCTTCCCCGCTTTCGATCGCGACGGCCAGTATCTATACTTCACCGCCAGCACGAATTACGGCCCGACCATAAGCGGCCTGGACATGAGCAGCGACGAGCATGAAGTCACCCGCAGCGTCTACCTGTTTGTCCTCGCCAACAACGTTGTGTCGCCGGTTGCGCCGGAAAGCGACGAAGAAAAACCGGGCGAGCCTGCTGCGTCCGGTGAAGGGCGCGGCGGTCGCGGCAGTCGCGGCGGCGGTGGCGCGGATCGCCCCGCAGAGCCGGCAAAACCTGTGCGCGTCGATATCGACGGCCTGAGCCAGCGCATCGTCGCGCTACCCATCCCCGCGCGCAGCTATTTCGGTCTTGAAGCCGGAAAAGCCGGCATCTTCTATATCCTCGAGCCCACGGGCGGCGCCGGATTTCGCGGAGGACCCGGCGGCGGCTTCACGCTTTCCAAATGGGACATGAAAACGCGCAAACTCGACAAGCTTGCTGACAATGTCCAAGGCTTCGAGCTCGCCGCCAATGGCGACAAGATGCTTTTGCGCATGGGCGGCGGCGCCGGCGGCCGGGGTGGCAGGGGGGGAGCCGAAGCTCCGGTGCCGAATTGGGTCATCGTTCCCGCCAACGCCCCCGTCAAGGCCGGCGAAGGCGCGCTCCACATTGCCGATATGGAGGTCCGCATCGATCCACCCGCCGAATGGAAGCAGATGTATCACGAAGTCTGGCGCATCGAGCGCAGCTACTTCTACGATTCCAACCTCCACGGTGTCAACGCCGCCGATTTCGAAAAAGTTTACGAGAAATATCTCGACGCGCTTTCGAGCCGCGCCGATCTCAACTACCTCATCCACGATTTTCTCAGTGAATTCACCGTCGGCCATCTGCGCGGTGGCGGCGGCGCCATCCCCGAGCCGCGCCGCGTGCAAGGCGGCCTCCTCGGCGCCGATTACGAAATCGCCAACAATCACTACCGCATCAAGAAGATCTATACCGGCGAGCTGTGGAACCCGAACCTCCACGGCCCGCTCGCTGAGCCCGGCCTGAACATCAAACCCGGCGAGTACATCCTGTCCATCAACGGCCAGAACCTCGATGCTGCCGGCGATATCTCGC
The DNA here is from genome assembly GCA_020073325.1 of Terriglobia bacterium. Classification (GTDB taxonomy): domain Bacteria; phylum Acidobacteriota; class Terriglobia; order Bryobacterales; family Bryobacteraceae; genus Palsa-187. Next base: position 7,210 of record JAIQFJ010000030.1, on the reverse strand, counting down.
GCCTGCTCGAAGGCACCGCCAACAAACCCACACCGATCAAAATCGGCAGTGACCCTTCCGGCGCCGGCTCGCGCGAAATTACCGTCACGCCCGTCGCAAGCGAAGCGCAGCTCCGCCATGAAGCCTGGGTGGAAGCTAATCGCCGCCAGGTCGACGAGCTTTCGGGCGGCAAGCTCGCCTATGTATACATGCCCGATACTGCGCAAGGCGGCCTGACCTCGTTCACGCGCTACTACTTCGCGCAGACCGATAAACAAGGCGCCGTCATCGATGAGCGCTACAACAGCGGCGGCCAGGTGGCCGACTACGTCATCAACGTATTGAATCGCCCCTTGATGGGCTGGTGGTCTCCGCGATGGGGCCAGATCTATCGCACCCCCGCCGCGCAGGTCTTCGGACCCAAGGTGATGATCATCAACGAATTCGCCGGCTCCGGCGGCGACGCAATGCCGTGGATGTTCCGCCACGCGCAAACAGGCACCCTGGTGGGCAAACGCACCTGGGGCGGATTGGTCGGCATTTCCGGCTATCCCGCTCTGATGGACGGCGGCAACGTGACCGCTCCCAGCTTCGGCTTCTTCAACCCGAAAGGTGAATGGGACGTCGAGAACCACGGCACGCCTCCCGACGTTGAGGTCGACCAGGATCCGAAATCAGTCCACGAAGGCCATGACCCGCAACTGGAGCGCGCCGTCGCGATCGCTCTAAAGGAGATGGAATCGCACCCTGTCCCGAAGCCGAACCGTCCAGCTTTCCCGAACTATCAAAATCCGCAATCGCGCCCCTCGACCGCCACATCGCCGGCTGCGCGTCCACGATAGCCAACTCCCTCGGGGGCGCGTCACGCCGGCGTCCTGAGCCGTGCCGCGTCTCCCCGCAGCAGGATGGGCCACAGGCCTTCCGCGACGGGTCGTATTTTGTCGGCGTATGAGAACGGCGCGATTCTGCCAAAACTTTCTGAATCGCAATCGACCATCCAAGCTGGATTCGGAACGGCCGGCGATTCTGCTTCGTCACGGTCCTCTGCTTGAGGTGTGGATTCCGCTCGCCATCTCAAGAGGTTTTGAAAGAAAACCGCTGGCGGTGAATCTTCTTGGCGCCCATTGTGACCGCGACGCTGGACAGGACAACTCGACATGGTGAGTCCGGTGCAATGGCAGCTACTGCGCGGGTCCAGAGGCGCCACTCGCTGCATCCTGACGATCACAAGATGGCAATCTTCACCCGGCTTTTTTGCGCCCGCAAGCGAGGCTCACCAGGAACAGGCCCATGCCGAACAAAATGATGGACGGTCCCGGCAAGAACCGAAGGGCTTCAGCGATCCACATGCCTCCCACGGAAATCGCGCCACCCAGCAGCGCGGACAGCATTATGTAGCCGCGCATGCTCCGGGAAATGTTCTTAGCGACGGGGCGGGAATAACCGTGAGCGCACCCATTAAGAGCGTTCCCACCGACTTGATCTCCAAAGCCGCGATCAGTGCGAAGATCAGCAGGAGCGCGAAGTCGTACTTGCGGCCCAAACCGTGCCTCGGCGACCAAGCCGGCAACGAACCGGTCGTCAAAATGAGGAGACCCGTAATGGGCGCTCAATTCCCCCTACGCCGGGCTCGTAATCTTGGGCTCGTTCTTATTACCCCGGGGGTCTTCCACGTTTTTTCGCGCGACTGCCCACTGCCACCCACCCGGGAGGCCCTCAAGGCTTTGCGGACGGCTGCCAGAGCTCAATCTTATTCCCATCCAGATCATAGATCCAGGCAAAGCGACCGTAGGATTCATTCATTCGTTTGGGATCGATCTTTACTCCCTCTTGTTTTAAGCGGTCCAGCAAAGCATCCAGATCGTCCACGATGTAGTTGACCATGAACGATGCGTGGCTGGGATCGAAATAGTTAGTGGATGCGGGAAAAACAGTCCAAACTGTTACGTGTTCCTTCTGCGGGTTGTCGTGTTCGCGCCACGGAAGCGTCGCGCCGGCGCCTTTGTCGGCGAGTCCAAGATGCTTCGAATACCATTCGCGCATCTGCTCACGATTAGCGGATTTGAAGAAGACACCGCCGATTCCAAGGATGCGCCCACGCGGCTCCATTCTGACGGGCGGCTTCGACTCCTGAGGTTGCGGAGATTGTACTTCCTGTCCTCCGTTTGAGCACATCGAGATGAGCAATAGCGAGCCGAGCGCAATTGTGCCCCAGGGTATTCCATGCATGTGAGGATTGTACAACTTTCGATTCGAATGGAGAAAACGGTTCGCTCAAGGTTCGCCGCACTAGCAAACAGAGCGCCTCGACACAACTGCACCCGAACCCCTTACTCGCAATTCCGTGGCCCGCCACTGCGCTGATCGAGGGTAATTTGCACCGGCACAACAGGTAAACGCCCTTCTCTCCGATTTACGCCCGAATCGTGGGCCACTCGCACATTGGCAGGAAACGACGTTCTGGGAGGTTTGGGCAAGCGCCGATAATGGTGGTTAACAGTCCAGCTAACTTCCGGGAGAGACATCTCAGTTCGCAGTGACCATTAGAGAGGCAGACCCAAGACGGTGAGCCTTGGTCGTCAGAGATCGGTTCACACCGCACATTCTTAAGATCGACGGGTTCTCCTTACAATATGAGAGTGCCTCGAACTTATTGGGACGACTTCGCGCCGGCATGCGGCGAACTGGGGCCTCCGCTGAGGCCGTCTCCCGAAGACCTTCGATTTGCCGAGCAGACCGTGGCCCAAATGACAGCACCCCGCGTACTGATGTTGGGGGTGACGCCCCGGATCGCAGACCTGCGGTGGCCGGAGGGTTCGCGAATCGTCGCACTGGACAAGTCACATTCGATGACGCGGACCGCCTGGCCGGGAAACCTTGAAGGCAGGAGATGGGTTGCGTGCGCAAACTGGTTGACGCCGCCGCTGGGCCGGGATAGCTGCGATGTCGTGATCGGCGACGGGTCGATCAACAACATCGAATTCCCGGGGGAATTTGAAAGACTCACCTGCGTGGCGGCGAGTGTGCTTTGCGAATCGGGCCGGATGATCTTGCGTTGTTATTTACAATCCGATCCGGCCGAATCCGTCGATGCGGTGTTCGACGCCGCGCTTGCTGGGCAGATCGGCAGTTTTCATACCTTCAAACTTCGGCTGCTGATGGCGATGCAGCCGAGCGCGTGCGCAGGTGTTTGTGTCGGCGATGTCTATCGCACGTGGGCCAATTGGGGACGCCGAAGTTTGCCGGGCGGGCCTGGTTGGGGCCCAGCAGCGGTCGCGACCATCGAGTATTATCGCGATTCGACAACGCGTTACGCGTTTCCGACCAAAGAAGAACTGAAGGGCGCACTGTTCCCCAGGTTTGAACTGGAGTCGTATTTCCAGCCATCCTATGAATTCGGCGAGCGCTGTCCGACGCTCGTACTACGGCCGCGGCGCACGGCATGATTCCAGTCGCGGCGCGGTCGATCGTGTCGCTCCAGCGCAGTATGGTGCTCGCGACGCTGCGTTCTCCCGCGTCGGGTGTGTACCTGATGCAGGAGGTTTGCGAGATGGCGGAGAGACCGGATCTCCTGAGGCTTCGTCGTGCCTGGGATAGGGTCGCCGCGCGATTCCCTGCGCTACGGTCCGAGATCGTCGTCGATGGCGGTCATCCGACTGGCTTTCGCGTGCACGATCGCTGCGACGTGGAGTGGCGCGAGGTGGAAGAAGCCAGCACCGAGGATTTTCTCCGTGACGATCGCGCGCGAGGATTCGATTTTGCCGGCGGGATTCCGATGCGCTTCGCCTCACTAGGCTCGACCGTGGTGTGGACAAGTCATCATGCTCTGCTCGACGGGCGTTCGTACGTGAATGTCTGGCGCGAGTGGCTGAAGGCGTATGATGCGCTCGCGGCGGGTGTCGAACCGGAGTGGAATCCTCCGGTACCGGTTGAACCAGCGCCACCCGTCGATGAACAGGCCGCGGATACATTCTGGCGCAATTTGTTTCAGGGGATTGCGGACACCACGGGCTACATTGTGGAGCGCGTCCGCTCGCCCGGCGAATCTTTCGCGAAAGCGAGCCGGATCTTTTCGTGTGATGCGACGGCCCGCGTGCACGCATTCGCGCGCGAGTGCGGTGTCAGCGTCAATAATGTCGTTCAAGGCGCGTGGGCGCTGCTGCTTCAACGCTACAGCGCGCGAAACGAGGTGGTGTTCGGCGTCACGCGCGCAGGGCATCGATCGCCGGAAGCGATCGGGTTCTTCATCCGAACGGTGCCGATGCGCGTGGATCTATCGGATCAGGATGTGCGCTGGTACCTGCGCATGGTCCGGCAGCGCTCCAACGATCTTCGCGCCTTCGAACAGACACCGATGGAGGAAATCGCGAAGTACAGCGGGCTCGCGGCGGGAGTGCCTCCGTTCGAGAGCGTGCTGGTCTACGAACATCAGGCGCCTCAACACGCGCTGGGTCACGGTGGCCGCGTCTTCCGGCGACTGCAGCGGACCGATACGCCGTTGACCCTCGCCGCGTACGGCGGTCCGCAACTGAGTTTCGAACTTGTGTTCGACACACGATTGTTTTCCGAAGAAATGATGCGCGGGGCGGCGGATCACCTCACCACGTTGATCGACAGTTTTGTTTCTTCGCCCGATACAGCGGTCCGCAGGATCAGGATGCTCACCGAGGGCGAGCTGCAATGCGCCCGGGAGCGGAACAGATCGGCATTGAAGCTCGATCCGAATGGTTTGCGCGCACATGAGTGGTTCGAAGCGCAGGCGGCGCGTGCTCCTTGCAACGTCGCGCTGGACGATGGCGGTCAATCTGTTTCGTACCGCGAACTGAACGAGCGGGCGAACCGCATCGCGCGATATCTTCGCGCTGTCGGCGCAGGACCAGGCGATCGGGTCGGAGTCGCGATGCGTTCACCGAAGGACGCGATCACGGCGGTCATCGCTGTGCTGAAATCGGGCGCGGCGTTTCTGCCGCTCGATCCCGATGCTCCGCCCGAACGATTTCGCGCGATGCTCGAAGATGCGGCACCGAAGCTTGTGCTGCGCGAGCTTGCTGCGGAAGCGGCGCTCCAGGCATATTCGCCTGAGAATTTGCCGCGCCTGTCGCGTATGGAAGATCCGGCGTATGCGATCTACACGTCGGGATCCACCGGGAAACCGAAGTCCGTCGTGGTCCCGCATCGCGCTCTGGCGAATCACAGCCTCGCCGCGGCGCGCGCGTATGGAATTGACGAGCGTGACCGGCGTCTTCAGTTCGCATCGATCGGCACAGACGTTTTCGTGGCGGAAATCTTCAACTACCTGTGCGCGGGAGCGGCCCTCGTGCTCGGCTGGGATCGCAAGGGCTCGATGGCTGCGTTCTGGCGATTTCTGGAAAAACGTCGCGTCACGATCACCGGAGTTCCAAGCGCGTGGTGGAACGAGTGGGTGGCGTCGATGGCGGAAGGCGCGCCGAACCTACCCTCGTCGCTCCGCGCGGTAATTATCGGGATGGAGAAGGCGAACCCCGCTGCATTGCGAACGTGGAAGCGAGTTATCAACGGACGCATCCGGTTGTTCAACGCGTATGGTCCCACGGAGACGTCGCCCACCGCGACCGTGTACGAAGAAGGCTCGTCGATTTGGGAGGGCGCTTCGTCTGTTCCGATCGGTAAACCGCTGGCGAATACGCGAGCGTATGTGCTCGATGCGGACGGAAATATGGCGCCGGATGGAGTCGAGGGGCAGCTTTACATCGGCGGCGCTGGCTTGGCGCTGGGATATTGGAAGGCGCCGGAGCTGACGGCGCAGCGCTTCGTCCCGGATCCATTTTCGACCGATGCCTCGCGGATGTATGCGACGGGAGACATCGTGTTTACGCTGCCCGACGGCAATCTCGTGTTTGTCGGCCGCGTGGATCGCCAGGTGAAGCTTCGCGGGTTCCGTGTGGAGTTGGAGGAAATCGAGGCTGCGCTTGAGGCGCATCCCGCGATTTCGCAGGGGGCGGTCATCGTCGCGGGAGGCTCGCAGCTCGCCGCATTTTTCGTCGCGCGAGAGGCAGTGGAGACCGCGGCCCTGCGAGCCTTTCTGGCAAAGAGGCTTCCGGAACATATGCTGCCTTCGATGTTTGTGCGGCTGGATACGATGCCGCTGACGAGGGCGGGAAAGATCGACCGCCAGGCCTTGGTGGCGCCGGAAGCCGATTCGTCCGAGGAGCGTCCGCTGCCGTTGACGCTCGCCGAAAAACACCTGGCGGCGCTGTGGGAGGAGACGCTTGAAGTCGCCAAAGTGTACACCACGGATCATTTTTTCGAATTGGGCGGCGACAGCCTGCGTGCGACACGACTGATTTCGCTCATCGCAAAATATTTCGGCCGCGAGATTCCGCTCGCGGCACTGTGGCGCGCGCCGGTGCTGGCGAGCATGGCGGCGATGCTGGACCAGCCGGAGGCAGAGCAGGAGATCGACGCGGTGGTCGCGCTCCAGCCGTCGGGATCGCGGCTTCCTTTTTTCGCATTGCCCGGCGCGGACGAGAACCCGTACTATCTGTGGCATCTGGCGCGGAGCCTCGGTACGGATCAGCCGTTTTACATTCTTCGCGATCCGCGGCCGATCGAAAAGCGAGGCATCTATACGGTGGAGCAAGCGGCGGCGGAGTTGATTCCGCATCTCAAGTCGGTGCAGCGCGACGGGCCGTATCTGCTCGGGGGGCATTGCTACGGCGGGATCCTCGCCTACGAAATGGCGCGCCAACTTCTTGCGGCAGGCGAGCGCGTCGCCATGCTGGTGTTCCTGGAGGTCCCCGCGCCGGGATATCCAAAAGTTATGACGAGTTGGAAAAACTATCTGCGTGCCGGACGAGCGATGCTCGCCGAGCCTCGGGCCGCAACGACAGAAGCGTCGGAGCATGCACGCGTGCTGCGAACGCTGGCGCGTCGCAAACTCCAGGCGGCCCGGCGTCGAGGTCTCATCGGGATGCGTCTGAAGAACGCGATCGATTTGATCGAACGATCGGTCCATCCGAATACCGCCGCGGGACTCAGTTACAGGCCCCGGCCGATCGACTGCGACCTGGTGCAATTCATCGCGGTGGACGAACCGCACAGCCTCCGCGTGCTGGACGATCCCAGGCTCGCATGGAAAGATTTCGTGCGCGGCAACTTCCTCGTTCGCGAGACGCCGGGTCGCGCCGATGTGTTCTTTCGGCATCCGCATGTCCACGTGCTCGCATCGAGGCTCGCTGAGGTCCTCGATTCG
>JAIQFJ010000029.1 GCA_020073325.1 Terriglobia bacterium | reverse complement strand
GTTCTACAACCAGAACCTGGAAGTGAACAGCCAGTCCTACAACCTGAATCCCTACACCAGCGGATATCTGGATCTGCAGGTGACGCAGAACCTGCTGTACGGGTTCAGCCCGGCCGTGAACGGCCGCAACATCCGCGTGCAGAAGAACAACATGAGGATCAGCGACCTGCAGTTTCGCTCGCAAGTCAGCACGACGATTTCGGCGGTCCTGAACCTGTACTGGGACCTGGTGAGTTTCAACGAGGACCAGCGCGCGCGCCAGCGCGAAGTGGATTCAGCCGAGCGTCTGCTGCAGAACAACGTGAAACAGGTAGAGGCCGGGTCGCTGGCGCCGATCGAAGTTACGCGCGCCGAAGCGCAGGTCTACGCCAGCCGCCAAGACCTGCTGATCTCGCAAACGAATCTGCTGCAGCAGGAAACGGTGCTGAAAAACGCGCTGAGCCGCAACAGAGTGGCGAACCTGGAACTGTCCCAAGTCCACATCATTCCGCTGGACCGCATCGAGATTCCGCAGGCGGACAACATCAGTCCGATCGAAGACCTGGTGCAGGAAGCGCTCGCCAAGCGAACCGACATCGCGCAGAGCCGGGTCAATATCGAAAGCGAGAAGGTAAACCTGGTGGGCGTCAAGAACGCGCTGAAGCCGACGCTGCAGGTGTTCGGGGAAGTCACCAACAACGGTCTCACCGGCATGATCTCGACGCTGGGAGAGTTGAATCCGGCAGTGGCCTACCTGGGCGGCGGCTACGGAAATCTTCTGGCGCAGATCTTCCGTAGAAATTATCCGAATTATGCGATCGGGCTTTCGTTCAATATCCCGCTGCGGAATCGCGCCGCGCAGTCGGATTATGTCACCAGCACGCTGGAGCTGAGGCAAAGCGAGCTGGGGCTGCAACAGAACATGAACCAGGTTCGCGTCGACGTGCAGAACGCGGTGGTGGGCCTTCAGCAGGCTCGCGCGCGCTATTTCGCGGCGGACAAGGCGCGCGTGCTGCAGCAGCAAACGCTCGACGGCGATCAGAAGAAACTCGAATTGGGCGCCAGCACCGCATATCAGCTGGTGCAGGATCAGCAAACGCTGGCGGCGGCCGAAAGCACGGAGGTGCAGGCGCTGGCGAACTACAGCCACGCGCGCATCGCCTTCGATCAGGCGATGGGCCGGACGATCGAGAGCAATCACATCTCGGTGGAGGAGGCCTTAACCGGGCACGTGGCGCAGCCGCCCAGCACGCCGCCGGGGGACCAGCAGTAATGTTCGCGCGAAACACGCTGTGGGTATCTCTGCTCTGCGGCGCGGTGCCGCTGGCGGCGCAGCTTCCCGAATTCGAGCCGGCCAGATCCTCCCTGCCCTTCATCGTGCGGCCCTACAAAGCCGCGTCGGTACCGCCGATCCGCACGGAGAATTCGTCGCGCCTGGGCGACTTGATTCGCTCCGGGAATCTCTATCTGACTGTTCAGGACGCCATCGCGCTGGCCCTGGAGAACAATCTGCAACTCGAAGTCGCGCGCTACGGACCCGTCCTCGCGCAGTGGCAACTGGAGCGATCGAAAGCAGGCGGCGCGCTTCCCGGCGTGCCCAGCGGAGCCTCGCAATTCGGTTCGGTCGCCAACGGACAGGGCGTCGCGGGAAGCCAGGCGGCCGCGGGCGTCACCACGGGATTCGCGGGCGTCGCCACGGCGACCACAGGCAACGCCACCATCTCCGAGATTGGCCCGATCGCCCAGACCTTCGACCCGACCATCCAGCAAACCAGCGTTTTCGGTCATCAGACGACGCCGCAGCCGAACGTCGTGCAGAGCGTGACACCGGTCCTGATTTCGAATACGCACGTCTATACCGGCGTGTATCAGCAGGGACTCGCGACCGGCGGCAGCGTCGGTGTGAACTATAAGGACAGCTACCTCAGTGAGAACGCGCCCACCGATGTGTTGAACCCCTCCTCGGCTCCGACTCTTTCGATCACGCTGCAGCAGAATCTCCTGCGCGGGTTCGGGATCGCGGTCAACACGCGCACCATCGAAGTCAGCAGGCTGAACGTGAAGGCGGCGGATCTGAATTTCCAGACGCAACTGGTCAACACAGTAGGAAGCGTTCTCAATCTGTACTATCTGCTGGCGGCCGATTACGACGATCTCAAGTCCAAGCAGGAGGCCGTGAATACGGCGGAGCGGCTGGTCGAGAACAACCGGATCCAGGAGCGGCTCGGGTCGATCGCGCCGCTGGATGTCGTCAATGCCGAGGCTCAGCTTGCTTCGGCCGAAAACGATCTGGTGGTGTCCTGGAGTGGCTTGCAGCAGCAGGAACTCCAGTTGAAGAACTTCATCAGCAGGAAGGGGCTCGCCGCTCGGGAACTCGCCCGCGTGCGCGTGGTCCCGCTCGACCGGATCGAGGTTCCCGATCACGACGATCTGCCTCCGCTCGCTCAGATGGTGCAGGATGCGCTGGCGAAGCGGGCGGACATCGCATCGGAACGGCTTGGGGTCACCAGTTCAGAGCTGAGCCTGCTGGGGACCAGAAATGGGATTTTGCCGTCGCTGCAGGTGGCCGCGACAGAGAGCGCCGCGGGGTTGGCGGGCTTCCCGCGCGTGGTGAAGACGCGCAATGGCGGCGTGCAAACGGCGGATCCCTACTTCACCGGCGGCATCGGCGACGCTCTGGGAGAAGTGCTGCGCCGTAATTTCCCGACGAATCGAATCTCGACCAACTTCGCCGCCCCGCTGCGCAACCGGCAGGCGCAGGCGGATTACGCAATCGATCAGCTGCAACTGCGGCAATCGCAGATTACGACGGAAAAAGATCTGAATCGCGTGCTGGTGGACGTCTCTAATTATTCGGTCGCCGTGCGACAGGCGAGGGCGCGGTATCAGGCGGCGTCGCGCAACCGGATTCTGCAGCAGGAGCTGTTCGACGCCGAGCAGAAAAGATTCGCCGCCGGAATTTCGACGCCTTACAACGTGATCGTGCAGCAGCGCGACCTGGTGGCGGCAAACGCGGCCGAGATCGCGGCCAAGGTGGCCTATAGCAACGCGCGCATCGCGCTCGACCAGACGCTGGGCGCCACGCTCGAAGCGAATCATGTATCGATCGACGAGGCTGTGCGCGGCCAGGTCTCGCGAAAGTCGACGATTCCGACCCAACCCTAGAAAGCACGTAACCAGACAGCGCGGACGCGGTATTCTCAGGAGGCGAACTACGCCTTCGGAGGTCGCGACGTGAACGGGTGGAATCTGGCTGGCAATCTCTTGCAGGATAGCCGCTTCGCGCTGCGGCAGTTGCGCAGCAACTGGGTGTTCACCTCGACCGCGATTGTCGTGCTGGCGCTCGGGATATGCGCGAGCGTCGCGATTTTCGCGTTTGTCGATGCGGCTCTGCTCAAGCCTCTGCCCTACCGCGATCCGGCGCGGCTGGTCGGGGTGTATGAGACCATCCCGTTGTTTCCGCAATCGAACCTCTCTTATCCGGACTACCTCGACTGGAAAAAGCTGAACACGGTTTTCGACTCGCTCGATGCGTATCAACGCAACGGATACATCCTGAGCGCGTCGGGAGGAACGGAACTGACCCGCGGCGCGCGTGTCAGCGACGGATTCTTTCGCACGCTGGGCGTCGCCCCGGTGCTGGGACGCGATTTTTCTCCCGGAGAAGATTTACCCGGAGCGCAACGTACGGTCCTGCTGAGCTACTCGACGTGGCAGGCGCGGTTCGGCGGGAAGCCGGATGTTCTGGGCCAATCGCTGATCCTCAACGGCGAGCCGAACATCGTCATCGGAGTGCTTCCGGCCAACTTTTATTTCCCGCCCGCGGGATCGGCAGAGTTCTGGACGGCGCTGCATGCTGACGGTTCCTGCGACAAACGGCGAAGCTGTCACGGTCTCTACGGGGTTGCGCGACTGAAGAACGACGCGTCGGTCCGGTCCGCGCTGGCGAACGTGAAGGCGATCGCCAGGCAGCTTGAAATTCAGTATCCCGATACGAATCGCGACCAGGGCGGCACGGTGGCTCCGCTGAGCGAGGTCGTGGTGGGAGACGTGCGGCCGATCCTTCTGCTGCTGCTCGCGGGGGCCGGGCTACTCCTGCTGATCGCGAGTGTGAACGTTGCCAGCCTGCTGCTGGTGCGCTCGGAAAGCCGGAAGAAAGAGATCGCGGTGCGCACCTCGCTCGGCGCGTCGCCTGGGCGGATCCTGGGACAATTCGCGACCGAGGGTGTCCTGCTGGTGACGATCGCCGGCGCCGCCGGGGTGTCGCTTGTGTCGTGGACCATGCGCGTCCTGGTCCGGCTGATTCCCGCCGACATGATGAGCCGTATGCCGTTCTGGCAGAATCTCGGACTGAATCCGCGTGTGCTCGGGTTCGCGGGCGCCATCGCGCTGCTGACGGCGGTGTTGTTCTCGCTGACTCCGGCGCTGCATCTTTCTTTTTCCGAACGGCGCGCCGGGTTAGCCGAAGGCTCGCGCGGCTCGGCGGGAATTACGTGGCGACGGCTTGGATCGAAACTGGTCGTGGTCGAATTGGCCACCGCGACGGTGTTGCTGGTGGGCGCGGGCCTGCTCGGCAAGAGCCTGTACCGGTTGCTGCGCGTCGATCTTGGATTCGAGCCCGATCATCTGGTGATGCTCAACCTTGCTGCTCCAGGTCCCGCCTATCAGAAAGATCCGCAGGTGATCGCACTGACGCGCGAGGTCATGGGCCGCATCGGGAATACGCCGGGAGTCACTTCGGTCGGCGTCGCGCGAATGGGCCTGCCGCTCGACGGCAATGGAAATACGAGTTGGTTCCGCATCCTTGGCCGCCCCTGGCACGGCGAACACAACGAGGCTCCGCAAAGATCGGTAAGCCCGACGTATTTCTCGACTCTGGGCGCGAAGCTGTGGCGCGGCCGTTTCTTCACCGACGGAGAGGACGCCTCGAAGCCGCGTGTCGCGATCATCAATCAGGCGCTGGCGGCAAAATATTTTCCGGGCGAAGATCCACTCGGCAAACAGATCTCGTTCATTTCGACGCAGCAGCCGCCACTCGAGATCGTCGGCATCGTGGAGGACATTAAAGAAGGACCGATGGATGTCGCCACGCCCCCGGTTTTGTACATTCCCTTCAATCAGGACCCGGACAGCGATTTCGGCGTGGTGGTTCGCACGTCGCGGGGCGAGGCGTCGCTGCTGCGGGAGCTTCCCTCCATCATCCGGCGGATCGACCCGGCGATCGTCACCTATCGCGGCGCCACGATGGAAGAGAAGATTCACGATTCTCAATCGACCTATCTGCACCGGTCGTCCGCATGGCTGGTGGGAGGATTCGCGGCGCTGGCGTTGATCCTGGGCGGTGTGGGGCTGTACGGCGTCATCGCCTATTCGGTGAGCCAGCGGACGCGAGAAATCGGAATCCGCATGGCGCTCGGCGCGCCGCGCGGGTCGATTTACGGGTTGATCCTGCGCGAGGCGACGTGGCTCACATCAACCGGGATCGTCGTGGGGCTGCTGTCGGCCTTCGGGGCGGCGACGCTGATGCGGACGCTGTTGTTCGAAGTCCGGTCGTGGGATGCCGCTACGTTTTTCGGCGTGGCGGCGGTTCTGAGTGTCGCGGCGTTTCTGGCGAGCTATGTTCCGGCACGGCGCGCGGCGACGGTGGATCCGACGGAGGCGCTGCGGTCCGAATAAATCACCAGACACGCACCCGGTTCGGAGGCGCAAGGAATAATTTCTGCGAAGGCTGCACGGAAAATGCGTTGTACCAGGGATCCAGGTTCCGCGGCGCATCCGCGCGATACTCTTCGGGAGCATGACCGTCCGTCGCGATCTGCCTGCGCAACTGCGCATCGCGGACTTTCGACCTCCAGCTCTGGGCGAAGCTGATGAAGAAACGCTGGTCGCCGGTGAATCCGTCCTTCACTGCGTCGGGCTTGCCTCCGATTGATAAACGATACGCATCGTAAGCGGCGAGCAATCCCGCGACGTCGGCGATATTTTCGCTCAGCGTCTGCTGCCCGTTCACCGCGAGATCGGGAAACGGCCGGTACTGATCGAACTGCGCTGCCAGCGCTTGCCCGGCCGCGCGGAAATGATCGAAGTCCGCCTTGGTCCACCAGTTGGCCAGGCGACCTTCCGCATCGAACTGGCTGCCTTGATCGTCGAAGCTGTGGCTGATTTCATGACCGATCACCGCGCCCATGGATCCATAGTTGTGCGCCGCATCGGCGTTTGCGTCGAAATACGGCGGCTGCACGATCGCCGCGGGGAAATTCAGAGCGTTCTGCAGCGGAAGGTTCACCGCGTTGACGGTCTGCGGCGTCATCCACCACTCGCTGCGATCCACCGGCTGGTGAAGCTTGGCGAGCTGATAACGATACTCGAACAGCTCGGCGCGCTGCGCGTTTCCGAGCGCATCGCCCTTGTCGATTTGAAGCGTGGAGTAGTCGCGCCAGCGGTCCGGATAGCCCACGCCGACTTTCAGCGTCTTCAACTTTTCCTTGGCTTTGATCTTCGTTTCGGCCGACATCCACGTCAGCGCGTCGATGCGCTTTTCGAACGCCTTCACCAGATCGGCAACCATGGCCTGCGCCTTCGCACGTGTTTCCGCCGGGAAATAACGTTCCGCATACATCTTGCCGACCGCGTCGCCCAGGGCGTTGTTCGTCAAGTCGATTCCACGCTGCCAGCGCGGACGCAGCTCGGGGATTCCGCTGAGCGCTTTTCCAAAGAAGTTGAAGCGCTCCTCGACAAATGCCTTCGGGAGATACGTCGCCGCATCTTCGATCGCGTGGTAGGCGAGCCAGTTCTTCCAATCCTCGATCGGCTCGTGCGCCGCCAGCGCGGAGAGTCCGGCGATCGCTTTCGGCTGCCACACGATGAACGTGGCGGCATCGTTTACGCCCGCGGCTTCGAGCACGACGGGCCAGTTCAGTCCCGGCGCTTTCTTCGGCAGGTCCGTGCGATTCCAGGGCGCGGCGGAGTGGACGTCCTCCGATTCGACGCGCGTCGCGTGCACTTTGGCCATCGCGGTTTCGAGCGCGAAGACGCGCGCCGCACGGCCGTGCGGATCGTTGAAACCGGCCAGCTTGAACATCGCCTCGACGTGTGCCAGATATTGCTTCCGAAGCTCGACCATGTGCGGCGACTCCGAAAGATAGTAATCGCGATCCGGCATTCCGAGACCGCCCTGCAGGATGTACGGATAGGAATGCGACGGATCTTCCAGACCCTGCGTGATCCAGAACCCGAAGAGATTGCCGGTCTCGAAGTTGGTATTGTTCAGCGGATCGAGATCGGCGCGAAGCCGGCTGCCGATGGCGCGATCCAGCGCATCGCGATCCGCGATCGCGGCGAACGCGTCCAGTTGCGGCTTCAGACCGGCGATCCCCTTGGACTCGATCGCCGCTTCGTCCATGAAGCTCGCGTAAAAGTCGCCCACCTTGCGTCCATCGGGCGTGCCGGCTTTGGCCGCATCCTCGATCAGCGACAACGTGCGCTTGCGGGTTTCGTCCACCAGGATCGCGTCGAGGCCGTAGCCGGATTTATCGGCCGGGATCGGCGTCGCTTTGATCCATCCGCCGTTGGCGTAAGCATTGAAATCGTCGCCGGGCGCGACCGATTTGTCCATACCCGCCAGGTCGATTCCCGCGGACGGCGCGGTGTCCTTCCGGGTGCACGCAACGCCTGCCGCCAGCATCAGGGTTAGCGGCAGAACGAATTTTCGCGGTAGCTTCATTCCACGAGGGTACGTTATTCGAGATTCAACTGCCACGATACGCCGAAGCGGTCGTTCACCCAGGCGAACCGGCGGCTGAAACCGTAGTTGTCCAGCGGCATGAGCGTGCTTCCGCTTTCCGAAAGCGCGGCGAAGAGACGCTGGATTTCCGCTTCCGATTCGCAGGCGACCAGAAAGGAGATCGACGGCGTAAACGTGAAGTCGTGCTTCACGAAGCTGTCGGAACAGGCCAGGCTCTGGCCGCCGACGGTGAAGGCGGCTTTCATGATGGAGCCCTCGGGTCCGGGCTGGCCGGGCCCGTAGCGGATCACCTCGCCGATCTCGCTTGCGGGGAACAGCGAGACGTAGAACCGCATCGCCTCTTCGGCCCTGCCCTCGAACATCAGAAAGGGGCGAACCTGCGCTTTGGCTGTCATTCCCTCATTGGAACATGCGCGCTAATTCTCGGTGGGAACTTTTTCCAGCTTGTCGACGATGATGAGGTCGAAGGGGCGCTTCTGAACTTCCAGCTTGAGCCCGAGCTTTTCCACGGCGTCGATCACGGAGCCGCCGTTTTCCGAAGATTCCGGCCCGTAGTTCATGGTGAAATCGTAAACGCCTTTGAGACCGGTCATATCGACCGTTGCAAATTCGATTCCCCAGGACATGGCGCCGGGCGGCATGGCTGCATACATCCGGCTGAGGGACGTCAGCAGATTCGCCAGATCCGGCATGCTCATGCGGTGGCACTCGCGATGGCCGCCGTTCGACGTCATGCACCCCGAAGGAGTCGCATCGTCCGCCGCGGATTCCTGCAGCTTCGGACGTCCTTTGCCCATCGTCAGGGCGTAAATCGACATCGGTTTTTCAGTGCGATGCGCGACCATTCCGAACCGCTCGGCCAGCAGCGCCTGCAGCATCTCCGGAACCTGGTCGGGCGGGGTTCCCTCGCGAAGCGTGGCTTGAATATCGAAGCGCTGCCCGCCCATCCATTGCGGACCGGAAATCTGATCGATTCGCACGCGGTACGCCGCGCTGATGATCTCGGCCAGCGACCAGCTCCGGATCTGGACTCGCGTCGCATTGATCTTCATCCCGATCCCGCCCGACCGCAGCAGCTCCATCGAAAACGGCAGGCCGTTGCGGATCGAGGCGACCTCGAAATGCGGTCCCGGCGAATTCTGAGCGAGCGCGTACGTGCCCGAAAGGGCCACAACGACGAGAGAAATGCATCGACGAATCATGGTCTCGGTCTAGTTTATCCCCAAATTCGAAGGGGTCGCCAACGGCAGCGGGGAGGCGTATACTTTACACGATTGGAGGCCCGTAGATAAAGATGAACCTTCGTTGCTTCTTTCTTGCGGGAGGACTCGCCGCGCTCGGGTCCCTGGCCCACACCCAAAACGTCCCCCGGCTGCCCGATGGACACCCCGACCTTCAAGGCGTGTGGGCGAACAATACCGCGACGCCCATGGAGCGGCCGAAAGAGCTGGCGGATCGAACGTCGCTGACCGACGCGGAAGTGGCGGCGATGAAGAAGAAGGCCGCCGAACTCTATAATGGCGGCGGCGACGCAGCGTTCGGCGACACGATCTTCCAAAGCGTCTGGGCGGCAGTCAAAGGGTCCAGTTCGGGTCCGCACAAGAAGGCCGCGAATGAATTCGATGGCGGCACAGGCGACTACAGCTCCGAATGGATCGTCGCCAGGGAATGGGACAACCGGACCTCGTTGATCACGGATCCGCCGGACGGCAAATTCCCTCCGATGACGCCGGAGGGACTGGAAAGAAGGAAGGCCTCTGCCGTAGCCATGAGCCGTCCCGCCACCGGGCCCGAGGATCGCGGCTTGCAGGAACGCTGCATCACCTTCGGCTCGCCGCAACTGGTGGCGGGATACCAGAGCTACCGGCAGATCATGCAGTCGAACAACGCGGTGGTCATCATGACGGAGATGATTCACGATGCGCGCGTCATCCCGCTGGATGGACGCCCGCATGTGCCCTCGACGATCCAGCAGTGGCTGGGCGATTCGCGCGGGCATTGGGAGGGCGATACCCTGGTGGTCGATTCCACCAACTACAAGCCGCGGAGCTTCATGTCCGCGTCGAGCGAAAAACTCCACGTGATCGAGCGCTTCACCCGCACCGGACCGGACAGCCTGAAATACGAGATCACCGTCGACGATCCGGGCACATGGACGAAGCCGTGGAGCCTGATGCTGCCGCTGAAGCGGTCGCCCAATCCGATTTATGAATACGCCTGCCACGAAGGCAACAGCGGCCTCGCTGGCATTCTAGCGGGAGCTCGGGCCGAGGAACGCGCCGCGGGAAGCGGCGGATCGAAATAGTTCGCAACGACCGCAAACGCTGCATTCATCCACAAGCCGATCGCGAGCGCTGGCCGATCGCAAGCTTTTCAGACAGACTGCTCAGGGCGAGGTTCAAAACGTTGAGGATCGCGCCCCTCAACGCGCGCTGGCTTGGGACCCGGACAAGCCGCGCCAGTGATGGCGCGGGCCGGTCGCAATTTTCACACAGACTCTGTCGGGCGCGACTCCAATCTCTATTTGCTGGTCTTCGCGCCCGCTTCTTCGGCTTCCTGCTTGCGCGCGCCGCGCATCACATCGCCGAGCGCGTAGTTGCCTTCGTGGCAGGCATACTCGAGGATCGGCTGACTGGTCGACGGCCACGTCATTTCACCGGTCCACGGTTTGTCCCACGTGTCGGGATCTTCCACCGTGAAGCGATAGAGCAGCGTTTTGGGGTCGATGCGCGAGATGCGCTCGGTGACCTTCATATTCTCGGTCGCCCCATGGAAGCGTGTCTTATCGGTGAAGTTCGTCGTCTCAATCACCAGCGTGTCGCCATCCCAGTGACCGATCGAATCGCCCATCCAGCGGCGGATGTTCTGCGGGAGATGCTCCGCGTTCATCCGCACGACGCGAGCGTCATGAATCATTTCGGTCAGGATCAGCACCGAATCCTTGGTCTGAATGATCTGGTGCATGTCGTTATAGAAGTAGTCCGGCAGCGCCGGCGGACCCGCGGTGGAGCCGAAACCGAGCAGGCAGCGTTCGCTGAGCGGCCGCTGTTCCGGGTTGTCGTATTCGCCGCGACGCGATACCTGGCGGATGTCGGTGCTCTCGCCCTGGTCCGATGTCGGCAATCCGCGGTTTCCCGCGGCCCGGGCCTTGCCCTTGGCGTTGAAAGCAGGCACGCGCCCGTTGGGCGGATCGATGATGATCGAGGTGCGGATCTGCCCGTCGACCATGGTATACGCCGTGCCCTGGTTCAGCCACAGGCGATCGTAGCCGCCGACCGCGCCGCCGCCGGCTTTTTCGAGAATTTCAAAGAACGACTTTCCCTGGCTCTTGTCGCCGCCCACCGGCAGAGCCCCGCGATTCGGATCGAGCTTGCCGCCGTCCGCCGTCCTGCGAGCCATTTCCGCCTGCTGAATTTTTCCCGCCTGGTCCTTCGACAAGACCGGCGGATCGCCCGGCATCCGCTCGAGCGGAGTCATCGTGGCCAGATCGTAGGTGCCCTGCAAATCCGGATGTCCGTCCGCCATGCGACGGGGCCCCGACTTGGCCGCGGTCTTGGCGGCGGCCTTGGTTTCCTGCGCCGACCCGGGGACAGCCGTCATGGAGATCGACGCGAATGCCATCACGGCGACGCTCGTTTTTGAAATAAATCGTTTCCGCATGTTCAAGGACTCCTTTATCTATTTAAGCGGATTCTTCCGCCACGGGCCATACAGCAGTTCTTCCACAAACTCAACACACTTAAAGTCCAGGATCTGTACGTTCTTTTCCTGGCGGCGGTACAACGGCATGCTGATCTTCCATGGCCGCGTGAAGACTTCGGGGTCTTCGATGGTCGCTTCGTAATTGATCACGTCCGCGCTGATTCGCGTATAGCGCTCGGTGACATGCAGCTTGTCGCTATGAAAATTACCGGCACGGTCGAACCACGTCCTGTCGTTCATGTCCGTGACATTGATGACCAGGGTCTCGCCTTCCCAATGGGCGACCGACTGGCCCATCCACGAATCGGCCAGGGCCGGGCCCGGATCCTTTAAATAAACGTTGCGCACAGCGCCATCGTATTCATACACGAACATCATCGCGCTGGGGCTTTGCACAATCTGGAACGGATACGGCATGTACGTCGCACGAGGCACACCCGGCAGATAGCACTTGATCTCCGGATCCAGATTCAGCCAATCTTCCTGATTCTTTTTCTTGGTCGCCAGCGCGGCGGGCTTGTAGGGGATGGTACCGCCATCGACGACGCCTACGCTCGGCGGCACCGCGCCGACCGCCCCTAGCGCGAGCACCGGAGCCGCGGGCACCGGACCGAAAGGCCCTTTTCGCAGCGCCATCGCCGGACGCGCCGCATGACCTTCGAGATCGAAATTCGCTTCGCTCAGCGCCTGCCAGATCCCGTTAAAATCCGGCTTGCCATCGGCCAAACGAGGCGCTCGATACGCTTGTCCAGCCAGCGGCACGACCCCGATCGCGACGATTGCCGCTATGGCTGACCTTGTTGTTAGTCTTCGGATGACTTTATCCATTGCATATATCCTAATTCAAAATTTTCAAAAATGCTGCGGACGTGGGGGTATCGGTAAATTCCCTTCGGTCGCGCCGTCTCGGTGGTCGGGAGCAAGATGGAAGACGATAGCGAACGTCGGAAGGTAACGTTTCCAAGGGTGAGGCGCGTCCGGGATGGCATGACCGGTCTCATCTGATGCAGCGTGCTGCTGGCGCGGCGACGGGGCAAGACGGGACACCTACATTCCGCAGCACATCCGAGCTTGTTCTGCTCGACGTACTGGTGCTGCAAAAGAAGACCAACACGTCGACGGCGGCGCTGCGGCGCGAGGATCTGCAAGTGCTCGAAGACGGTACGCCGCAAACGATTTCTTTCCTCAGCCGCGATGAGTTGCCGCTCTCGATCGTCATGCTGTTTGACATGACGGACACTTCGCGGGCCGTGCTGCAACGCCTGGCGAAAGGCGCCCAATCGGCGCTGACGCATTTGAAGCCTGTCGACGAGGTCGCGGTCATGGTATATGCGGCGCACGGACGTGTGATCGCCGCGTTCGCGACCGATCGAGAGCAGACCGCCGCCGCGATTCGGCGACCTGCGGGCGAGAACGAACCGGGTGGCGCATTTTTCAACGAAGCCGTCTGGGAAGCAGCGGACCTGCTGCAGAAATCAGGCAGCCCGCCGGGAAGGCGTGTGGTGATGTGGCTTACAAACAATCTGCCGAATGGCGCGACAGCCCGCACCGTTCACACGGAAAGCGACGCGTTTCGCCGTCTTCACGAAAGCGGAGCGTTGGCCGCGCCGATTCTCGCCCTGGAAGCGCCCGCCCGGCATTCGCATCCCCGCGGCGATGCCAACAAATACGCGGAACTCACCGGCGGCGAAGCGATTCATCTTGGAGGTAAGAAGGTCGAGGAGCGGCTGAGCCAACTGATCGACGATCTGCGTTCGCGATACACCATCGGATACCGGCCGGCGCAGGAAAAACCGGCCGGCACTTTCTGCAAAGTCCAGGTATCGCTCGCTCCGGGCGGCGCATTGAGGCCGAAAGAGTGGAAGGTGCTTGCAAGAGCGGGATATTACCGCCATTGATTTGTCGGCCTTCGCGAATAGAATGGAGTACGTGTGGCACGACCTTAAATACGCTCTTCGAATGCTGCGGCGCAGCCCTGGATTTACGGTCGTCGCGATCCTGACTCTTGCGCTCGGCATCGGCGCCAACTCGGCGATCTTCAGCGTCACCAGTTCGGTACTGCTCAGTTCGCTCCCCGTGGCCGAAGCATGGCGGCTGATGCAGGTCCAGACGGCCGACCGCAACAATCCGAACAATCTCACCGCGATCTCCCTTCCTAATTTCGAAGACCTGCGGGCGCAAAATCATGTCTTTTCCGGAATGGTGGCCACGGTTGCGGCGACCGTCACGCTGTCCGGGCGCGGCGATCCGCTTCCTCTTCCCGTTCAACTGGCCACCGCAAATTATTTCGACACGCTCGGGGTGAAAGCGGCGCGCGGGCGTACTTTTCTTCCGGACGAGGATCGGATTGTAGGCGGGAACCCGGTCGCGGTGCTCAGCCACGCGATGTGGGTCGATCATTTTGGCGCCGATCCGGCCATTGTCGGCCGGACCATCAATCTGAATCTGTCGCCGTTCACCGTCATCGGAGTCACTCCGCCCGAATTCAAGGGCATCGTCACGGTGGGCAATCCGGAAATCATCTGGATCCCGATGAGCATGCACTCGCAAGCGCTCTCAGGGACCATCGAGACGAATTTCAACAATCGCCGTCTGCGCACTTTTCGCATCTTTGGACGCCTGAATCCAGGCTCGTCGCTGGAAGCGGCGGACGCCGAGATGAAAGTGATCGCCGCGCGGCTCGAGAAACAGTACCCGTTTGAGAACAACGGTCATACGCTGGCCGTGTCGCCGCTGTCCGACGCCTACATGGCCGGTGTCGGGGCGCGCAATCAACTGGCTGCCGCCGCGCTCGCGCTTTCCGCCGTCGCCGGGGTGGTCCTCCTGATCGCCTGCTTCAACCTGGCGAACATCTTAATGGCCCGAGCCAGCCGGCGCGCGCGGGAGATGAGCATTCGGGCCGCCCTGGGAGCCGAGAATTCGCGCCTCATCCGTCAACTCCTGACCGAGAATCTGCTGATCGCCCTCTGCGGCGGAGCCGGAGGATTCCTCACGGCCATCTGGGGACGACAGGCCCTGTGGTCGCTGCGCCCGCCTTTCCTTCCCGGCAATGCGGTCGATCTTCGACTGGATCCGAAGATGGTCGTCTTTACCGCAGCCGCGACGCTGGTCACCGGACTCGTCTTCGGGCTGATGCCCGCCCTGCGCGCCTCATCGGCCGATCTCAATGAGATCCTCAAGAGCGGGAGCCGCGGCAACACCGCGCATACGGGCGCGGGACTTCGCGGCGCGCTGGTCATTTCACAGTTCGCCCTGACCGTCATCGCGCTCGCCGGGGCCGGTCTCTTTATTCGCAGCATGCAGAGCGCGCAGCGCATCGATCCCGGGTTTGAAACGCGCAAGCTGTTCTCGTTCGGGGTGGACCTGGCCTCGCTGCGCTGGACCGCCGACCGCGGCATCGCATTTCAAAACGCGCTGCTCGACCGGGTCCGGTCGATTCCCGGCGTGGAAGCCGCGGCCCTCGCCTCCAGCGCGCCCTTCGCCACCGGCGTTTCGCGCACGATTCTCAAGCAGGGTCAGGAATCGGAAGCGCATGCGCTCGGCATCGGCATGGCGGTGAATCACGTTTCGCCGGGATATTTCGACACGCTGCGGATTCCTCTGCGCGCCGGCCGCTTCGTCACAGAACTCGATCGCGCCGATACCGTCAAAGTGGTGGTCATCAATGAAGCCGTGGCGAACCTGTTTTGGCCCGGCGAGGACGCAGTCGGCAAGAAGCTGTACTATCTGAGCGACCCGGTGATCCGACAGGTGATCGGAGTGGTCGGCAACACCGTGGTCCTCAATTTCGGCGAGACTCCCCGGCCCGTTCTGTACATTCCGCTGACGCAAAACTATCAGCCGTATGTCGCCATCGATGTGCGCGCGAAAGGAGCACCGGAGCCGGTGCTGGCGGCCGCGCTCGCCGAGGTTCAGCGGATGAACGGCAGCATCGCGCCACTGGCGGCGCGCACGATTCAGCAGCAGATCGGCGAAGGGCTGTGGGCCCCGCGCATCGGCGCGGCTTTGTTTGGAATTTTCGGCCTACTTGGGTTGTTGCTCGCCGCAGTCGGGATCTATGGCGTCATGGCGTACATGGTTAACGAGCGCACCAATGAAATCGGGATCCGCATGGCGCTGGGGGCTCGCCCTGGGACCGTCCTGGCAATGGTGATACTGCAGAGCCTGCGGCTCGCGCTGACGGGTGTCGGGTTAGGTCTCGCCGGGGCTTTTCTGCTCGCCCGGTCCACTCGTGCCCTGCTCTTTCAGATTTCTCCGACGGATCCTGTGACGTTTGCGAGCGTCGGCTTCATTCTGCTCGCCGTCGCGGCGGCCGCGGGATGCGTTTCCGGCTTGCGTGCGGCTCGCCTCGATCCCCTCCTCGCCTTGCGCGAAGTTGGCTGAATCGCATTCCGCAACCAGGCGACAATTCCTGCGAACTTCGGAGCCGTTTTCCCGTATTCAACACCATGGGAGAAT
This sequence comes from Terriglobia bacterium, assembly GCA_020073325.1. Classification (GTDB taxonomy): domain Bacteria; phylum Acidobacteriota; class Terriglobia; order Bryobacterales; family Bryobacteraceae; genus Palsa-187. The sequence goes on along the minus strand of JAIQFJ010000029.1, from coordinate 12,098 downwards.
TTCATGCGCGATCTTAAGTTCGGGCTCCGGGCGCTGCTCAAGGATGCCGGTTTTTCGACCACCGTCGTGTTGACTCTGGCTCTGTGCATTGGAGCCAACACGGCGATCTTCGCGATTGTCCATTCCGTCCTGCTGCGGCCGCTGCCCGTCCCGCGGGCGGAAGAAATTCTCCTCATGTCGAATCAGTATCCAAAGGCTGGAGCCACGGGATCCACGAATAGCGGCGCTGCCGACTATTACGACCGGCTGAAAGAGGTCACCGTTTTCCAGCAGCAGGCGATGTTCAATTTCGGGGACCAGACCGTCGACATGAACGGAACACCCGAGAGGATTACGGGCATGATCGCCACGCCGTCCCTGTTCAGGCTCCTCGAGTCTGCTCCGCTCCTCGGCAGAACCTTCAACGACGACGAAGGTGAAATCGGCGCGGAGCGGAAAGTCCTGCTCAGTTACGGCCTGTGGCGCCAGATGTACGCGGGCGCGCAGGACGTATTAGGCAAGCAGATCCGGCTGAATGGGCGGCCCTACACCATCGTCGGCGTGATGCCCGCCGATTTTAAGTTCGTCAATCCCGAAGTCCGTCTTTGGGTACCTCTTGCGTTCACGGCCGAACAGAAAGCCGCCCGCCACAGCAACAACTGGTACAACGTCGGCCGTCTGAAATCCGGCGCGACTCTCCAGCAGGCGCAAATGCAGGTGGACGCCCTGAATCGCGCCAACCTGGAGCGATTCCCGCAATGGAAGGAAATCCTGACCAACGCCGGGTTTCATACCACGGTGGATCCGCTTCGCGACGTGCTGGTGAAGGACGTCAAGAGCACGCTCTATCTACTCTGGGGAGGCGCGCTCTTCGTGCTGCTGATCGGCGCGGTGAACATCGCGAACCTCGCGCTGGCCCGGGTCACGCTGCGCCGGAAAGAATTCGCCACGCGGCTGGCGCTGGGGGCCGGACGCGTGCAGATCGTCCGCCAGGCTCTGGTCGAAAACGTTCTGATCTGCGGAGCGGGCGGCCTGGTCGGCATCGCTCTCGGCACGGTGCTGCTGCGATCGCTGATGGCGATCGGGCTGAAACAACTCCCCCGCGTCGACGAGGTCCGCATCGACGTTCCGGTGATTCTGGTGGTGCTCGCCATGTCGATCTTCGCGGGAATCCTGGTGGCGCTGATCCCGCTGGCTCACATTTTCCGCACCAACCTGAACGACGCGCTGCATGAAGACAGCCGCACCGGCACCGGTGGTACAGGATCCCGGCGCGTCCGCCAAAGCCTGGTGGTCGCGCAGATCGGATTCGCCTTCGTTCTGCTGGTGGGCGCCGGACTGTTGCTGGTCAGCTTCCGGCAGCTCCTTAATGTGGACCCGGGATTCACCACCGGCGGCGTCATGACCGCTTCCGTCAGCGCGCCGCGTTCCCGATATCCCGGCGACCCTGAGCTGCGAACGCTGCTGAACCGCTCGATGGAGGCGATTCGCCGCATTCCCGGTGTGACGGCCGCCGGCGTCACCAGTTCGATCCCGTTCGGCTTCAACCACAGCGACAGCGTCATTTTCGCCGAAGGCTATGTGATGAAGCCGGGCGAATCGCTGATCTCGCCTCGCGAGGTGACGGTCTCGCCCGGATATTTCGAGGCGATGGGGATTTCCATGGTCCGCGGCCGCGCTTTCGACGATCGCGACAGCGAACACGCGCCCCTCGCCGTGATTGTCGATGAAAAGCTGGCGCGCCACTTCTGGCCCCATCGCGACCCGGTCGGCCAGCGTATGTACATGCCGGATGACATCAACAATCTGATGAAGACCGACGAGCATACCCGGTGGCTGAACGTGGTCGGCGTAGTGCGCGAGGTTCGCTTGGACGATCTGGCTGGAAATGGTACGCCGGTGGGCGTTTATTATTTTCCTTTTGCCCAGTCCACCGAGCATGGGTTTACGTTCGCCGTCAAGAGTGCGTCCGATTTGGGCACCGCCGGGCGCGCCGTCAGAGCGGCCATTTCCGGAGTCGATCCCGAACTCGCTTTGTTCGACGCCCACACGATGGCGGAGCGAGCCGAGCTTTCCATGTCGACGCGAAAGACGCCGATGGCCCTCGCGCTCGGGTTCGGAGGACTCGCGCTGTTCCTCTCCGCGATCGGCATCTACGGCGTGCTCACCTACCTGGTCACGCAGCGGCGGCGCGAAATCGGCATTCGGACCGCGCTCGGTTGCTCCGCATCGGGGATCGTGCGGCTGGTGGTCTCCGAGGGACTCACGCTGGTTGGAATCGGATTGATTCTCGGAGTGGCGGGCGCGGCTGCCCTGCGCAAAGCGCTCGAAAACGAGCTCTACGGCGTCCAGCCTCTCGATCCCCTGGTCATGGCGAGCGTGACCGTGGTGCTCACCCTGGTCGCGATCGCCGCCTGCCTGCTGCCGGCCCGCCGTGCGACGCAGGTGGATCCCGTGATCGTGCTCAACGAGCAATAAGGCTCGTGATAGAATCCCGGAATGGCCGATTCCGCCTGGGCCGCCGGTAGAGCGTCCGCATTCCCGGCAGACTCGGAAGCTCCGCGGCACGCATTATTTGTCCGCGCGACGCACTGGATCGCCGCGCTGTGCTTCCTCGCTCTGCTGCTCACCGGCTTTGAGATTGTCGTTTCTCACCCTCGCTTTTATTGGGGCGAAACCGGCAATGTGCTGACGCCGCCGTTGTTCAAAATACCGATTGCGTCGTCGCGCGCCACCGTGCCCACCGGCTACGGCTACGTCCTTCCCGATCAGAACGGCTGGAGCCGCGCGCTTCATTTTCAGTCCGCGTGGATCCTGGTCCTCGCCGGGCTGGTGTATCTTGTTTTCGGATCGGCCGGCCATTTCCGCAAAAACCTCCTCCCGGGAAAAGCCGACGCTTCATTGCGCGCGCTGGGGACCATCATCGGCAACCATCTGCGTTTCCGCCGGCTCGATGAAGAACAGGCATCGTCGTACAACGCGCTTCAGAAACTGACCTACCTGTCGGTGATTTTCTTTCTGACGCCGCTGGTGATCTGGACCGGCCTCGCCATGTCGCCCGGCTTTGTCGCCGCGGTTCCCGCTACGGTTCGTTTGCTCGGCGGACAGCAATCCGCGCGGACCATTCACTTTTTCGTGTCCCTTGCGCTGCTGCTCTTCCTCGTGGTGCACGTCGTGATGGTATGGCGCGCCGGATTCACGAAGCGGATGCGGGCGATGATCACGGGATCCGCCGCACATCGGGAGGCCAGATGAAAAGCATCTCACGTCGCAAACTGATCGCCACGGGACTCGGCGCCGCGGCCGGCGCATCGGCTCTCGGCGTCGCCGCGGGCCTTGGCTCGAAGTATGGACTGGTTCCGCCCGATCATGACGGACTCTATGGGATCGGCGAAACGCTCTCCTACGGCGCCCATCGCCTGCTGGCCAGCAACTCTTTGGCTCGCGAGTTTCCCCGCAGCGAAATTTCGAAAACTCCCTTCCCAAACGAGGTCGCGCCTCCCAGCGAAACCTTCAAGCGTCTTCAAGCCGGCGGCTTCGCCGACTGGCGTCTCGACATCGACGGCCTGGTGGACCGGCCTGGCTCCTTCTCGCTGGCCCAACTGAAGAACTACCCGTCGCGCAGCCAGATCACGCACCTGGCGTGCGAAGAAGGCTGGTCGTATATCGCCGAGTGGATCGGCGTGCCGCTGTCGCGGATCCTGGACGCGGTTGGCCTTCATCCGCAAGCCAGGTACGTCGTCTATTTCTCGATCCAGCGCGATGGGTGGGACAGCCTCGATCTGACCGAGGCGCGGCACCCGCAGACGCTTCTTGCCCATGGCATGAACGGCGGCGAACTCCCGGTGGGCTTCGGTGGTCCGCTACGGATGAGGGTCCCCCGCCAGCTCGGCTATAAGAGCGTGAAGTTCATCAATCGCCTGACTTTGACCGACGATTTGAAAAAGTTCGGCAAGGGCCTGGGCTCCGCGTCGCCAGAAGGCGGCTACGCCTGGTACGCGGGAATCTGACAAGGCGCATATAGATTTCTATTGACGCGCGGAAAGTGTGCCATGTATCCTATGCATAGGATTGCGAGGTATAGATGAACTTCAAGGGAACCCTTCCGACCCTGATTCTGGAAGCGCTGGTCCACGAACCGAGCCACGGCTACCGCATCGCTCAGCGGATCAAGGAACGTTCTGAGGGCGTGCTGGATTTCAAGGAAGGCACGCTCTATCCCGCGCTTCACAAGCTGGAGAACGAAGGTCTGGTGGAATCCTACGAAGGCATGGAGAAGGGCCGCCCGCGCCGCTATTACCGGATTACGGAATCCGGACACGGAACTCTTTCGAAGGATCGAGCCGAGTGGCGGGAGCTTTCGCGCGCCGTGACGACAATTCTTGGGGAGGCATAAGTCATGAATGGATTGGACCTCTGGTTGAACGAAGCGACGCGCTGTCTGGCCCGCGACGCCGCCCTGCAAGTCAGAACCGAGATCGGGGAGCACTATGAATCCGCCCGGGAAGCCGCGATCGACGGCGGTGCTGCCGCGGACCAGGCGGATCAGATCGCTCTAACCGCGTTGGGCGACGCCAAAAGCGCAAACCGGCAATATCGCAGCGTTCTGCTCACCTCCAGGGAAGCGAGAGTGCTCCGCGAAGGCAACTGGGAATCACGCGCGTTCTGCTCGCACCGGCTCGTAAAATCGCTGGTCGTGTCGATCCCGGGTATCGCGGTGCTCATCGCCTTCACGCTGTTTCGCGCCGGCGCGATCGACGTAGCGCGGGTGGTGCTCGCCATCGGGATCGCCATGGGTGTGTTATTCCTTGCGCCATTCCTTCCGGTCTATACACCTGTGCGCGGCCGCATTGTGCGCTCTGTGAAATGGGTTGTGCTGGCGGGAATGCTCGTGCTCGCCTATGGGCCGGACGCCCTGAAACTCTCCTGGCTGCTGTTCGCTTCCGTCTGGCCCGTGGTCTGGATCGAACGGACGCGAATTTCGATCCGGCGGAAATTACCCGTCGCGCAGTGGCCTAAACATTTGTACTTGTAGGCGACGCGGAACGCGCATCAACCGTCAGTCTTTCGGCGCCGCCTTCATCAACCTGACCCAGACCTGTTGATCGAAGCTGCGATCGGGAGCAGCCTGACCGGTCCGCACGACGATCAGCTTGCGGCTGCGCACGATATAAATCTTGCGATCCTGCGCGCCGAGAGCCGCGACGAGTTCCGCCGGTGCGGCCGGAATCAGTTCCGTCTCCGAGCGCGCGCCCGCGGGCCGCAGCGTATAGGACGACCCGTTCAGCCACCACAGACGGCCATAGGCCGGGTTGGTCGCGCTGCGCTCAAACAGCGCGGCGAGCTGCGCCATCGAGATCACCCGCTTCCCGTCCGCCGCCTTGCCCCCATCGAGCACCAACTGGCCGAGCTTCGCCATATCGCGAGGCGTCGTATAGAGTCCGGTCGCGTTTCCCACGTTCGCGAACACCGCGGGCCGCTCGCGCCACAGCGTGTCCTTCATGCCGGCCGGTTGCGTGAGCCACAGCCGCGTAAGATCGTCGAGCTTCTTGCCGGATGCTTTTTCCAGAACCGGCTTCAGAATCGCGTAGGCCGGCGTGTTGTAAAAGAACTTGGCTCCCGCCGGCGCCTCGAAGGTCAACTTTTCAGTGAGGCCGGAACTCATCTCCATCAGGTTCCGAACGGTGATCGATTTCTCCTGCTCGCGCGTCGCCTTCGACCAGCCCGGCCCGATATAATCCGACACCGGCTTCGACAGATCGAGCAATCCTTTGTCGATGGCGACCCCCGCCAGAACCGCGATGAAACTCTTCTGCGCCGAGGCGACATCTTCCTGCAGCGCCCCGTGCGCGTCGGTGCCATGCGTGAAGTTGGCAGCGAAATTCGCGGCATCCGCAGGCAGAGGCCAGTTGTGCTCGAAGATCACCTTGCGGTCCTGGATGATCAGGAAGCCGGTGGTCTTCTGCGATTGCACATAAGCGGCAAGCTCGTCGAGCGCGGCGGGAGTCCAGCCGGCTTTCGCCGGATCGACGGCGGAAGGCTCCTTCGATGCGGGCGCCCCCGCGACAAAAGCGCACGCGACAAAGCTCAAACTAAGTAGGGCAACTCCTGCCCGAGCTTTTTGCATGGAGCCATTCTTTCACCTCGCTCCCGCCGCGGCAAGCCTCGACTCGATCAGAACGTATACCGCGCGCCAAGCTGAATCCGGCGCGCATCGAATGCCGACGTGAACCCGAACGGCTGGCTGGGTCCGTACGCGCCCTGACCGGTCAAGCCGCCGTAGCGCTGAACGACGTCGTTGATGAAGCAGCTCCCGGCTGAGCCTGCCGGAGCGCCCGGCGTACACGAAATCGTGTTGTTGACGCTCAGGTAATTCAGATGATTAAGCAGATTGAAGGCTTCGAACATCAGGTCGAGGCTGCCCCGTTCCTTAATCGGAAAGCGGCGGCTGAGCCTTACATCGAAAGCCCAGAATTACGGCCCGATGCCGATGTCGCGGCCGGCAAAGTAGGGCCGGTCGGTGGTGTTGTGGCGATCGTTATTCAGTTCGCCTCCAGCCAGCACGTTGAACGGCCGCGGACTGTTGTAGCGGAAGATCGGCGTGAAAGTGAAATCGCGCAGCAAGGCGTTTTTCTGCGACGATTGCAGCGTCGCATACACCACCACCTTGTGCCGCTGATCGAACGGCGAAAGCGACCGTTCACAACTCCGGCACAGTTGGTTGTTGGGCTGAAAATCGCTGTTGTAGTCCGTGGTCTCATCGATCGATTTCGAGAACGTGTAATTCGCGCTGAAACCGATCCCCCGCGTGAGGCGCTTGTTCGCCTCGAGAATCAGCGCGTTGTACCAGGAATTAGCGGTGGACTCGTATTGGTTCAACTGGAACAGCAGCGGATCGACGAAATACTTGGTCCCCGTGGGATTGTCCGCGGTCGCGCCCCAGTTCTGGACACCACGCGACGGATCGACGGGCGGCGACAACAGATTGGTGTCGCGCGACGTCGTGAGATGCACGCCGCGCACGTAAATGTAGCTGCCGGCGACCGAGAAATCCGTGGTGATCTGGCGTTCGATCCCGAAACTCACCTGCTGCGCGTACGGATTCTGATAATCGGGCGACGGCTGGAACAGCACGGTCAGCGGCGGGCGCGGCCCGGTCTGGCTGGGGAAAATACCGAACTGATTGAGATCGCTCGCCTGGATCGACCGCTGCGGCGTCGGAATCCCGATGGTGCCCTGCGCCGTGAGCGTCTTGAAAATGTTGATCGGTCCATTGATCGCGAACGGATTGGCGGCGTTCAGCGTGGTCAGCACCTGGGCGATCTGGCGGTATCCGTTGATCTCGTTGAGCGCGTTCGAAACATAGTCGATCTGATAATCGATGGCGGCGTAATAAATTCCGTAGCCGCCGCGCACGGTGGTTTTCTTGTCTCCGAACGGGTCCCACGCGAAGCCGAATCGCGGCGCGACATTATTCTTGTCGGTCGGCATCGGCGGCTTGCGCACGTCGACCTCGTAGCGAACGCCGAAATCGAAGGTGAGGCGCGGCGTCGGTCTCCAGGTGTCCTGCACGAAGCCTGCGATCAGCGGATAAGTGGCTTTCACCGTGGGATCGCCGAACCCTTGCTGATAGGATTGCGCCAGTCCAAGATTGAACGCCTGCAGCGCTGTGATCGAAGTGGACGCGAGCGCGGGATCGACAAATGCGCCCGGCAAAGCGCCGAACGTGAATCGTCCGCTGAAGAAGGTGTACGATGCGCTGCGATTCATCCGGATCACGGAGTACGCGCCGGCCTTCAGCGTGTGCCTGCCTTTGGTGAAAGTGATATTGTCCGCCAGCTCTTCGCGGCGGCTGATGTTATCGGCAGGCAGGAACCGGTCGCGATTGAAGAATCCGTACCCCGCGATTTCGAGCGCGGGTCCGTACGATTCCGTGTTCTTGGTGAGCGAGTCGTAGTAGTCGAACTGCACGCGCGCCTCGTTGACCATGCGCGCCGAGAACGTGTGCGTCCATTGCGCCAGCGCGTCGCTATCCAGATACTCCTGAACGAAACCGCGCGAAACGCCGATCAGCGCCGTGACATTCGGGTTCGTATCGGTCGAGTTGGTGACGTTGTAGCGGAATCCGAACTGATCCGCATCACTGATCCGGTAGTCGATCCGCATCAGCCCCTGATACTGGTCGGTGAGGAACGGAAAAACGCCGCTGTTCTGCTTGAACAGATCGACGGTGCTCGGCGAACTCGTCAGAGCGGCGCGAAGTTTGGCGGCGGTATCGGAAGGCAGGCCCGACAGGATTTTCTGCTGATCCGCCGTGGGCTGAAAAATACTGAAGTCGGTGAGGACCGGCACGGCGGTATCCTCGCGGCGGCGCAGTTGCTCGTAACTCAGGAAGTAGAACGCGCGATCCTTCACGATCGGACCGCCGACGGTTCCGCCGAACTGCTGCCGGTCCGAATCCGGTTTGATCCGCCGGAGCGAGTTGTCCGGCTGCAGCGCGATCGCAAACGGATTGGTCGCGTCCAGCCCGTCCTGCCGGAAGAAGCTGAAAATCGACCCGTGCACCAGGTTGGTCCCGCCCCTGGTGACAATATTGATGACGCCGCCCCGGGCTGCCGAGCTCTCCGCCGAATAGTTCGAGCGGTTGACCTGAAATTCCTGCACCGCTTCCTGGCTCACCGTCGGACGCACGCCGCCCCCCGCATCGTTGGCTTCGCCGCCATCGACGCTGATGTTGTTGCCGCGGCCGTTGCTGCCGTAGAACGACAATCCGCTATCGGGGGTTTGCTTGACCCGGAACCCGTTGGAGTCGGCGAGCGCGGAAGAATCGCTCACCCCCGGCGTCAGCAGCGAGAAGCTGAGATAGTCGCGGCGATTGATCGGCAGATTCGTGACTGATTGCAGGCTGAGCGTATTCGCCTGCTGGGTTCGTTCCGTCTCCACCAGCGGCGGCAGCGACTGCACCTCGACCACCTGCGTCGCCTGCCCCACTTCCAGCTTGAAATCGAAAACCGCCATCTGGCCGACCGTGACCGAGACGCCAGTTCTGGTTTGCGCGGCGAAGCCTTCGGCCTGCGCCCGAATCGTGTACGCGCCCGGCGGCACGATCGGGAATTGGTACCTGCCGACCTGGTCCGTCACAACCTCGGCCACGAACCCGGTATCCTTGCTCGAAAGCGTGACTTTTGCGCCGGGTATGACCGCCTCGGTCGGATCGGTGACGAGGCCGGTGATGACAGCGGTGGTTTTTGCCTGTCCCCAGAGGAAGCTGGAGAAAAGAACCAACAGGAGGAAGCAAGCCAGACGGTTGCACATAAGCCCCCCAAATGCGCGAGTATCGTTTGCGGATCAGGCATTTTGAAAACCAAACGATAAGTCATGAGAACTGGAATCTTTTCGACTCGCGCCCGGCGGGACGATTGGGTGGAGACCCGCAAAGAGTGGTGGTCCTTCGCCAAAGGCGCGCGGAAACGCGCAGAAGATTTGGTTATCGACCGGTATCTGCGGCGTTGCGCTGGCGCATGCGCCCCAGGAATTGACACCCGCTTCATCCTGCGATTAGAGTTGGGGCATGGGACCACAACCTCTCGGCAATCGCTTCGGTGATCGCGCCTTCGGGTCCGCGACGATCTCGGTAGAGAACGCCCGGTTTATGAGCCGTGTCTACGGCTGGATGACCGCCGGACTCTGCCTGACCGGAGCCGTGGCCTGGAACGTGTCCGGAAATCCGGAACTGGTCCAATCCATTTTCGGCAACCGGCTGCTGTTCTGGGGTTTGATCATCGCGCAACTGGGAGCCGTCGCCGCGCTGTCGGGGCTGATCAACCGGATCAGCGGTCTCACCGCCACGGTCATCTATTTTCTCTACGCGGGATTGACCGGTCTCACGCTGTCGAGCATCTTTCTGGTCTTCACCGGATCCAGCATCGCCGAGGTTTTCGGCGTCACAGCGTTCGGCTTTGCGGGTCTCAGCATCGTCGGCTATGTGACGAAGCGCGACCTGGGCCCGGTCGGCTCGTTCTGCATGATGGGCTTGTTCGGACTGATCGGGTTCGGTTTGCTGTCGATGTTCTTCCCCGCTCTGATGAGCGGAGGCGGAAGCTTCGTATTCTCCATCGTCGGCATCATCGTCTTCGCGGGATTGACCGCCTACGATACGCAGAAGATCAAGAACATGTACGGCGGCGCGGGCGATGGAGTCGAAGCAGGACGCAAGAAAGCCATCATCGGCGCATTGACGCTCTATCTCGATTTCATAAACCTGTTCCTCAGCCTCCTGCGCTTGACGGGCAGACGGCGGTAAGTCCCCCTCGCCAGCCGCGGCCGTGAGGCCGGGGTACAGACGAAAATATCGCGCATTCCCCGGTGGTGTCACATGTTATGCTGCGCTACTATGAGCGGCCTTCATCTCGAGCGGCGTGCCTTCCTGACCCTGGGCGCAGCCACCTTTATCGCGCGGCAGTCTCTCTCCGCCGCACCCCCCGACGACGCACTGGATCAATTCATCGCGCGCTACATGCAAGCGATGAACTCGCCCGGCATGACGCTGGCGCTGGCCCGGCGCGACGGGGCGCCTCGTGTCGCCACGTTCGGCTATTCCAATCTCGAATCGCGCGAAGCCGTCACGCCCGATCATCTGTTCCAGGTGGGATCCATTTCCAAATCCTTCGTCGCCCTGACCTGCCTGCAGTTGCATGACGAAGGAAAGCTGGACCTCGATCGCCCGATCCTGGACTATCTTCCCTGGCTGCCGATCGTGGCGAAACAGGGCACCATCACGGTGCACCATCTGCTCACCCATACTTCAGGCTTGCCCAACGCACTCGGTTTTCTGATGAGCGATCCCGGCGCCCGCTACGTGCAGGCCTACCGGCCGGGTGAGCATTTTCACTACTGCAATCTCGGCTACTGCATCCTGGGGCACCTGATCGCCAGCATCGATCAGCGGCCTTGGTCTGAATCGGTCCGCAAGCGCGTCCTGGAGCCGATCGGCATGAAGGCGTCCTCGGCGGTGATCGGCGGCGACACGCAACCCCGCATGGCGCGCAGCTATTTGCCCAAGTTCGACGACCGCTTGAATCCGCGGCTCGGCGACCTTGCGCCAATAGGCTATCTGATCTTCGACAACGCCGCCGGAAGCGTGACCGCGACACCCGGCGACATGACGCTGTATATGCGCATGCTGATGAACGGCGGCGCCGGCGTGATCTCCAAGGAGAGCTTCGCGAAATTCACCAAGCCCTACATCGAAGCCGACGAACTCGGGCCGACCTCGAAATACGGGTATGGCATCGGCGTCGACCATCTGGACGGCCACCTCATTCTGCGGCACACCGGAGGAATGGCATCGTTCATGTCTTCCATCACGGTGGATTTGGACAGCGGAGTGGCGGCATTTGCGTCGATTAATGCCCAGCAAGGTTATCGTCCCGTTCCGGCGACGGAGTTCGCCGTCCGCCTGATGAACGCGGAAAAGCAAAGCAAGCCCGGGCCCGCGCCTCCGGAGTTGAACGATCCCCGCCAAGTGAAAAGCGCTTCCGATTTCGCCGGACTCTTCCAAACTCCCGCGGGACGCAAGCTACAGGTGGTGGCCGAGGGCTCCGCGCTAAGCATCCTCGACGCAGATCGGAAGATCCCTCTCGAACAGCTCGGCGCGAATAGTTTCCTGGCCGATGAATATTCCTGGCGGCGCTTCCCGCTGCTCTTCGGCCGCAGTAATGGAAAAGTCGTGGAACTGTCGCACGGACCGGACTGGTATGTGAACGAGAAATATACCGGACCGAAGGATTTCCCCGCGCCCAAGCACTACGAAGCGTTCGTCGGACATTACCGGTCCGACAGCCCCTGGTTCCGTTCCACCCGGATCGTGCTCCGAAAAGGAAAACTGTGGGCCGGCGGGACGGCGCCTTTAGAGCCGATCGGCGAAGCCACCTTCCGTCTCGGCAGCGAGTCCTTCAGTCCTGATGTCGTGGAGTTCCTCTACGTCGCCAGCGGCAAGGCGCTCCTGCTCAAAACCAACGGCAGCGATCATTGGCGCGTCGAAACACCCTAGTAGAGCGTCCGAGCCGATGGTGGAGCAGGCTTTGCGGCCTGCGCGCCGGTTTGTGGAGTCTGCTGAA